>PQAG01000001.1 GCA_003104895.1 Nitrosomonadales bacterium
ACCAGCATGCCGCATTTCCGGTATTCAGGGTCAATGCCGGTGTTGTTTCTCAGTTCGTCAACCCAGATGGGAAACAGGCCAGTGCTGTACTCGGTCAGGCGAGTGACTGCTTCGGAATATTCCCACGGCAAAAGCGGGTAGAGAATGCCGCCGCCCGCCCATGAAGATTCCTGCCCCGCCTGATTGCGTTCGATCAGGCTGATCTTTATGCCGGCGCGGGCAAGCTCCAGCGCCGTGCTGTAGCCGATTACGCCGCCGCCAAGTATGATGCAATCCGGTTCCAAGACTCGTTCCTGTTTTATTGGGGGGCCATTATGGCGTGCCTGATGGGGTATTTCAAATATGCCTAAAGTCAGTGCTGGCTGGTGGCCATGATATGGTCATCTGCCGCCTATCAGCAGAAATATCCCGTTTGTCATTTCATGCTGGTAATCTGGACATTCATTCGATAGCATTCAAAGCGTAATCAAAGGAAGGGGCGCGAAAATGAAATTACATATAATTCCGGCAGGCCGAACCAGGGGCTTCACGCTGATCGAAGTGATGATCGTCGTGGCTATTATCGGGATATTGGCGGCAATTGCCCTGCCTTCTTACACAGATTATTTGAGGCGTGGAAAAATTCAGGAGGCCACAACTACCCTCGCCGACAACCGGGTCATGCTGGAGCAATACTTTCAGGATAACCGCACCTATGTTGGCGCTACGCTGAATACTGGTGGCACGAAATATTTTACTTATGCATTCACTGCTGGACCTACGGCCAATGCCTATACCATCACTGCAACTGGTGCCGGTGCCTATGATATGAGTGGTTATAGCTACACGATAGATCAAAGCAATGCGAAAACCTCAAACGCAGGAGGGACGGTCGGAGCGGATTGCTGGCTGACCAAGCATGGTGGATCATGCTGATAGTCCACGCCTCTTCAAGGAAGATCCCTGCTGGGATTAATGGCTACGCCAGATTGGGTTTCGATGCCGCTCTCGGCAGAGATATCCCCCGCGAGTACAAAGCTGCTCAATCCGTTGAGGCAGAAAGAGGCTTCACCCTGATCGAACTGATGATTGCGATTGCAATTCTGGGGTTGACACTTGCATTGGCGATGCCAGCATACTCGGTCTGGATACAGAACACTCTGATTAGAAATGCTACCGAGTCCTTTGTGAACGGCCTGCAGTTTGCACGCAACGAGGCTGTACGCCGCAATTCTAACGTTGAGTTTGTGGTGGGAGGGGGTTCCGCCTGGTCGGTGCAATGTACAGTGATTTCACCTGGCTGTCCGGATACCGCCGCTATCCAGAGCAGGTCAATTGGGGAAGGTTCTTCTGCATCCGTCACAGTCACTCCCAGCAATGGCTTGACCATACGTTTCGACAGCTTTGGCAGGATGTCGTTTCCCGTTCCAGGCGTAGGCTCAACAGTTAGTTTTGACATCGATAATACCCAGTTGTCGACCTCGGATAGTCGCAATCTGCGTGTCACGATCGATACCGGCGGAAATATTCGAATGTGCGACCCCAATGTTTCCTCGCCCGACCCGCGCCACTGCTAACGATAGGGTAATGTGATTATGGACATCGACATAAAACAGTCTTCTCCAGGTTCGCAGCAGGGCATTGTGCTGCTTGAAGCGCTCATCGCCATCCTGATCTTTTCGATGGGGATTCTGGCTGTTGTCGGATTGCAGGCGGCGATGATCAAGAATACATCGGACGCGAGATTTCGCTCTGAGGCAGGTTTTATTGCTCAGCAGAGGATAGGTCTGATCTGGTCGGATCCTGCAAACGCAGGTGCCTTTCTTGAGGCTTCGCCAGGCACGGATATCTCTACGATTTTACCCGGAGGGACGCGCACGACTGAACAAATATCGCCGGGAGAATTCCGCGTCACAGTTAACTGGATGCCTCCATCTGAAACCGGATCACCCGTGACACATACATATGTCATGGTCGCGCGCGTGGCAGGGGGCTGATATGAATAGCAATATGCAAAAATCGCATAGCCTGGGATTCAGTCTGGTTGAAATCATGGTGGGTTTGGTGATTGGACTCCTCGCAACCTTGGTCATCATGCAGGTTTTTTCTGTCTTCGAGGGGCAGAAACGCAGCACGACCGGAGGGGCGGACGCTCAGACCAACGGCAGCGTGGCGATCTATACCATTCAGCGTGAGGCATCCATGGCGGGGTATGGAATGCCGGTTTTCAGCACACAGAACCCAGCCCTCAGGTGTGACCCTCTCCCAACGTTCGGTGGTGCCGGACTTTTCCCGGTGCTTATCACCGATGGCGGTGCGGGGAGCGATACGCTGACTATCCGTTATGGCTCAACGCAGCGGGGTGGCATTCCGGTTGCCGGGACATTTGCGGGTACCAGCGTGACAGTCACCAATAATCTGGGCTGTCAGGTGGGCGATGTCGTGTTGGTGGTGAATGGCTCGAGTTGCGCGATGCAGCAGGTAAGTGCCCTGCCGGACAATACCCATGTCACGCTGGCTGCCGCCCCTGCGGTAATGGCTGGAAACATCGCCTGCATGGGTGATTGGAATGAGGTGGTCTTTACAACAGCAGCCGGCGGCCTGACCCGCAACGGGATCCCCAGTACCGCTGATGTTGTCAGTCTGCAAGCGCAATATGGACTGACCGCAGCAGCTGGCACCAGCAATACCGTGGCTTCTTGGGAAAATGCCGCTGCCGCGCCGGACCTCACAATGCGCCGCCGTATCAGGGCAATCCGTATCGCGCTCATTACGCGCAACGGTGCATATGAAAAAGGCGTGGTCAGCTACACCTGCAACACGGCAGCCCCCAAGCCAAATCAGACTTGTATCTGGACCGGTGACCCGACTCCGGTCAACGTCGATTTATCGGGACTGGGGTCAGACTGGGACCATTATCGTTACAACGTCTTTGAGACCATCATTCCCCTGCGCAATATGGTCTGGTCCAGCAACACGCTTTGATCATGGGCGGAGAGCATGGAGAAATCATGAAACACATATGCACATACTGGAAACAGCAAGATCGCAGGGGCCTTCCATATCTCGCCGGTAGCACTGCTTGTGGAAATGGCTGTATTCTGCTGGCACTGGGCCGCATCGGGCAACCACAAGAGCGGAACAATACACGCGAAGGGCAAAAAGGCGTTGTGCTCTTCATTGCACTGATCGCTCTGGTTGTGATGTCGCTGGCAGCAGTGGCGCTGGTGCGCTCGGTTGATACTTCCACCTTGGTTGCTGGCAATCTCGCCTTCAAGCAGGCTGCAACTTCCGCCGCGGACGCTGGTGTTGAGGCCGCTATTCCGTGGATGGCCACGACTCAAACTGCCCAGATGGCGCTCAACAAGGATCCATGGACTGATGCAACGCACGCTTTTAACGTGGATGCCCCGGCAAATGGCTACTATTCGAGCATAGCGGTTCCAGCCGATCTGACTGCTGATTCGACCTGGACCTCCGGTGCTAGCCGGCCCGGCACGGGCGCCAACTTCGATGCCAACGGGCTGGATTCAACGACTGGCAATACGGTTCGCTACATCATTCAGCGCGTTTGCCGGAATGCCAACCAGTTGCTCTCCACAGCCAACTGTCTTTTCAGTGATTCCTCAGAGGACAATGGCTCCAAGCGCGGCCGGCTTTCCTATGAGGCGGGACTCGGTTCGGGTGCCATCTCCGGCAGCCCGGTCTATCGTATTACTGCAAGGGTAACCGGCCCCAGGAATACTGTCAGTTACATTCAGGCATATGCCTACTAGGAGGTCATGATGACACACTCACCGCATATGAACCGCTACCAAAGCATATTTGCCTGTCTGGCTCTATGCGCTGGCCTTGCGGCGCCGAACGCTGCGCATGCTGCCCTGGTTAATCTGGCCAACGCGCCGCTGGCGACCGCTACGACAACAACTGTTTTACCCAATATCATGTTCACCCTGGACGATTCGGGCAGTATGGATTGGGATTTCATGCCGGACTGGGTGGGCTATGACTATTCCCGCAGCAGTCAGCCGAATCTTTATAGAAATTCCGCCTGGAACGTGGCCTACTACAATCCGGCGGTTACCTATTCTCCGCCTGTGCATTTCAATGCGGACGGGTCGCTGAATACGACAGCCTACCCCAGCAAAAACTCAGGCTGGAACAGCGTCAAGTATGATGCTTTTGGCGTCCTGAGTTACGACACGAATGTTGATGGCCGTCCTAATCAGCTCTGTCCGGATGGCAGCACACCAACAGGCACCGCGCCGAATGGCGCCTGCGATCTGACCGGAGGCCGAGCCAATTTTTTCACCTTTGTTGTGGGGGAGTATTGCGACAAGCCGAACCTGAAAAACTGTATCCCCGCAACGGCACCCAGCGGGGCATACAAATATCCTGCTCCATTGCGCTGGTGCAATAACGCGGCTCTGGCGCAAAGCGGGGGAACGAATGCTTGCCAGTCGATCCGCGTAGGCACTTTTACTTACAGGCGCCACCCCGGCGCCGTGGGAGCAACCGCTACTTTGACGATTTCGAGCGGTACCAGCACCAGCGTAAGTAGCGTCAAGGTGAACGGGCTGGAAATTTTGTCCGCGACTACATCCGGATCAAACGATAGCACCATTGTCGCAACACGGATTAGAGATAAAATCAACGCCTGCTCGTCAAGTTCCGCAGGTAATTGCACGACTGCCGGGTACAAGGCAACGGCTTCCGCTAGCGTCGTCACGATTATTGCACCGGGTGCCATTACCTATATACCTGAAGTCACCAAGGCGTCCGGTTCAAAAACCATCACGCCCTCCGCCTTTAGCGGCGGCATACCCGGCAATACGGTTTACACCGAAATCGATCCAGCCAATAACAGCTACCCCTATCCGGGCACCGCTGCCAAGCACCCTAACCGCACTGATTGCGCTGGCACGACCTGCACTTACCCTGAAGAAATGACCAACTATGCCAACTGGTTTACCTACTACCATACCCGCATGGGCATGATGAAATCCGGGGTGAGCCGCGCCTTCAAAGCCTTAGATAACAAATACCGCGTGGGCTTTAACGTGATTAACTATACCGGGGTAACAGATGGCTCAAATTTTCTGCACATCGACATATTTGAGCTGGCGCACAAGAACTCGTGGTACAGCAAACTGTTCCAAGCTGACTTGGGAGGGGGCACGCCGCTGCAAAACTCGCTGGGCAAGGTGGGCCGGATTTTTGCAAATAAGGTGGCTGGCCAGCAGGATCCCATGCAGTATTCCTGCCAGCAGAATTTTTCAATTCTTTCTACGGATGGCTACTGGAATAGCTCGACAGGCACATACAGTCTGTCGCTTGGCAGCGTAGGCAACATGGATGGTCCCGGCACGCCTCGTCCGATGCTGGAAGGAACGACGGCAACCAGCAATACGCTGGCGGATATTGCCAAATATTATTATGAAACCGACCTGCGCACGCCTGCATTGGCTAATTGCGGCACACCGATTCCCCCCGCGACAGTGGGGCCGCTATGCGAGGATAACGTATTCATCAGCGCCACGGATAACAACACCAAGCAACATATGACCAGTTTTACCATCGGACTGGGCGCAGATGGCACGCTGGTGTATCAGGAAGATTATCTGAACGCGACCGAGGGCGATTTTTATGATCTGAAAAACAACCTCAATGGGGTGAACTGGTCTAACCCGATAGCCAACTCCGAAGGCGAGCGCATCGATGATCTCTGGCACGCGGCGGTCAATGGCCGGGGCGAGTATTTCAGCGCAAAGAACCCGGATCAAATTGTCAAGGGGCTGGCCAAGGCACTGGCAGCCATGAAGGCGGCAGGCGGGGCCGGCTCGGCGGCAGCCACGAGTACGTTGAACCCGGTGAATCTGGATAACAAATCTTTTGTGGCCAGCTATACGACCGTGAGCTGGCGTGGCAATCTGGAAGCTCGCCTGATTGACCTGACGACAGGTGCGACCAGCGAAACCGCCATATGGTGCGTGGAAGATGTCGTGCCAACGTACGTCTGTAACTCTCCAAGCTATCTCCAGAACGATACCAGTGGCGGCAGCAATGTCTGGTATTGTGTAACACCTTCCCAGACCTCTTGCGCTGGCGGTACGCTGGTCGGCACTGACTGCAAGGTTGAAGTGCCAGCCAGTTGCACTGGTACGCTGAAAAACAAGGTGACCACGAATTCTGATACACGCAATATTTACATGAAGGATGCCGCAGGCAGCGCTACTCTGGTTAAATTTGACTATAACAACATGACCCCCAGCCAGCAGGCCTATTTCAATTCGCCAACGGCCCTGAGCCAATGGCCCACCCTGACTGCGCCACAACAGACGCTTGCGTCCGGAGCTAACCTGGTCAACTATCTGCGCGGCCAGACCGGCTATGAAGACCGCACGGCTAATGTGGAGAAGCTCTATCGTTATCGCGAAGCTACGATGGGCGATGCAATCGAATCCCAACCCATATTTATCGGAAAGCCCACATTCAATTACACCGATTCCGGCTATGACACCTTTAAATCAGATAAGGCTGGACGTGCAAAAACAGTTTTTCTGGGTACCAACGACGGCATGCTGCATGCTTTCAATGCGGATACAGGAGAGGAGCGCTGGGCTTATGTTCCCAGCATGGTGATGCCCAAGATGTGGAAGCTGGCGGACAAGAACTATGCCGGTTTGCATACTTACTATGTGAACGGAACTGCGGTAAGTGGAGATGTTTTTGACGGGTCATCCTGGCGTAGCATACTTGTAGGCAGCCTGCACGCTGGAGGGCGGGGATTTTATGCCCTGGACGTGACGGACCCCGCAGACCCCAAATTCCTCTGGGAGTTTACCTATACTCAAACAACCGACCATGCCCTGAAAATGGATGATAGCGTGGGATACAGCTTCGCGGAGCCGAAAATCGGCAAGAGGCCATCGGATGGGAAATGGGTAGTGTTTCTGACTTCAGGCTACAACAACGCCAATGAAGGAAATGGTGAGCCAGGAGACGGCAAGGGTTGGGTGTACATGCTCGACCCTGTCAACGGAGATGTGCTAGACAAGATCAGCACTGAAGTCGGGGATGGGACCACCCCGAGCGGTCTGGCAAAGATTGAATTCTGGGCCGATGCTTCTGAAAGGGACAATACTGCGAAATTCATCTATGGCGGAGATTTGCAGGGCAACCTCTGGCGCATCGATATGTCGGATTACAGCCTGTTGAAATTTGCGGTATTGAAGGATAGTTCCGGCGCTGTTCAACCCATTACTACCCGCACTGAGTTTGCAAAAATCAACGATAAGCGCGTGGTTTATGTTGCGACCGGCAAGTATCTCGAGGTTTCCGATCTGACAACCAGCCAGCAGAATACGCTCTATGCAATTAAAGATGACAATGCGACGGTGCCTTTCATAAATCCGCGTTTAGGAAGTGGCACAGACGATATGGAGCAAAGGACATTCACCAATAGCGGTGCAAACAGGACGGCCTCAGGCAGTGCCGTAGATTGGAATTCGCAGCGCGGATGGTATGCCAATTTCCCCGATCTGGGAGAGAGAGCCAATGTCGATCCGCGACTCGAATATGGCACTTTGCTATTTCCCACCACGGTACCGACCAATACGGCTTGTGCCCCTAGTGGATATGGATGGACCAATTATGTGGATTACAAGACCGGCTTGGCTGCAGCTGGCTCAGTCGGGGGTTATGTCGGCGTGAAGTCAAACACCCCCGTGGTCGGTATTAATTTGATCATGCTCCCCGATGGTAAGATAGTTGCATCGACCGTGGAAGTGGGCGACCCCACCCCGAAGCCGGTTCCCGGTGTTGGATTTAGCACCAGTTCAGGTGGCTTCCAGGCCAAGCGGGTGATCTGGCGTGAACTGGTTCAGTAACAGTGGTTGTTATTAAACCAGGACATGATTTGGATAAACGTTAAGTGGTAACCCTGCAGCTAAGGCAATCAGAAAAACCTGCTACACCTGCTCCTCGTGAGGAGCAGGTTTTTTTATGGTGGGCCGCTGCTTTATTGCACAGCTGGCCTATTTTTCTCCCGACCCCATCACCGCCCGTACCTGCACCATTCCCGCTTCCGCCAAGGCCTCGATGTTGCAGGATTCGAGGCGGATGTTTTTCTCGCTCTGCAGGCGCGTAATCAAGGTTGTCCAGCTTTCGAAAGCCGCTGGCTGGATGATGATGCTGGCGCGATGCTCGTCGAGCAGGATGATCTGCACGTTTTTCTCATCCAATCCCGCTTCGTTCATGGCTTGCTGGATCGCGGCCTGCAGGGCGGGGCCGCTGGGAACTGCGCGTGCGTTCTGCCGCAGCCTTGCGGCCTCTTCCGCCTGGGCGGCCATGTTTGCAGTGTCAGCGCGCAGCTGCGGCAGGCTGGCTCTGGACTTGACACGTTCTGCGCTGAGCGGCTGCCACAGGTAGGCATAGCACAATGCAGCCAGCAGTGCGGTGCCGCCCCACGAGATGAGCCGGCGTTCGCGCGGGGCGAGTTGCCGCCACCAGGAGTATGCAGCGTCTTTCATGTTTATTTGCCTATGGTCAATTCGGCTTCAAGCCCGTCAGGGATGACGTTTCCGGTAATGAGCCGGGCCTGCGGCAGCCTGGCGCGCAGGCTTTCAGCAGCAGCCGGGCCGGGCAGAGTGAGCCTGATTTTAAGGCTTTC
>PQAG01000002.1 GCA_003104895.1 Nitrosomonadales bacterium
ACCAGCATGCCGCATTTCCGGTACTCGGGATCGATGCCGCTTGCCGCATGCAGTTTCTCGGCCCAGGAGGGAAATAGGGCGATGCTCCGCTGCACCAGATGGTTGACTGCCTCGGCGTAATCCCAGGGCAGCAGGGGATAAAGTATTCCTCCTCCAGCCCAGGAGGATTCCTGCCCCAAACCGCCCTGGTCAATAAGCTGTATTCGTGCTCCCTGATTTGCTAGTTCCAGGGCTGTAGCGCATCCTGCTACACCCGCGCCGATGATTATGATGTCATGCGTCACAACTTTACTTTCATATTTGACCACTTATCCCATCCAGGCAACCGTTTGTCATTTCGTGCTGGCATCTTGCCAAGATTTTAAATTATTATCGAATCAACTAAAAAAGGCGTTCATTTGGATATGAAAAAAACCTCCACAGGCGGTTTTACCTTGATCGAAATGATGATTACCATCGCGATCGCCGGGGTGCTCTTGGCAATCGCTGTGCCAAACTTCCGAGATTTCATCATTAATAACAGCATTTCGGCTCAGGCGAATGACTTTGTTTCCGGGCTTGCCTTGGCTCGCAGTGAGGCTATCAAACGCGGAGCAAGCGTGCGTGTGACTGCGGCAGGCGCTGATTTCAGCAGCGGCTGGACGATCTGGGTGGATGCCAACGGAAACACGGCTATTGATGCAGGCGAGGCGCTGCGCGAGCACGAGGCGCTTAAAACAGGTTTTACACTGGTGGGCGCAGGTTTTACAAATGATGCTGAAATCCAATATAGATCGACAGGAATCATAAATTCTACTACGAGCGGGGTTTTCACCCTCTGTTACAGCGGATATACAGGGCGTTTGATTTCAGTCAGCGTGACGGGCAGGGTGAGTACCGCCAAAACTGCCAGCGTCTGCTCATAAAAGGAAGGTTGCTCGTTATGCACACCGGGATGCGGTTACCGCAACTGAAACCACAAAAAGGCTTCTCCATGCTGGAGGTGCTGATTGCCATTCTGGTGATCTCGTTTGGACTTCTGGGGTTGGCCGGGCTACAGGCTGTTGGCCTGAAAAGCAACCAGACAGCCTATCTGCGCTCGATCGCTACGCAGCAGGCCTACGACATGGCTGACCGGATGCGGGCCAACATGACTGGGGTCGCTGCCGGTTCTTACAACAGTATTGCCACCGGCGCCGGATCGGACCCTGGCTGCATATCGACCGGTTGTGATTCGGCACAAATGGCGCAGTATGACCGCTATGCCTGGAATGCCACCAATGCGGCCCTGCTTCCCGGAGGCGGCGGCAGCGCTTATCGTGCTAACGCCGACTGCACTACCTTGGATGCCACCAGCAACCGGTTCTGTATCAGGGTCAGCTGGGCTGAAAAGTGCACCACGGGAGAAACCGGGTGTGCGGCCAATGGCACCATTTCGCGTAATTTCGATGTATGGGTGGCTCCATGAAATCTGGCATCTTGAATTTCGTCTTCCAGGCAGCGCCCAATAATATGCAAGTGACCACTTTTCGGGCAAAAAGCAAAGAATCCGGGCTGACGATGGTAGAACTGATGGTCGCCATGGCTATCGGTCTTTTCCTTGTCGCCGTGATCGCTACCCTCTTCGTTGGCGCCAAGCAGACTTACCGCTCCCAGGACAATCTCTCCCGCCTGCAGGAAAATGGCCGTTTCGCCATGGAATTGCTGGGCCGCAACATCCGCGATGCAGGCTATACCAATATTTCATTTGCTCCTCCTGCCAGTTTATATGCTCCTCCCTCCGCCACCAGTTTTAGTGGAACCGCAATCACAGGAACAGACGGGGCTCCGGATAGCATCACTGTCAGTTACGATGCCGCCACCGATTGTCTTAATGCCGCCGCACCGGGCGGCCGGGCAGTGAATGCATTTTCGATCAATGCCAGCAAGCAGCTGATCTGCCTGGGGAATGGCAGCGCAACCTCCCAGGTGTTGCTGGATGATGTCGAAGACATGCAAATCCTCTATGGTGATGGCAGCAAATATGTTGCGGCGGGAACTGCTGTAATGGCCAATGTCACCGCCGTGCGGCTGTGTGTGCTGATACGTTCGAGCGAAGACAGTCTTGCTCCCCAGAAGCAAACGTATATTGATTGCAATGGCAACTCAGTCACCGCAACTGACTGGAGAGTCCGGCGCGCCTTCAGCGCCACTTATAATTTGCGCAACCGTACTTCGTAGTCCCGGGACTGGAAGAAATCATGACTCGCCAAAACTTATTGCCATCGTCAACATGGCGTGCCGGCCGGATGGGTTTCCACCCGGCGCATCAGGCCACTGCCGCTGCTGGTTTGCAGGGCGGCGCGGCACTGGTTATGGGATTGATCTTCCTCGTTATCCTGACCCTGCTTGGCGTCACCGCGATGCAAACCAGCGCCATGGAAGAGCGCATGTCAGGCAACGCGCGCGACCGGAATATTGCCTTACAGGCAGCGGAAGCCGCATTGCGTGATGCCGAAAGAGATATTGTGTGCAAGGAAATTGATGGTTCGACTGCCTCCACAACTCGAACCTTTGGCTGCATTTCCGGCATGACGGGCTCTGACGCCGCTTGCACTGATGGATTATGCTGTACGATCAACGCTCCTGGCATTGCCTGTATTGAGCCTTCCAGTCCGGTATACCAGAGCTTCAGTCTCAGTTCTGCCCCCAGCGTGGCTTATGGCACTTATACTGCGGCACCCGCGCTTCCTTCAGTCAGCCAGCCGCCGCGTTACCTGATCGAGCCGTTCCGGAAACAGCAAGTGAACTATTACCGCATCACGGCGCGCGGCTACGGCGCCAACGCCAATACCCAGGTGACCTTACAGGAAGTTTACAAGGAGTAACATCATGAAGCCTGCCCTGAACCGATATTTTGCCGGCATCCTTTTCGCTCTCCTTGCTGGAATTGCATCCCTCGGACAGGCAGGCATGACCATTCCTGCCGGGCCGCTTTACGTGGGCGCCTCCGTTCCACCGATTGTCATGCTGAATATCACCAAGGACCAGAATCTTTATCAGAAGGCCTACAACGATTATTCCGACCTGGATGGCGATGGCTATATCGAAACTACCTACAAGCATACCATCGACTATTACGGCTATTTTGACAGCTACAAGTGCTATACCTACAGTAGTACTGACCTTAGGTTCGTTCCTGTGGCTGCCTCTTATACGGGTACCAAACCCGCCGATTGCAGCGGCAACTGGCACGGCAATTTCCTCAACTGGGCCAGCATGTCACGCATGGATGCCGTGCGCAAGCTGCTCTATGGCGGGCTGCGCTCGACCGATGGTACGGGTGCTGCGGGAATTACCGTGCTGGAACGCGCTTATCTTCCCACGGATGCCCACTCCTGGGCCAAGTACTACAACCCCGTCATTGCGCAGGCAATGGACCTTAAGCCATTGGGGACGGCAGAGACCTGGGCGCAACGCTACCCGGCGATCAATACACTGACCCCGTTTAATCCGGATACCACACCAGCGGCCGTTACAAGCGGCAGCAGCGTGAGCATCGGCACAGGCAACAAGATTTTCACCGTTGATACAACAAAATTTTCCTATGGCGATCAGGTATTGATTGAGGATGCGGCCGATCCGAACAATTACATGGTCGGCGCGGTGGGGTGCGTCAATGGCACCGGCATCACCATGTACGATGGCATCGCTGCAGGCACAAGCAGTTGTGCTTCCGGAAATATCGAGGTGGCGGTAGAAAAATACGCAGGCTCCGGCACCAAGACCAGCTGGAAAATATTCAACTGGACCCAGACTGGCCTGACAATGTGCAATGCCACGCTGGGAGCCACTACCGACCCTCAAAGGAAATCCCAGACCAATACCAATCCGCCGCTGCTGCGGGTCGCCAAGGGCAACTTTTCCCTGTGGAACGCCAACGAGCGCTGGCAGTGCTACTGGCGCGAAGACGTGACCAGTCCTGCTGAATCCACGACGGGCATAGGAACGACCAGAACCAACGGCAATCGTGCTGCCTTGAGTGGAAGTTATGCCAGTTCCCTGGGGCCTAATAAAACGACTACATCCAATGGCCGCATCGCCAATGGCGCGAACGGGGCCAGCAGCGATTATATCGTGCGGGTAAAAGCCTGCGACAGCACGGCGCTGGGGGATGAAAAATGCGCCAGCTATCCAAGCGGAAACTACAAGCCAATTGGCCTGTTGCAGTATTATGGAGAAAAAGGCCTGCTCAAATTCGGGCTGATGACGGGTTCCTACAGCAAGAACAAGTCGGGTGGCGTGCTGCGCAAGAATGCCGGAGCGCTTTCCGATGAGATCAATACCACTACCGATGGCACCTTCAAAACCACCCTCCCCGCCGGTGGCAACATTATCAACAACCTGAACAAAATGCGCATGTTTGGCTACAGCTATGGCGATGGCACTTACGCATTTGACAGCACTAGCGGCAGCACTTTCTGTTCCTGGGGTGAAACCTCGCTGACGGAGGGGACCTGCCTGTCATGGGGCAACCCGATGGCTGAGATGTATGCCGAGTCCTTGCGTTATCTGGCCGGTAAGGCAGTCACTTCCACTTTCAACGCCAACGATTCGGCTCTTATCAGCGGCCTGACTACCGCGACTTGGAGCGACCCTTTGAGCAACGCCAACTACTGCGCGCCGCTCAATGTCCTCAATTTCAACGCCAGCGCTTCTTCCTACGACAGGGATCAGATGACTGTCTCCTCTGATATCGGGTCCAATGCCGTGACCGATACCAATACGGTGGGAAGCGAGGAAGGTATTACTCACGGCTATGTTGGCAATAGCGGCACACTCAACAACGATATCTGTTCCGACAAGGCATTTACCTCCCTGGGCAGCGCCTATGGCATCTGCCCTGAAGGCGCGGGTGTCGAAGGCTCCTACCTCTTGTCCGGGGTGGCCTACCATGCCCATACCAACCGCATCCGCTCGGATTTGAGTGCCGTGGAGGCGACCGATCTGAAATCGCTGAAAGTCAGCACTTATGGTATTTCACTGGCAACCAATGTGCCAAAGGTGACGGTGCCTGTTGGCACCGGATCTGTCACCATCATGCCCGCTGGCCGCCTGGATCGAACAAGCGCAGGGAAGGGGTATGGGGGCGGGACGCTGGTGGACTTCAAGGTGATTTGCCAGATTCCCTCCGGGGCTTCCTCCTCCACTGTAGCAACTATCACCAAAGATAGCGGCGGCATGTGCAGTGCGGCAGGGAGCGGCGCATTTTACGTCAACTGGGAAGACAGCGAGCAGGGCGGCGACTACGACCAGGATATGTGGGGCCGCATCAAATACCAGGTCAACGCGGATAATACCATCACCATCACCACCGATGTGGTCGCGCAGTCCACGCCATACCTGTTTGGTTTTGGCTATGCCGTCAGTGGTACCACCAAGGATGGCCCGCACTTCCACTCTGGTATCAATAGTTTTTCCTACACCGACCCTACACCTGTGACTGTTACGCCTACGACCCATATTGGCGCCAGCGGCGGCTGTAATGCCTGCGTCTACACGGATGCTCCGACTTCCGCTACTTATACCCCTTCCGGCACCACGGCTGGCATATTGCAGGATCCGCTCTCCTACGCGGCTAAATATGGTGGCTTCAAGGAAGATGAACTCACTACCAACAACAAGCCCGATCTGGTGGATGAATGGGACAGAAAGTTGGCCGATGGCACCGATGGGCATGATGGCGTTCCGGACAGTTTCTTCCAGGTGACCAACCCCAATGCCCTGGAAACGGCACTGGACAAGGCATTTCAATCGATGCTCAATGAGTCTTCTGCGTCATCGGTAGCGACAAACTCGACTTCTCTACAAACTGGGAGCCGTATCTACCAGGCTCGCTTCAACAGCAACTACTGGTATGGAGAATTGCGCGCCCTCAATCTGGACCCTATTACTGGCGATATCACCACCGAGGCGTGGAACGCAAAAGACGTCATAAATACCCAGATTGGCAACCGCAAGATCATTACTACTGGCCTCGATACCAAGGATGGAATTCCGTTTACCTGGGCAGACATTTCAGCCCAGACGGATACGACCCAGAAGGACTGGCTTAACAAGAATGAGCTGGGGGTTGCAGATGGCCAGGGGTCTCTGCGCGTTGATTATCTGCGCGGCAGCGCAGCTAATGAAGGCAAGTCCGCGACGAAATTCCGCGAGCGCACCGAAAGCAAACTCGGAGATATCGTCAATTCCAGCCCGGTTTACGTTGGTGTGCCGGAAGCCGGCTGGGGCGGCGCGACCTACAAGAGTTTCAGGGTGGCCAATCTGACCCGGCAACCGATGATCTATGCGGGCGCGAACGATGGCATGCTGCATGGTTTCGATGCGGCGACGGGTGAGGAGAAAATCGCCTACGTACCCAGCGTGGTCTATTCAAATCTGAGCAAGCTCACCGGCCAAAGTTATGCCCACCAGTATTTTGTGGATGGCACGCCGATGGTGAATGATATTGAAATCGGCACGACCTGGAAAACCGTTCTGGTTGGGGGTTTGAACTGGGGCGGGCGCGCTATCTACGCGCTTGATATCACTGATCCATCCAGTTTTTCCGAGGCCAACGCTGCCAGTATCGTGATGTGGGAATTTACCAGCAGTAACGATGGCGATCTGGGCTACACCCACGTCCAGCCTACTTATCCTCCCTTCAAGGGCATCTCGCAACAGATCAGGAGGATGTACAACGGCAAGTGGGCCCTGATCGTGAATAACGGCTATAACAGCGATAACGGCAAGGCCGCGTTGTTCATCTTCTTCCTTGACCATACGGGCTCTACCTGGAGTTCAGGCACCGATTACATCAAACTGGAGGCGGATGCCGGGCCGGATAACGGGCTTTCGACGCCCATGCCTTATGATATCGACGATGACGGCGTGGTGGATTTCGTTTATGCCGGTGATTTGAAGGGCAACCTGTGGAAATTTGATGTCACATCGACCAGTCCGGCTGCATGGCATGTGGCGTTTGGCGGTGCACCATTGTTTGTAGCAAAAGACAGTGGCAGCATCCTGCAACCTATCACTACCGCGCCCCAGGTGATGCAGCACACTTCCGGCGGTGCGATGGTGTTGTTCGGAACCGGCAAGTATCTGGAGAATGCGGATACCACCACGGATAGCACACAGAGTTTCTATGGCGTGTGGGACAAGGATGGAACCACGACCGTGACGGGCCGCAGCCAACTGGTACAGCAGTCTGTGTTGGCCACGCAAACCGTCACCCAGACTGCCGGGGCTGGGCTGACCAATGACTATCGCATCACCAGCAACAATTTCAGTACCCCTGCTGATTGGGCTACCAAGTTTGGCTGGTATCTGGATTTCCCCGCTGTCCCATCTGGAGACCCTGGCGAACGCATTGCCTATAATCCCCTGCTGCGTAACGACCGGATCGTATTCCCCACCTTGATTCCATCTAATACACCTTGCTTGGCGGGGGGCAGTTCCTGGTTGATGGAACTGGATGCGTTGACCGGGAACCGCTTGAATGATTCACCATTCGACGTTACAGGTGAAGGAAAATTTGATGCCAGCGACCTGTTGACTTATGGCTCTAGCCAGGTGGCTGCAGGTGGCATCAAACCAGCGCAAGGCGGCATCATTACTACACCTACAGTAGTTAAGAGCAAGGATGATCCGAATAAAGAGTACAAATATGCCAGTAGCTCAACCGGTGCCGTGATCAAGACCCCGGAAAGCGTCAGCAAGGGTAAGGTCGGGCGTATTACCTGGCGCGAGATAGTTCAGTAATTCATGGCAGGGAAGCGGGGTTGCTTTTCCCTAAAGGGAGGTTGTAAATCATGAAGAATTCAAGGTCGAGTCGATTAATTCATGCTGCCAAGGGCTTTACCTTGATTGAGCTGATGATTGTGGTGGCGGTGATCGGCATTCTTGCCGCCATAGCTTACCCCTCCTATCAGGACAGCATAAGAAAATCTCGTCGCGCGGATGCCAAGTCGGCGCTGCTTGAACTGGCCCAGTTCATGGAGCGCAATTACACGCTTTCCAACCGCTACGACCAGGACAGTGGAGGGGCTGCCGTTGTGTTGCCATTTACGGAAACACCCAAGGACGGCACCGCAAAGTACTACGACCTGACGATTTCCGCCTCTGCCGCACAAAGCTTTACTCTGAGTGCAGCGCCAAAAAATGCACAGGTATCAGACGTGTGCGGCACCTTGAGCATCACCAATACCGGGGCAAAGGCTGCGACCGGGACGGGGCAGTGTTGGTGAATGAGCCTTGATATTAAGACACGAATAAAGTGGCTCTAAATAGTTAAGGAACCGCTGATTTATTCCTTGGCCCCGTCATTGCGAGCGTAGCGAAGCAAACTCATTCTTTGATAATCAAGAAATTATAGATTGCTTCGTCGCTTCACTTCTCGCAATGACACATAAATCAGCACTTCCTTAACGCCCCGAATTACTGGGGCGTTTTATACTATGGATCAGCGCGGGGGGCACTCCTGATTGATTTCACGAGCTTCCCTTGGCTGGAGTAAGGGGTTCGCTTTTTTTCTCAATGAAACAAGTCAGCCCCCCACTTCCTCCAGTACTGCCTGCGCCCTGACCAGACCAGCTTCAGGCAGCGACTCAATGTTGCAGGATTCCAGCCGTATCCGTTGAGCCTTTTGCAGTTGGGAAATCAATGCCGTCCAGGCATCAAATGAAATTGTTCTCCATATGATGCTGGCGCGATGCTCGTCGAGCAGGATGATCTGCACGTTTTTCTCATCCAATCCCGCTTCGTTCATGGCTTGCTGGATCGCGGCCTGGAGGGCGGGACCGCTTAGAACTGCGCGTGCGTTCTGCCGCAGCCTTGCGGCCTCTTCCGCCTGGGCGGCCATGTTTGCAGCGTCAGCGCGCAGCTGCGGCAGGCTGGCTCTGGACTTGACACGTTCTGCGCTGAGCGGCTGCCACAGGTAGGCGTAGCACAATGCAGCCAGCAGTGCGGTGCCGCCCCACGAGATGAGCCGGCGTTCACGCGGGGCGAGTTGCCGCCACCAGGTATATGCGGTTTCTTTCATGTTTATTTGCCTATGGTCAATTCGGCTTCAAGCCCGTCAGGGATGACGTTTCCGGTAATGAGCCGGGCCTGCGGCAGCCTGGCGCGCAGGCTTTCAGCAGCGGCCGGGCCGGGCAGGGTGAGCCTGATTTTAAGGCTTTC
>PQAG01000003.1 GCA_003104895.1 Nitrosomonadales bacterium
GCTAGATGATTATCAGGTCTTGCATTAACACATTCCCCCTTCATGGCGTACCCTCTTTTTCAAAGTGTTTCGTTAGCGGGTTCGTCAGACAGAAAAATCTTCCCGCCCGTTGCCGCGAGATGTGACATGGTAAACGCCGCCAGATAGTTTAATTCGTAAAGATCGTGCCATGGGACAAGAGAGTGTTCGTGCGCATGTGTTATTGCAAGACCTGGTAGACCCCTGCTGGGCGCTGCGAGGCTTTGTCGCGCAGCGCCCATGTCGTCTTCCGGGTTAGTGGTTATGCTTATTGAGCAATTCCAGACTTGACCACATCGTTTGTCTCCCGCATGGTGTATTTCGAAACCACATTGTTCTTGTCAAACAACACAACGAGTTCTTTAGTATTCACGTCGGCTCCCCTGCTAAAGAGATTGACGATCGGGATGAAACTCTGCAATTGAGGTGTTGCACGGGAGTACTTATATGTCCAGATTTCGTTGCCTGAGTCTGTGAAGGAGACAGTGTTAGCATCTCCCATTGCAGCTTGAACCTCAGCCTTGGTTGTCTTTCCTTCAGTTATTTTCTGTTGCATGGATGATTGATTCTGATCCTTCATTTTTTCGTTCCCAGCCGTCGCACAGCCGCCAAGGAAGGCCACAGCGGTTAAACATAAGACAACAGATTTCATTTGCACTTTTTTCTCCTTAAATATGCGCCAGTACTGGCGCGTCAACGCGGTAAACGACCGCTAACGTAAAACAGCCATCCTAATTGACACAAATAATTGCATCAAAGTGATGGCTAGATAAACATCTACATTTATTCATCATGTTATTAATTTTTTGCCCGTCCTAAAAATTATCGAGTAACAATCAACTATATTCACCCCTGCCTGCTCGATCACATTTATGTCGATGGATTAAACGCTATATTCTGCTCCACGGCAAGCACCAGCCCAGCCTCAGCAAATAATGGGGAGCAATCTCAAAACTGTCCGGCAGCTATTTTGCCCGGCTCTTGCTGATCAAATCGTAAGCAAGCTGCACTTCCTTGGCCTGCTCGGTCGCCACGGCGATCATATCTTCCGGCAGGCCCTGCCCCATCAGCTTGTCCGGGTGGTACTGGCTCATCAGCTTGCGGTAAGCCCGCTTGACCTCCTGGTCGCTGCTTTCCTTGCTCACGCCCAGGGCCTTGTAGGCATCATCCAGGGCGGTTCCGGAAGCCGCCTGGCCAGCGGCGAAGTGCGACTGGTTCAGGACCATTTCCAGCATGCGCTTGAAGGCGGCCTGGTCATAGCCGAGATGAAGCGCGACATCCGTGAGCAGCTGTTCCTCAGCCGCATGAATGCGCCCGTCGGACACGGCCATGACGATGAGGTAGACCAGCAGCATTTGCCTCAGGCTGAGCGTATGGCCGCAAACCGCCATGAATCGCTTCAGGCCCGGCGCCACGTCGAAATCCGGCGCGGCGCCCTGCTTGAAAAGCGCAATGGCCTGCTGCCTGTGCGCGGCGGACATGCCCAGGTTCTGCATGAACTGTTCGACATGCGCGATTTCATCCTGCGATATATGGCCATCCGCCTTGGCAAGCTTCCCCATCAGGACAAAAACGGTTTCCAGGAAGACCGCCTGGCGGTGCGCCGCGTTGAGCGGGTTGACGCCGCCAGCGCCGTAAGCGCGAAAGCGGTCAATCATGATTCCCAATATAAAACCGGCAATGGCTCCGAAAACCCCGAAAAAGTAATAGCCGGCCAGGGCACCAATAAGCTTGAACAAAATCACTCCATGGATTGCATGTGTAAGGCATGGATTATAAACGCATGGGTCACAGCTACCGGTGATGGCATTACAAACAGGGGGCAAACACCTCTTACATGCGTCAGAACGAGGTTTGATCCTTACCCCAGAATGTCGAAAAAAATTACAATCCAATCTCGACGTTTCCGTAACATGTGGATATTTAAATATTTTTATTACAGGCGCGAAATTTGCGTAGGAATGTTTGTCATTGGTTTAATTCAGGGAGACATTCAACATGACCTTACGAAGAGACTTTTTCTTAGCGTGTGACGACGCGTTTTGACGCGCCTCAACTCAACAAAGGTAAGGAGAACACAAAATGAAAAACCATCTAACCCAAATGCGTAGCCTGTGCGCTGCCTTGGCTGCAGCGGCGTGCATGTTCGGCGGCCCTGCCGCTCAAGCGACCTTGGTAACAGGAAGTGACATTACCGTAAACGGAGTCCCGTGCTTAGTCGGTATCAGCTGCAACGGTACGTCTGGTGCCGGATACTCGAATCTCCAGGTCGGTCCCAGCTGGATCAGCTTTGATGCATCGGTTTATGGCATTTTTAACGTGGATTTCGGAGATCTTGACTGGGTTCAGAACATTGGCCTCACATTCACTGGCAGCTTCACGACTGATCCCTCTGTAGTGAATCCAACGGAGCATAGCTTTACCATCAGTTACGAAAACTATGTTCCCCAAGGCGAAACGATCGGAATCGACCTCTACGTTCCTGAACCGGCAACGCTCGCACTCTTTGCTCTTGGTGCAGCAGGGCTGGCGCTGGGAAGGCGGCGCAAATCCTGACAATCATGACCAACGGAAATTCCACAACGGCGGCCTTTTTGCCGCCGTTCTTTTTTCTTGCTTGAAACTCTGCCCCGCCATAGATTCTTGATCCTTACGGTACAATTCGTCTTTCATGACCGGTCAGGCAAGCGCAGGCATACATATGGAGTTGGCAGCAGA
>PQAG01000004.1 GCA_003104895.1 Nitrosomonadales bacterium
CTTTTTCGAGCGCGATGATCTGCAAGTGCGCTTTCGGCCATCGTTTTTCCCCTTCACCGAACCATCGGCTGAGATGGATATGAGCTGGAACGGGGGCTGGCTGGAGATTGGTGGTTGCGGAATGGTTCACCCCAATGTCCTCAAGCACGTCAACATCGACAGTGAAAAGTACATCGGCTTTGCTTTTGGCTTGGGCGTCGAACGCTTGGCGATGTTGCGCTTTGGTGTCAATGACTTGCGTTTGTTTTATGAAAACGATCTGAAGTTTCTTAAACAATTCAACTGAATCTGGATATCAGTTTTCAGCCAACAGCTGACAGTCAGAACTGTGCGCTGGGTAACTGACAACTGATTGCTAAAAAGCTGACAGCATAATTATGAAATTCTCGGAAAACTGGTTACGTACGTACGTTAATCCTGCGCTTGATAGCAATCAACTGGCCCATGCCCTGACCATGGCCGGCCTCGAAGTGGAAGCGCTGGAATCCGTAGCGCCTGCATTTGAAAAGATCGTTGTCGCGGAAGTATTGTCTCTGGAAAAACACCCCAATGCCGATCGTCTCAATGTGTGCGTCGTCAATGCGGGTGCGGCTGAACCGCTCCAGATCGTATGCGGTGCGGTTAATGTCCATGCTGGCGCGCGCGTTCCATGCGCCCTGGTGGGCGCAGAATTGCCAGGCATCACGATCAGGCGGGCCAAGGTGAGGGGTGTGGAATCGTTCGGTATGCTGTGCTCCGCCAAGGAACTGGGGCTGGCAGTGGAAAGCAGTGGCTTGATGCTGTTGCCTGCCGATGCGCCCGTAGGTACATCCATTCGCAGCTACCTTGATCTTGACGACCATTTGTTCACGCTCAAGCTGACGCCCAATCGAAGCGATTGCCTCGGCATGCTGGGGGTGGCTCGCGAAGTGGCGGCTGTGACCGGACTGAAGCTTGAGCTTGAGCAGGATTTTGAGCCTGTTCTGGCCTCTGTTTCCGATAAGTTAGAAATTGACATGATGGAACCCGCTGCCTGCCCGCGCTATTGCGGCAGGGTGGTGCGTGGCGTGAATCTGGCAGCAACTACGCCAGACTGGATGTTGCGTCGTCTTGAGCGCTCGGGTGTGCGAAGTATTAATGTCGTGGTAGATATCACCAACTATGTCATGCTGGAATTGGGCCAGCCTCTGCATGCCTTTGACCTAGGCAAGCTCAAGGGGGGCGTTCAGGTTCGCTTTGCCAACCCCGGCGAGCAGTTGATGCTGCTAAACCAGCAGGACGTGAAACTGGACCCGGATATGCTGGTGATTGCCGATCAGGCAGGCGCTCTGGCTCTGGCGGGTATCATGGGGGGCGAAAGCAGCGCGGTGTCGGACGGTACAACGGATATTTTCCTCGAAAGCGCATTTTTCAACCCTGATGTGATTGCAGGCAAGGCGCGCCGTTTGGGTCTGTCAACGGATTCCTCATATCGTTTCGAGCGCGGTGTGGACTTTGCCGCAACCCGGACTGCTCTAGAGCGCGCATCTGCATTGATTCAACAGGTTTGTGGCGGCGATGCAGGCGAAGTGACAGAAGTGACGGGTGCGTTGCCTCAGCGCGAAGTCATCGTGCTGCGAGCCGAACGCGCACGGCGTGTGCTGGGTATTGATCTGGGCGTAGCAGCCATTTCATCGCTCCTGCAGCGCTTGGGTTTCGAATTCACCGAGCAGAAAGGCAATTTCCAAGTAACGGCGCCCAGTTATCGCTTCGACCTGTCGATCGAGGCGGATTTGATCGAGGAACTGGCGAGACTGCACGGCTATGATCAAATCCCGGCTTTGCCGCCGCGCAGCATATTACGACTTCTTCCTCAGAATGAGTCGTTGCAGGGGCTGAGTCAAATTCGTCAATTGCTGATTGCCCGTGACTACCAGGAAGTCGTGACCTACAGTTTTGTGGACATGGAATGGGAATCCGATCTGGCCGGCAACGATCGGCCGGTCGCATTGCAGAACCCGATTGCGAGCCAGTATGGGGTGATGCGATCCACCTTGCTGGGTGGCCTGCTGGAGGTGCTGCGCTTCAATCTCAACCGCAAGCAGGAACGGGTGAGGATATTTGAAATTGGCCGCTGTTTTGCTCCTGAAGAGAGCGGGTATACTCAGCCGCAGCGCGCGGCTGCCTTATGCTTCGGAAGCATCAGGGCGGAGCAGTGGGGCGAAACCATGCGCCAGGTCGATTTCTTTGATATCAAGGCGGACCTCGAAGCGCTGTGCTACCCGCTTGAACTTGGCTTCATGGCAGCAAGCCATCCAGCGCTTCATCCCGGGCAGTCGGCCCGGATTCTGCTGAAAGAGGAACCGGTCGGCTGGATAGGAACCCTGCATCCACGCTGGCAGCAGAAATATGATCTGCCTCAGTCAGCAGCCATGTTCGAGATCGATCTGGCGGTGCTGATGCAGCGAAAAATACCTGTGTTCAGCGAGATTTCCAAATTTCCCACGGTCCGGCGCGATCTGGCCATTGTCGTCGATGACACGGTGCATGTACAAAATCTGCTCGACGGCATGAGAAAGCATCTGCCAGAGACCGTTACGGATCTCAAGTTGTTTGACGTGTATCGTGGCAAAGGTATTGATTTAGGTAAAAAAAGTCTTGCATTCAAGGTGCTGATGCAAGATACTCAGAAAACGTTAACTGATGATGAAGTTGAAACGGTCATGGCAAATATCAAGGATATTCTAACCACCCGTTTAAATGCGACATTCCGAGCTTGAGGAATAATTGATGACGCTCACCAAAGCTGAACTGGCAGATATGCTGTTTGAACATGTTGGCCTGAACAAGCGTGAAGCAAAAGACATGGTCGAATCTTTTTTCGAAGAAATTCGTATGGCGCTGGAAAGCGGAGATGGCGTTAAGCTCTCCGGTTTTGGTAATTTCGAATTGCGAGAAAAGCCACAACGCCCAGGCCGTAACCCTAAAACCGGTGAAGAAATCCCGATTACAGCTCGGCGTGTCGTAACATTTCATGCCAGCCAGAAACTCAAGGCACTAGTGGAAGAATCATATGCAGGAAACAGCGCACAAAGCTGAACTGCCACCGATCCCTGCGAAGCGCTACTTCACCATTGGCGAGGTGAGTGAGCTTTGCGGTGTGAAACCGCATGTGCTTCGCTACTGGGAGCAGGAGTTCACCCAGCTTAAGCCCGTAAAGCGGCGCGGTAACCGCCGTTATTATCAGCATCACGAGGTGTTGCTGATTCGTCGTATTCGTGAGCTGCTGTATGAGCAGGGCTTTACCATTAGCGGTGCTCGCAACCGTCTCGATGAAACTCCTGATGTCAAAAATGAAATCGCCATTGAGAAAGCGCCAGCGCTCAATGCGTCCGCATCTGATTATAATCTTGCGCATATCCGCAATGAAATTAAAAGCGTTCTGGAATTGTTACGCAACTAGCTACAATTGTTCTTTTTGGCTATAATGGCGGCCTTCGGGGCGTAGCGCAGCCTGGTAGCGTACTTGCATGGGGTGCAAGTGGTCGGAGGTTCAAATCCTCTCGCCCCGACCAAGAAACAGCAATGGGTTAGGCATTACACCTAACCCATTTTTATTTTCCAGATCTGATCTTTCGTTATCAATCACGACAAGTCCGGCAGCGCCCCATGGGGAGATCCGCATTGCACTGCCCATTTGTTTTTTTCCGCCCGATGCTGCGTACGCCGGCTGGTAAAGAAACCGGATAACATTTTTCCGCATTGCTCTGCCTGGATGCCTCCCGTGACTTCGGTATGGTGATTCAGACGCTGCTCAAGGAAAAGATTGGTAATGCTTCCGCAAGCGCCGGTTTTAGGGTCATTGGCGCCATAGAACAAATGTCTGATACGCGCATGCATGATTGCCCCGGCACACATGACGCATGGCTCGAGGGTTACAAATAAATCACAGCCCACCAGGCGGTAGTTGCCAAGATGCTTCGCAGCATCACGCATGGCTTGGATTTCGGCATGGGCGCTAGGATCGTTCTGGCTGATCGGTGCATTGAAGCCGCGACCAATAATCTGATTCCTGTAAACAACAATGGCGCCGACGGGCACTTCCCCGAGTATCGCTCCCCGGTCTGCAAGTTCAAGTGCCTGAGCCATGAATGAATCAATTTGTTCCGGTGTGTAATCGACTGTCATGTATTTAAGTGTTTAATTATCAGATATCACCTTTTTTAATCTATTCATTAAAGATGATTTATGATTGAATACGCGGTCTAGATTAACACAAGCACGGGATTAGCATGGCGGATCGTCGATTACAAGTTTTCTACACCGTTGCCAAACAACTCAGCTTTACCAAGGCGGCGGAACTTCTGTTCATGACTCAACCAGCCGTGACTTTTCAAGTCAAGCAGTTGGAAGAGCATTTCAATACGCGCTTGTTCGAACGCAGTCACAGCAAGATTTCCCTTACCCCGGCTGGTGAACTGGTGCTCGATTATGCAGAGCGGATTCTCGATCTGACGGCAGAGATGGAAACCCGAATGGGTGAGATGACCGGACAGATCAGTGGTGTCCTGATGGTGGGTGCCAGCACTACGATCGCTGAATATTTGTTGCCGCGGAAACTGGGGGAATTCAAGGCTCGTTACCCACAGGTTCAGGCGCGCTTGACCGTCGCGAATTCAGATACGATCGAAAGCAAGGTCGCAGATCATACCCTGGATGTTGGCCTGATCGAGGCGCCATCGCACCACCCCCAACTGAAAAGTATCGTGTGCTGCGAGGATGAACTGGTGATGATTTGCTCACCGCAGCATCCTCTGGTGAAGCTGTCTGAAATTACGCCTGCGCAGTTGGCTGAGCAGCCCTATATCAGCCGTGAATCGGGGTCAGGCACGCGCAATGTGGTGGACGACTATTTCCGCCAAGCCCATGTTTCGCCGGATGACCTTCATGTTGTGATGGAACTCGGCAGCCTCGAGGCGATTAAAGGTGCGGTGGAGGCCGGACTGGGTATTGCCATTGTTTCGCGCTCTACCATCCTGAAAGAACTCAAGCTTGGCGATCTGGTGGCGGTTTCACTGAATCCTCCATTGGTTCGTCCTTTGTCCGTGGTGTATGCAGAAGCAAAATTCCGCTCCCGTCTGTTGCAGGCTTTTCTGGATTATGCCGTCGCTAGATTAAAAGATTAAATTAGGCAAACAAACGATTGAATATAAAGATTAAATGCTGATACGAGGCGGCGCTGCTATCAGACCCGAAGAGCAAAAAGCGCTAAAATTATTTCGTGCATTGGGTAGTGCGCAGAAACAGACCGTGACCTCATTCATGGAGTTTCTGCTGAGCCAGGGTGGAAACGTAAAGGCAAACAAACCTTTGCAGCCGGACCCAATCCCTCGTCCGGGTAAGGAAAGTGTGGTCAAGGCCATCAAGCGTCTGCGAGCGACTTACCACATGCTGGATCAGAACCGGCTGTTCAACGAAACCTCACAGCACATGACTTCCCATTTGTTGCACGGAAAACCTGCGGCACAGGTGATAGACGAGCTGGAGGCCATGTTTGCGCAACATTACCAGCGCTATCTTGAGGATGCCGGCACTCCGGAAGCGGGGGAAAGCTCTGTATCAAGAGGGCAGGAAGTATAGTGAGGGACGCAGTTCCTTAAAGCGGCTATCCTGGGCGGATGCGCGACGCATGGTTCCTTCCAGGAATGCTCACTTGATTTAGAGCGCTTCCGAGGCGTAGTCGGCCAGCCTGGAGCGTTCGCCGCGCATCAGGGTAACGTGGCCATTGTGCGCCCACCCCTTGAAACGATCCACGACATAGGTTAGACCGGAACTTCCTTCAGTCAGGTAGGGGGTGTCAATCTGTGCGATGTTGCCCAGGCAAACCACCTTGGTGCCCGGACCGGCCCGGGTGATCAGCGTTTTCATTTGTTTTGGCGTGAGGTTCTGCGCTTCGTCAATGATCAGGAATTTGTTCTGGAACGTGCGTCCGCGCATGAAATTCAGGGCCTTGATCTTGATCCTGGAGCGGATCAGATCCTGAGTGGCGGCGCGCCCCCATTCGCCCGCTTCTTCATCGGTCTTGTTGAGCACGTCAAGGTTGTCTTCCAGGGCGCCCATCCAGGGGCTCATTTTTTCCAGTTCGGTGCCGGGCAAAAAGCCGATATCTTCGCCCACGGGTACGGTGACACGGGTAACAATGATTTCCGAGTAGCGTTTCTGGTCAAGCGTTTGTTGCAGAGCAGCGGCCAGGGTCAACAAGGTCTTGCCTGTTCCGGCCTGACCCAGCAAGGTGACAAAATCGATCTCCGGATCCATCAGCAGGTTGAGAGCGAAACTCTGCTCCCGGTTACGGGCATTGATGCCCCAAACGGCGTTCTTGTGATGACTGAAGTCCTGCAGTGTCTCCAGTACCATGGAGTTGCCCTGTTGTTCCTTTACGATGGCGTAGAAGGGCTTGGGGTCTTCCTGGTAAACCAGTTCATTGACAAAAAGGCTGGAGCATAACGGTCCGGTCAGCTTGTAAAGAGTATGCCCGGCCTCCTGCCAGGATTTCATGTCCTTGCCGTGCCGATCCCAGAAATTTGCCGGCAGTTCGCGTGTCCCGGTGTAGAGAAGGTCGGTGTCCTCAAGCACCTTGTCGTTAAAGTAATCTTCTGCTGCGAGATCCAGCGCTCGGGCCTTGATCCGCATATTGATGTCTTTGCTGACCAGACTGACCTTGCGTTTGCTGTGCTGGCGCTGCAGGTGCATAACCACGGCAAGAATCTGGTTGTCGGCCTTGCCTACCGGGAAGTTGACCGGTAATTCGCCAGTGATGGCTTCCGTCTGGAGGAATAGCTTTCCGCTGGCGCTGCTATTGCCATGGCCTTTGAGGGGAATGCCCTGTTCAATTGCATCTTTGCAGCCGCTGACGATTTCGTCCAGAAATCGGCTCGCCTGACGGGCATTGCGTGCGACTTCAGAAACACCCTTCTTGTTGTTGTCGAGTTCTTCAAGGGTCATCATCGGCAGGTAAATGTCGTGTTCCTCGAAACGGAACAGGCTGGTCGGATCGTGCATCAATACATTGGTGTCCAGCACAAAAATCTTGTTGGAACTTGCCGACTTTCTTGAAGCCATGAACACTCCCTAAAAAATTAAGGTATCAGTTTAAATAAGTTAAGTTGCATTTTGATTAAATATGGAATTTATCTGCAGAATCTATTGCGTTTTCGAGCAGTGTGGCAACGGTCATCGGGCCAACGCCGCCTGGTACCGGGGTAATCCAGCCGGCTCGCTGAAAGGCGGTGGCAAATTCCACATCGCCACAAATCTTGCCATCTGGCAGGCGATTGATGCCCACATCAATCACAATGGCGCCTTCTTTCACCCACTCCCCCTTGACCAGTCCGGGCTTGCCCACGGCGACCACCAGAATTTCCGCTTCGCTGACGTAGGAGGCCAGATCTCTGGTAAATCTGTGCGTGGTCGTGACTGTACAGCCCGCAAGCAACAACTCCAGCCCCATGGGGCGGCCCACAGTATTAGATGCGCCGACCACCACCGCATTCTTGCCCTTTAATTCCTCGCCGGTGCTTCTCAGCAAGGTCATTGCACCCCGGGGGGTGCATGGCCTCAATACCGGAATCCGCAGAGCCAGGCGCCCAATGTTGTAAGGATGGAAACCGTCCACATCCTTGTCTGGATGGATGCGTTCGACAATGGCTTCGCTATCGATGTGGGCAGGAACCGGCATCTGCACTAGGACGCCGTCTATGGCCGGGTCGGCATTGAGCTTGTCGATCAGGGACAGGAGCTCACCCTGACTTGTGGAGGCCGGCAAATCATAGGAAACGGAATGGAAGCCGGTGCTGTCACATGCGCGTCGCTTGTTTCGAACGTAAATGGAGGAGGCAGGGTCGTCTCCAACCAGAATGACGGCCAGGCCGGGACGCCGCTTTCCGGCATTCACTCGGGCTTCGACACGTTGTTTGATTTGTTGCAGGAGCTGGTCTGCGATTGCTTTGCCATCGATGATCTGTGCTGACATGGTAGGGGTTTTCTAATTCAAGAAATGGTGGAATTAAGCGACACTTTAAAGTGGTTTTGCTCAGGATGCAAAGCGCGGGATGCGAGGTTGACGTTTATCTCTCTGCCATGTATAGTGCGCGTCTTTCGGGGTGTAGCGTAGCCTGGTAGCGCGCCTGGTTTGGGACCAGGATGTCGGGAGTTCGAATCTCTCCACCCCGACCAGGATTTGTCCGACAATCTGCCCGTAGCTCAACCGGATAGAGCACCAGCCTTCTAAGCTGGGGGTTACAGGTTCGATTCCTGTCGGGCAGGCCAGTTTGGTTCTGTTGTTCAAGTGGTGGCTGTAGCTCAGCTGGTAGAGTCCCGGATTGTGATTCCGGTTGTCGTGGGTTCGAGTCCCATCAGCCACCCCAAATAATGATTAATCAAGGTCACATCCGTGGCCTTTTTTATTGTCTGTTCTCTCTATCTCAAGGAATGGTTCACCCGGCACATGCATCTCGTCGGCTTTCGAGTTGTCTTTATAATCATTCCAATGAATCATTTTATTAATCCATAACCCGAGATCTTCTGCTGTTGGAAGTGGTCGTGAGATAAGATAGCCCTGTATCTGGGTACATCCTTGCTGCCGGAAGAATCTTTCCTGTTCTTCGCTTTCCACGCCTTCCGCAATTACATCCACTTGCAGCGAATGGGCGAGAGCAATAATTGCATGTGCGATGGTGACATCATTGGCGTTGGTGGTGAGATCCTTCACGAAGGAGCGATCGATTTTGAGTGTATTAATCGGGAAGCGCTTCAGATAAGCCAGAGACGAGTAGCCCGTTCCAAAGTCATCAAGTGCAATTCTGACGCCCAATCTGGATAATGCGCCAAAGGCATTGCTGGCGGGCAGGCTATGATCCATGAGCAGGCTTTCTGTCATTTCCAGTTCCAGCATATCGGGGGCTAGACCGGTGAGTTGCAGCACAAGGCTTATGCGTTCGGCAATATCACTTTGCCTGAACTGGCGTGCAGAATAATTTGTTCTGGTGCACGGCGGATTACTATTCCATTTGTTCCCGCCTGAGCAGGAATACGAATTCATCTCCGGCGCTGGTTTCAAGCCAGCTAAAGGGCAGTTCCGGGAAGGCCATTTCCAAGGCATCGCGGTTGTGGCCGATTTCGACCACCAGTATGCCGCCTGGATTCAGATGTTTTGGCGCTTCGCGCAAGATGATGCGGATGGCATCAAGACCATCTTCGCCGCTACCCAGTGCCAGTTCGGGCTCATGCCTATATTCTGGCGGTAATGCCTCGACGGAGGGGGCGTTGACGTAAGGCGGGTTGCTGATGATCACGTCGTAATGCTGTTCTCCAAGATTGCTGAAGAGATCGGACTGAACCAGCCGGATGTGCTGTTCAAGGCCATAATCAGAGACATTGCGCTGGGCGACTTCGAGCGCATCCGGAGAAATGTCTGCTGCGTCAATATCGGCATTTGGAAAAGCGTGCGCCATCAGGATAGCCAGGCAGCCGGAGCCGGTGCACAAATCCAGTGCGGAGGTCACAATTTCCGGATCTTCCACCCAAGGGCTCAATTGTTCCCGCAGCAATTCGGCAATGAAGGAGCGTGGCACGATGACACGCTCATCCACATAAAAGCGGAAATCCCCCAGCCAGGCTTCATGCGTCAGGTAGGCGGAGGGAATGCGTTCTTTGGTGCGGCGCTCAAGAATATTCAGCACGCTTTCCAGTTCTGCCGAAGTCAGGCGCGCATCCAGAAARGGCTCCAGCGTATCGAGCGGCAGGTGCAGGCTATGCAGGATGAGATAAGCRGCCTCGTCATAGGCATTYTGTGTTCCGTGGCCAAAAAATAGATTGGCCTCGTTGAAACGGCTGACCGCAAAGCGCAGCAGGTCGCGCACGGTGGAGAGCTGGGATTTTGCATCGGTATACATGGAAGTCCTTGGTGTTGGTTGTATCGTCAATCGCCGCCACCACCATCCCCGCCGCAGTCGCCGCCGGAATCGTCGCAAAGGCTGTCTGAATCATGGGAGAAAAAGCCGCC
>PQAG01000005.1 GCA_003104895.1 Nitrosomonadales bacterium
AAGGGAAGGCTAATGGGTGACCCAATACTGTTCGGTTAGATTCTTTTTGCATACAATTTCCTTGGGGGCACTGGCAGCGGCGCAAGTAATTGTGGCGAGAAGTTTGTCTCCACATTTCGCGCGACAGAGCGGCTATGGCTTGCATAGGGCGAATTGCGCCGCTTGATCATCCGCGGATTGTGCAGCCCTCTGCTCGTGACGCACCTTGAATTTGCGGCGGTGGCAAGCAAGGCATTAAACCACCGTTGGCGCGATCGAGGCCGCGCTGGGGGGAAAGGCCCCGGATTGGGGCTGTGCGCAGCGCAGCAGTTGCGCGTTCGCGGTAAAGGATAGACTGTCGATCCGACAGCCGGTGCTCGCTTGCCGCCTGGTGCATCAGCCAGCGCACGGCATAATGCGCCAACACCCAGCCGTAGAACTCTTGCCGCACCAAGTCAGCCGTCTTGCTGCGGAGCACGCGCCGCTTCTGCAGCAGGTGCGTCTTGAGCTCGTCAAACACTGCCTCCACTTCCCAACGCTGGTGATACAGCGACGCCAACTCCAAGGCAGGGGCCGTTTTCTCGTCCAGCAGGGTGGTGAGCAAGCGGTAGAGTCCAGGCTGGACAGCAGCGGCTTGCATATTTCCCATTCGGCTTCCCGATAAGCCCCCAGATTGGCCGCAATAATGGCGTGGCTGGCGCATTCGACGAGTACGGCGCACTGCGCTTGTGGATAGCCTGCTTGACCGGTACGGCTACCCGCCCCCAATACCACCAGCTGCAAGCTCTCCACAGTGCGTGATGACACACGTGAGACATGCGTTTGACTTGTTGCTGTCGCCTCCCCGGCAACCAGGACATGGGTTTTTATCTCGAACAAATGCGCGGCACAAGCCGCAGTTCAAGCCACATGGCGCTATCAAGTCGGTATCACCAAGAAGCCCTGAAGTGGCGCACATGACTACCTCTTGATGGTATGACTTCCCAACTCGGCCATGGCGGTAGCGTGACCCTCAAGACCGACTTGCTTGATTTGCGCTATGCATGCAGCGCGATCGGAGTTGAACACGAACCCGAACAGCTTGGACATGAAGTTATTGAACTTCGTGCAGGCTTGCGGATCAGCGAATTCAGTGCACTCGGCGCAAGTCTTAATCTGTTTATCGGTACAACAGGAGCGCACCTTGCACCAAGTGGCCTTTGAGTTCTCGTGGCATCCTTTGCACTTTCCACCTATGTAGGATTTGCAGGCGCCACAATAAAGCCCGCAATGGGCGACCAGTTCAGCATTTGCCTGGATGGCTGACATATTCAGACCTCCTCTCGGTTTAAGACGCCCAACTTCAAATTGAGGGGCGCGCCGCTTTTGGCGCGTCCCGCTCGAATGCAGTGTTAGACCGCTACACATGGAAACCCACAGCGATAACAGCACCGACACCGAGACCATAGGGAATATGCGAAAGCGTGCTTGCAAGCAGGGCATTGGAACCTTGTGGCCCACGCCGCCCGAAAAAGCCCCAACCGAAAGAGGGTAGAAGAATGAACCAAGGCAGTAATGACGTGGACAGCCCGAACAACAGGCCGCCCAGCAATTGATTATTGGGAAATGGGAGTCCCGTGGCTTGGAAAAATAGTGGATAGATGAGCGCCACACCGCCCCCGCCAACAAGGAAATGAAATGCCCAGCCAGCTTTTACCTCTTGAGGGAACGGCTTGGAATTGAGGATGTTGGGGTGGGAAAGTTGACCGCGCAACAAGCCCAAGAACCAGCGGCCAACCAAGGCGATATTTACGCCGCTGGTAATGCCGATTTTGGCGGCATAAGTTTCCGTGACGTCCATGAGTACGGCACCGACTATGCCACCGAGAAAAGCCAAGAGTAATATTTCCATTCGCTACCTTCTGTGGCCCAACGAAGCTGTAGAAAAATTATCATTCCCGCATCTTGCCTCAACTGGCCGAGTGCATCGATATTCAACCATCATGATTTTCCGGATGGATGGAAATGGCGCGCTACAAACACATCGGCACCAGTCCGCGGTTTCTGGCTGTTGACCTGCAACGGCAACTGCTCCTTGGCACCTTTGAACACGCCCTGAACCACCTGCTTGACCACGAGCTGGGCCTGAGTGGCTTCGACGCCCGCTTTCTCCAATAACCAAACCGGTGCCACCGCCTATCCGCCCGCCATGCTGCTCAAAGTCATCCTGTTCGCCTGCAGACGTGGCATCGTCAGCAGCCGCAACATCGAGCGAGCCTGCCGCGAACAGGTCACCTTCATGGCCCTGCCGCGCGACAGCCAGCCGCACTTCACCACCCTTGCCGGATTTGTTTCATCCCTTTCACCTATGATGCCGAAACCGGCACCTGCCTCTGCCCAGCCGGCAAACAGCTTTACCGGAATGGATCAAACTGCATCCACAACGGCTATACCAGCATCAAATTCACCGGTGCGCAAAGAGATTGCGTGCCCTGTACCCAGCGCGAGCAATGCCTGCGCACTCCCGGGAAGGCCGTTGCAAAAGGGGCGAAAATCGCCCATCCTTGACACCCGTTCGAGCCCCGGAATCAGCAACTTTTAGTGGCTCCATTACGCCGAAAATCGGCGGCGCCATTGGGGTGAAAAGTGACAGTATGGAAAAATCTTCAGCGGGAATGTTTTTCGTCCCCTCCTCGTTGGCGTTCTGAGTCCGGGATATTCAACCAAGAGCTTGGCGACACGTTCAAATTCTTCGAGAAAACGTTCAGCAACCACGGGGCCGGCTTGTTTGCTGTAAAAATCCAGAACATTGGCAATATCATGCTCCGCTCCGGGGTGGAGCGAGTAGGTCATTGCTTAAGTTTTGCTCGAAGTCGGGCGACAGCTTCCTGCCCCGGAACTGCCGAGATCGAACCGGATTCCAGCTCGGCTTCCCTGCGATCTGCTTCTCGCTCCCAAGCTTCCTCGACTTCGGGATCTAAATCAAGGCTGGCGATCAGCCGCTCAAGCAGGTGAGATCGTTCAACGGGGGGTAACTGCAAGACTTCGGCTTCTAGGACTTCCAGATTCRTACTCACGCTGCCCTCTAATGCGGTAGATGCTGACGATTTATAGTTTATCACAGCGAATTGCGGTCACAGTGGTGAGACCGCCGCACCTAGGTTTGCGATGCCCAACGTGGAGCTAACCGGACGCCCGCTTGCGGGAGGTCCGTGTTGAGYGCGATGTTAGAGGTTTGTTGTATGTGTCCACGTAGGCGTCAATGAGTCTGCGGATCATGCGCTGATATTGTGTATGGTGCTTCGTTGCCTCGGCTTTGAAGAACTCGACACTTTTCTTGCTGAGAGCCAGGGTTACCTTCACGCCCTCTTCCCGGAAAGCAAGTTCTTCAGGAGGGGGGAGAAAGTCTTGAATGACTTTGGCCTCAATGGGCTCATCGGTGTATTTGATTTTCGCGCTCATAAATCGCCTTTCCTTTTCGCCAGTAACCGGCACCAAATATTCGAATTACACCACCGCGATAGGTAAAGCGGACAGTGAGAATGCCACCCTCGACCTCGCCAAAACAGAAATAGCGTTTTTCAGTTTCACTGTGAGTGAGGTCTTCGGCTATGACACGGCTGGGGTCAGCGAAGGCATATTGCGCCAGAGAAAAAGGTATTCCATGTTTTTCCTGGTTTTCGGCGTCCTTGTTTGTGTCCCACTCGAACCGAGTTTTCTTCATGGCCTCAATTTAGCACAGTGACGTCATAATGGCCATATAAAAATATGGATATTTATATGCACAAAAGATGGCTGCTAACGTGCCAGCTAACCGGTGCGCCGCTTGTCGGCGCGTCCGGTTGAGCGTGGGGTTAGGCTGGAAGGTTTCTCAACCAGGCGGCCAGAGGCATACTTGTGTAACACGCTTGCGATAAACGTTTGGTACGGAATGCCTTCCTCCAGCGCTCGTGCCTGAATATCCATCAGATCGGGCGAGGACAGGCGGATATTGATT
>PQAG01000006.1 GCA_003104895.1 Nitrosomonadales bacterium
CTGCTGGTGCTGATCGGCTTCTGTTTCACCGGCCTGGCGCTGGTGATGAACGCGCTCTCGCCCAACTACGATTTCTTCATGTACTACTTCACCCTGGCGATCACGCCCATGGTGCTGCTGTGCGGCGTGTTCTACCCGGTCGAGCAGTTGCCGGCCTTCCTGCAATCCGTCGCCAACTGGCTGCCACTGACCCATGCCATCGCACTGGCGCGGCCGCTGGTGCAGGGCGAGTGGCCGCAGCAGGTGTTTTCTCATGCCGGGGTATTGCTGGCCTATGGGGCTGCGGGGTTTTATGTGGCGTTGGTATTGGTGCGGCGCAGGCTGTTAAAGTAGGGATAGCGCGGTTTGTGCGATGTTTCTGTCGAATTGGAAGGCAAACGGCGACATCGTATTGCAATTACTTCGAATTTGCCTGTGAAATGGCCTGGAAGGCCGCCTTAAGCGGGTTCTCGATTACCTTGGCCTTGATGCCCGTGCGCCGAGTCCGCAATGACGGGGCCAGGGAATAAATCAGCGCTCCCCTGGCACTGTGTGTGGATAAAGGGAATTAACCCGGTGTAACGCCGCGATTTTTGATCAAGCTGTTCTTCTAGTACAATGGTTTATTATGTTTATACCCGTTATTCTCTCCGGTGGAGCCGGCACACGTTTGTGGCCGATCTCCCGCGAGTCCCACCCCAAGCCTTTCATGAAGCTTCCCGACGGGCAGAGCCTGTTGCAGAAGACTTTTGCCCGTGCAGCTGCGCTCGACGGCGTGAGCGAGGTGCTGACTATCACCAACCGCGAGTACTACTTCAAAAGCCGTGACGAATATCAGCCCGCCAGAAAAAATTTCCCTGCTGTAAAGGATACCTTCCTGCTCGAGCCCTTCGGGCGTAACACCGCCGCCGCGATAGCGCTGGGTGCTTTCAAAGTCGCAGCCGAACATGGCAATGAGGCAACCCTGCTGATTTTGCCAGCAGATCATTTGATCGAAGACCATGACGCTTTTACTGCTGCAGTAAAACAGGCTGAGGGCTTTGCGGAACACGGGCAGCTGGTTACTTTTGGCATAGTGCCTACCGCCCCGGAGACCGGATTTGGCTACATTGAGGCGGAAGGCAATGCCGTTAAACGTTTCGTGGAAAAACCTTCTTACGAAACCGCCCAGGAATATGTCAATTCAGGTCGATACCTGTGGAATTCCGGCATGTTCTGCTTCAAGGCCGGGGTGATGCTTGAGCAGCTCAGGCTCCATGCGCCTGAAATTTACCAGCATGCGCAACAATGCTGGGAGGCGACCCAGGTAATCATCCCGAATAACACGGCAATGGTGGAAATCGACCCGGAAACTTTTGCCGCCATCCCCGAAAATTCCATCGACTACGCCGTCATGGAGAAATCGGACAAAGTTGCCGTTATCCCTGGCCATTTCGGCTGGAACGATATCGGATCGTGGAATGCCATCAGTGAACTATCGGCGCCCGACAACGCGGGCAACCGCGTCATTGGCGAAGCCGTGCTGGTCGATGTCGGCAACTCCTTCATACAGAGTGAAGGCCGCATGGTTGCCGCTATCGGTCTCGACAACATCATGATTGTCGATACACCGGATGCCCTGCTCGTAGCGGACCGGGATCATGCCCAGGACGTCAAGAAAGTGGTGCAGCAACTCAAGCTGATGAATCACGATAGCTACAAACTGCACCGCACGGTTTCCCGTCCCTGGGGAGCCTATACCGTGCTGGAAGAGGGCAAAAACTTCAAGATCAAGCGCATTGTCGTCAAGCCCGGCGCCTCGCTCTCTCTGCAAATGCATTACCACCGCAGTGAGCACTGGGTGGTGGTGAGCGGGACGGCGAGTATCGTAAACAATGACAAGGAAATGCTGGTCAGGACCAATGAATCCACGTATATCCCCGCTGGGCACAAGCACCGTCTGGAAAATCCGGGGCGGACCGATCTGATTATGATTGAAGTGCAAAGTGGCGAATACTTGGCTGAAGACGATATCGTGCGCTTTGATGATGTATATGGCCGGGCGTAACCTGGCAGGATGCCGCAGTGCAATATGCAAAAAGAGTATATTTCCCCCCGTCGTGTTAAAATCACACCCTTTGTAAAGCACTTGGCCATGCGTAACGCATAGCTTTAATCTTTAAAGTAACTTCTGAAAACAAAAGCATGTCTATTCTTGTAACAGGTGGTGCTGGCTTCATCGGAAGCAATTTCGTGATCGAATGGCTTGCCGCATCGAGCGAGCCCGTGGTCAATCTCGACAATCTTACTTACGCGGGCAACCTGGAGAACCTGGCTTCGCTTGAGGGTGATGCGCGCCATGTTTTTGTCAAGGGCGATATCGGCGATTATGAGCTGGTGTTGCGACTGCTCAGTGAGCACAAAATTCGTGCAGTGGTGAATTTTGCCGCTGAAAGCCATGTGGATCGCTCGATCCACGGGCCCGAGGATTTCATACAGACCAACATTGTGGGCACTTTCCGGCTGCTCGAAGCTGTGCGCGCATACTGGAACGGATTGCCGGAAGCCGAAAAGATGGCCTTCCGCTTTCTGCACGTCTCCACCGACGAGGTCTATGGGTCGCTGTCGCCTTCTGACCCAGCCTTTACCGAAAACCACCGCTACGAGCCCAATAGCCCTTACTCGGCCAGCAAGGCGGCTTCAGATCATCTGGTGCGGGCCTATCATCATACCTATGGACTACCGGTACTCACCACCAACTGTTCCAATAACTACGGCCCTTACCACTTCCCCGAAAAACTTATCCCACTGGTCATCCACAATGCCCTGGCTGGCAAACCGTTGCCCATTTATGGCGACGGCCAGCAGATTCGTGACTGGCTGTATGTGACGGATCACTGCAGCGCTATCCGTCGCGTGCTTGATGCCGGCCGTGTGGGTGAGGTTTACAACGTGGGCGGCTGGAACGAAAAGTCCAATCTCGAGGTTGTGCATACCTTATGCGACATTCTGGACGAGCTTGCCCCTCCTGCAACCCGCAACCTGCAACTTGCAACTTTTCGCTCCCTGATCACTTTCGTTAAAGATCGGCCCGGACACGATCGCCGCTATGCCATCGATGCTACCAAGCTCGAGCGCGAACTCGGCTGGAAGCCGTCGGAGACCTTTGAAACCGGCATCCGCAAGACGGTACGCTGGTATCTCGACCACCCGGACTGGGTGGCCAATATCACCAGTGGCGCCTACCGTGAGTGGGTAGGTAAACAGTACGCATGAAAATTCTTCTGCTGGGCAAGGATGGCCAGGTCGGCTGGGAACTGCAGCGTTCGCTCGCGCCCTTGGGCGAGGTGATTGCCATGGGGCGCCAGGAGGCAAATCTGGAAGACCTCGATAGTCTGCGCGCTAGTATTCGCCGGCATCGTCCGGACATCATCGTGAATGCCGCCGCGCATACTGCGGTGGATAAAGCCGAGTCCGAGCCTGAAAAAGCCCATCGCATCAATGCCGAAGCTATGGGTGTAATGGCTGAAGAAGCCAGCCAGCTCAATGCCTGGCTGGTTCACTATTCCACCGACTATGTTTTTGACGGCGAGGAAACCGCTCCCTATAGCGAGGATGATCAAACGAATCCCCTGTCTGTCTATGGCAGAACCAAGCTGGAGGGCGAGCAACTCATCCGGAAGCGCCATGCCAGGCACCTGATATTCCGCACCAGCTGGGTCTACGCCGCACGCGGCGGCAATTTTGCCAAGACGATGCTGCGCCTGGCCAAGGAACGGGACGAGCTCAAGGTCATCGCAGACCAGCATGGCGCGCCAACCAGTGCCGAATTCATTGCGGATGTGACAGCGCTGGTCCTCTATCGCATCCGCCAGGAAGCAGGTGTGGCGCTTGCCGGAACCTATCATCTGGTTGCCAGTGGAGAAACCACATGGCATGGCTATGCGCAATATGTACTGGAGCTGGCCGAAGCCAAGGGCGATATTCTCAAAACATCTCCCGCAAACGTGCAACCCATACCGACAGAGGCTTACCCTCTACCAGCCGCTCGCCCCAAAAATTCCCGGCTCAATACGTGCAAACTGGCCAATACTTTCAATCTCCATATTCCCGACTGGCGCTATCACGTGCAGCGACTCATGGATGAACTTGTGATGCAAGGGGCAATATGAAAAGAAAAGGTATCATCCTTGCCGGTGGCTCTGGCACGCGACTGCACCCGGCCACACTGGCCATCAGCAAGCAGATGCTGCCGGTATTCGACAAGCCCATGATCTATTATCCGCTTAGCACCCTGATGCTGGCGGGGATACGCGACATCCTAATCATTTCCACACCACAGGACACACCGCGTTTTGAGCAGCTGCTTGGAACGGGTGAACGGTGGGGCTTGAACCTGCAATACGCTGTACAGGCTTCCCCTGACGGCTTGGCCCAGGCATTCATCATTGGCGAAGCATTCATTGGCAATGATCCGTCTGCCCTGGTTCTGGGTGATAACATCTTTTACGGCCATGACTTCCATCAACTATTAGGCAACGCCATGACCCGCACAGAAGGTGCCAGCGTGTTCGCCTACCACGTGCATGACCCTGAGCGTTACGGCGTGGCCGAATTCGACTCAAGCGGTAAAGTGCTATCGCTGGAAGAAAAGCCTGAGCATCCGAAGTCTAACTATGCTGTCACCGGACTGTATTTTTACGACCAACAAGTCGTTGGGTTGGCTAAAAAACTCAAGCCCTCACCGCGCGGGGAACTGGAAATCACCGATCTCAACCGCTTGTATCTGGAACAAGGCAAGCTCAGTGTTGAAATCATGGGCCGCGGCT
>PQAG01000007.1 GCA_003104895.1 Nitrosomonadales bacterium
AAACTCTTCAGTTCAATCTCTGCATTACTTGTGTTTCTGTTCGCACTCATATTTAGTTACTGAAACTTTTTCAAATTCCTGTAACAGAGCACTTGTATCATTTGAGTTACTTCAACACCAGGACATGCCCAGCATCTCGGCTTACCCATCCGACAAGCGCCCACACTTATTGGCTGTATCTTGTTAAAGAACGTTTACTTCATCTTCCCCGCCTCAGCGAGAGGTGCGCATTATACAGCTACCGCCCACCCTGTCAAATCGTTTTTAAAACTTTTCGACCCGTTTCGCCACGCTGTTCCGCAACGAAGGTGCGCATTATACAGATACTGAACACCGCGTCAAATCTTAATTTTCCTGCCGATTTGCTTCGCTGCACTGTTCTGCAACGAAGGTGCGCATTATACAGAGGCAAAACCGATGGTCAATGCCTTTGCGGCACATTTGGCACAATAAAATTGTGGCGCTTTACAAGACAGTCACTTACGTACCATCGGCAAGTCAAACAATGCTTATGCGCGCAAATTTACGCTTGCCAACCTGCAGCACGATCGCCGCTCCCTTAGGCAGAACCAGTCCTTTGTCGCTCACTTTCTCGCCATCGGCTTTAACACCACCCTGCTGAATCATGCGGATCGCCTCAGATGTGCTGGCAGTCAACCCGGCCTGCTTGAGCGCCTGCACTACAGACAGTCCATCACCTTCGGCCGTCAGACTGATCTCCGGCATGTTGTCCGGCATCGCCCCCTCGCGGAAGCGCGCTTCAAAATCAGCGAGAGCTTGGGCTGCCGATTTGGCATCATGGAATCTAGTTATGATTTCCTGAGCAAACATCACCTTTATGTCGCGCGGATTCCGCCCTTCGGCCACTTCCTTCTTCCATTGAGCCACCACACTCAAAGGCTCAAACGACAGAAGCTCTATATATCGCCACATCAAATCATCTGAAACCGACATCAGCTTGCCGAACATCTCATTGGGTGGCTCATGGATGCCGATATAGTTGCCGAGCGACTTCGACATCTTATTGACGCCATCCAGCCCTTCCAGGATAGGCATGGTCAACACTACCTGCGGCGGTTGTCCATAATGTTTCTGCAGCTCCCGCCCGACCAGCAGATTGAACTTCTGGTCGGTTCCACCAAGCTCGATGTCCGCTTTCATGGCCACGGAGTCGTAGCCCTGAATCAGCGGATAAAGAAATTCATGGACCGCAATGGGCTGACCAGACGTATAACGCTTGTGAAAATCATCCCGCTCCAGCATGCGTGCCACGGTATGCTTTGCCGCCAGGCTGATCAAATCGGCCGCATTCATTTCTCCCATCCAGCTGGAGTTGAACATCACCAGCGTCTTTTCCGGATCAAGAATCTTGAAAATCTGCTGCTCATAAGTGCGGGCGTTCTCGATCACCTCGTCGCGCGTCAAAGGTTTACGCGTTACATTCTTGCCGGTGGGATCGCCAATCATGCCGGTGAAGTCACCAATCAGGAACATCGCCTCGTGGCCCATCTCCTGAAACTGCCGCATCTTATTGAGCAGGACCGTGTGCCCCAGGTGCAGATCCGGAGCAGTGGGATCAAATCCCGCCTTGACTCGCAGAGGCCGGCCTGTCGTCAGCTTTTCAACCAACTCCTGCTCCAGCAGAAGCTCCTCGCATCCTCTTTTAATGACCTGGAGCGACTCTTTGACTTGACTCATTACGCTTTACCAATCTGGAAAAAGTTTAACTTTTCGCTACTTGTGTTTTTTGTTAAGCTTCGGGCTGACTTAAAGAAACCACACAGGCAACATGTTGAACAATAAAGACCGCATTCTATCGCAAAAGCTTTTTCAGTCCGAACGAAAAATCCGCCTTCGCTGGCTTGTAGGACTCTCAGCCTTGCCGCTGTTTGGCGTCGTTGCCGCCTTTGGTATCGCACCAGATACCGAAATTCAGCACATCCAGACTCGCACGGTGGTTGAACAGCTAGCTCTGCCGTCAATGCAGCTCGCTTCCGGCAATAAAGAATCATTCTGGCGCGAAGAGCGCATTCAGCGCGGCGACACAGTCAGCGCGCTTTTAAACCGTCTTGATGTCAATAGTGAAGATGTTCAGTCCTTCCTGAGCGAAGCTCAGCATGCACAGGCGCTTCGCCAGCTTAAACCGGGCAAAACCATTCAAGCCCTGACGACTCAAGATGGCGAATTACTTTCCCTGCGATATAACCATGGCGGCGACAGCATGCTGCTGGTTGAAAAGCGGGGAGATCACTTCAAGACCAGCGAACAACCGCTGCCGCTGGAACGTCAGGTAGAAATGAAATCCGGCCGGATCACCAGTTCCCTTTTTGCCGCCACTGATGACGCGCGCGTCCCAGACGCTGTTGCCATTCAAATGGCAGATATTTTTTCGACCGATATCGATTTTCACCGCGATTTACAGCGCGGAGACAAATTTACCCTGGTCTATGAAACCTTTTACAACAAGGGCGAGCTGGTCAAGACTGGCCGCATTCTGGCTGCTGAATTCATCAATAGCGGCAAGGTCTACCGTGCCGTTTATTTCCAGGGCCAGGATGGCCGGGGCGGCTATTACACCGAAGACGGCAAAAACCTGCGCAAGGCTTTCCTGCGCTCACCCCTGGAGTTTTCGCGTATCTCTTCCGGCTTTTCCACGGCGCGCTATCACCCGGTCCTGAAAGAATGGCGCGCTCACAAAGGCGTTGACTACGCCGCGCCCACGGGCACGCGGGTCAAGTCCACTGCAGATGGCTCTGTGGCTTTTGTTGGACGGCAGAATGGCTATGGCAACATCGTCATCATCAAGCACCAGGGCAACTATGAAACGGTTTACGGCCATCTGTCCGGATTTGCCAATGGGCTACGCAAAGGCCAACGCGTCAATCAAGGCGATGTGATTGGCTACGTCGGCATGACAGGGCTCGCGACCGGCCCTCACCTGCACTATGAATTCAAGGTCGCAGGCGTGCAGCGCAATCCGCTTTCGATTGAAGTGCCAGTCGCATTTCCCATCGCAGCCGGCCAGAAAGGCGAGTTTAATCGTTCCACTCAGCCTCTGATGGCCCGCCTGGAATTGCTGCGCGGCACCAATCTGGCTGCCCTCGACTAAATCTTCCGAGCAGCGTGGGCTCAACAGAGCTTTATATCGGGCTGATGTCCGGCACCAGCCTGGACGGCGTCGATGCGGCGCTGATTCGGTTTGACACTAACGGCTTTCACTTTGTGGAGGCCGTTTTTCATGAATTTGAACCGGCTTTGAAGCGTGAACTCCTCGCACTCAATCAGGCAGGAGACAACGAATTGCTGCGTGCGGCCTGGACAGGAAATATTTTGGCGGCCCGTTATGCAACGGCGATTGCGGATCTGCTGACTCGGGCAAAGCTGTCCGCTAGAGACATCAATGCCATAGGCTGCCACGGCCAGACCATACGCCACCGCCCGGACCTGGGCGTTACCATTCAAATCGGCAACGCTTCCCTGTTGGCCGAGCTCACCAACATCACCGTTATCGCGGACTTCCGCAGCCGCGACATTGCTGCCGGAGGCCAGGGCGCTCCGCTCGTTCCCGCTTTCCATGCCGCAGCATTTCTCAATCCGGAACATAACCGGGTTATTGTCAATATTGGCGGCATCAGCAACCTGACCTGGCTACCCTCAGCGGGAACCGTCACCGGCTTTGACTGCGGCCCGGGCAATCTGCTGCTGGATGCCTGGGCCCAGCAGCATCTGGGCACGCCTTATGATCGGGATGGGGCATGGTCTGCCTGCGGCAGGGTTCTTCCTGATCTGCTGCAGAACATGCTTTCCCACCCGTTTTTCGCCGCTCCGCCCCCAAAAAGCAGCGGGCGAGACATGTTCCACCTCGAATGGCTGAACTCACTGCTAGCAGCTCAATACTCCCCCGAGGACATCCAGGCAACTTTGCTGGAGCTGAGCGCGCGCGCAATTGCTAACGCCATCAGGCAGTACTGCCCGGATGCTGATGAAATTTTCCTGTGTGGTGGGGGTGCGCACAATACCGCACTCAGAGAAAGAGTGGCAATATTGTTGCCGAATTTGCCGATTGCACTCACCGGCACTTTGGGCATTAATGCAGACTGGGTTGAAGCCGCCGCCTTTGCCTGGCTGGCATATCGGGCACAGCACGGGCTACCAGGAAATCTGCCGGCGGTGACGGGGGCAAGAGGCGCACGCATCCTGGGGGCCACTTACCCCGCCTGAAAACAGAAAGGGGCCGAAGCCCCTTTTTTGCATCAATGTAATCGCTGTTCAGGCAGAGAATGAGGAACCGCAACCGCAAGTCGTTGTTGCATTAGGATTCTTGATCACGAACTGTGATCCGTGCAAACCTTCAGTGTAATCGATCTCGGCACCCACCAGATACTGGAAGCTCATCGGGTCAATCAACAGCGTTACGCCATTTTTTTCGACCACGGTATCGTCCTCATTGGTGACCTCGTCAAAGGTAAATCCATACTGGAACCCGGAACATCCGCCACCAGAGACGAATACACGCAGCTTCAGGTCGGCACTACCCTCTTCTTCGATCAGGCTCTTGACCTTGGCTGCAGCATTATCGGTAAAAACCAAAGGGCTCGGCATTTCTGTTACTGCGTTCATAGTGTGCTCCTAGGAAAAATATTTCAAAAACGTATTTTGCTAAACTATAGCATTTTAGTCAACTACTATCGAGCCTTCAATGGCTACGGGCGATGGCAACGCCAATTTCTCCTGATGTACCAGCTTGCCCTCTATAACAGCRCCTACATGCATCTCCAGTGCTTTATAGTAAACATCTCCTGTGACYCTGGATTTCGCCTGAAGTTCGACATATTCGGAAACATATACCGGCCCWGCGACCGTGCCGTTCACCACCAGGTGCGATACCTCGATTGTTCCCTCGACCCGCGCCTGCTCKGAGAGCACCAGGGTGCCCGCCTGACCGGCTCCAGCTCGAACGTTACCGATCACCTCGCCATCAATACGCAATCCTCCAGAAAAAGATACATCCCCTTCAATCCGGGTGCCATGACCAATCAGGCTATCWATCCGGTTTTGAGGCTTGGTGTTTTTTCTGCCAAACATAATTCTCCTTTTGTCATTTCACGACAAATCCACCGTCTTGCTTAATTTGGGCTGWGTCGCKCCKTCGCTGAAGATGCGCGCCTCAACACGTTTGGCTACCTGATCCGGCGCAAGTTGAAAATCCCCCTCTATGCTCTGGTAGGATTTCAGGCTGATCTTGAAGGCTTTATCCGTAGCGGCCTTATCTGGAAAAGTCTGCATGCTCTTCCCGCTACCGCCCTGGACCGTCACGACAAGCTGCAGGCGGCCGCGAAAAACATTCTCTTTTCGCCCTGCCTGAACCAGCAACAACTGGAAATGATAAGAACCCGGGTCCTCTTTCCTGACCGTAAAGCGCTGAATGTTCAGCGCACCGGAATGATCGGCAGAAGTCATTCCTCGCATAAAAGCGAGTTCTTCCTTGAGCGTCGCATTTTCGCTCTGCAGGGCCTTGAGCTCACGCTCCAGGTTTCTCTGAGCCTCTGCGTCAATCTGAGTATGACGATCAATCTTGACTTGAGCAGACTGGAGTTGCGCATTCTCCGTTTCGAGCTGCATGACCCTGGCCCTCAACTGCTCCAGGTCTTGTTCGTCGGCGCTACGTTCGGAACCGGCCCGCAGCGCGCCCACATCATAAACCCACCATGCCAGGCCGATACCCAACCCCAGGGCAAGACTCATGAACAAGCCGCGCCAGTACCAGGCAACATGGGTCCGCACCGCCACCCGGCGCGAGGCCAGACTGTACCTGCGTCTCCTGGCGCGCAACAGGCTCATGGCAAGATGGGAATCTGCTGCAACCCCGTCGACTCCGGCAAACCAAATAGAATATTCATGTTTTGCACGGCCTGTCCGGCTGCGCCCTTGACCAGATTGTCAATGACCGACAGGATCACGACCATATCGCCACCTTGCGGACGATGTACCGCAATGCGGCAGAAATTGGCCGATCTCACCGAACGCGTCTCCGGGTGACTGCCCGCCGGCAGCACGTCAACGAAATGCTCATTGGCATAGCGCTCTTCATAGAGCGCCTGAATATCGACATTCTTGTTTAGCCGGGCGTAAAGCGTGGCATGAATACCCCGGATCAATGGCGTCAAATGCGGCACGAAAGTCAGGCCGACCGGCGCACCGGCCCGGAGAGACAAGCCCTGCACGATCTCCGGCAGATGGCGATGCCCCGCGACCCCGTAGGCCTTGAAATTGTCCGAAGCCTCACTGAACAGGGTAGAAACCTCTGCCTTGCGGCCGGCCCCGGAAACACCCGACTTGCAGTCCGCAACCAGTCCATTGAGCTCGATCACACCCGCCTCGACCAGAGGCAAAAACCCCAACTGAACCGCCGTCGGGTAGCATCCCGGGTTGGCGATCACGCGCGCACCGGGAATTTCCGCACGGTTGATTTCCGGCAAGGCATATACCGCCTCCTTGACCAGATCAGGACATGCGTGCTGCATGCCATACCATTTCTCCCACACAGACACGTCCTTGATGCGGAAATCTGCAGCCAGGTCGATCACACGCACCCCGGCATCCACCAACGCTCTGGCTTGCTGCATGGCAACGCCATTCGGCGTCGCAAAAAACACCACGTCGCATTTTGCAAGCGGCGCATGGGCAGGGTCTTCAAATTTCAGGCCGACTCTGCCACGCAGATTGGGGAACATGTCGCTCACCGCCATTCCGGCTTCCTTGCGAGAGGTAATGGTTTCCAGATGCGCGTCGGGATGCTGTGCCAGCAAGCGCAGCAACTCCACTCCGGTATATCCGGTCCCACCTACAATACCCACCTTGATCATTGCCGATACCCCACACGGAAAGAGATTAATCATAAAAGGGAGCCCTCGCTTAGGCAACCCGGCAGACAATAAAAAAGCCGCCCAAAGGCGGCTTTTTTGGCACACGGGCGCGCTTAACGCTTGGAGAATTGCTTGCGGCGACGCGCCTTGCGCAGACCGACTTTTTTACGTTCCACTTCACGAGCATCGCGTGTCACCAGACCGGCCTTGGAGAGCGCGCTCTTCAGGTTCGCATCGTAATCGATCAGCGCGCGGGCAATGCCATGACGCACAGCACCTGCCTGGCCTGACTCGCCGCCACCCGCCACGTTGACCATGATGTCAAAAGTGCTGAGGTTGTTGGTCAGTTCCAGCGGCTGGCGCACGACCATGCGGCC
>PQAG01000008.1 GCA_003104895.1 Nitrosomonadales bacterium
ATCATCAGCAAGGTAGCGGCCACAAGCGCGGAGAGCCGGGCGTGAGAGATATATTTGTCACCGTAGTAGTATTTGGCGCCCTGCTGCTGGTGTTCAGGCATCCTCACTACGGGATCTATCTGTGGTCCTGGCTGGGCTACATGAACCCCCACAAGCTGGCCTGGGGGTTTGCCACCACCATTCCATTCGCGCTCATAACCGCGGCAGTCACCCTGACGGCATACCTGTTCTCGAAAGAACCCAAGCGCATGCCGTGGACGCCGGAAACCATCCTCCTGATCGTCTTCCTGGGCTGGGTGACATTTACTTCATTCTTCGCATTTTACCCGCTGCTTGCTTGGGCGCAGTGGGATAAGGTCCTGAAGATACAGATCATGACGCTGCTGACTGCGATGCTGATAACCGACCGGAAACGCCTGGAAGGTTTGGTTTGGGTGATCGCGCTCTCCCTTGCATTTTATGGGGTCAAAGGCGGGATTTTTACAATTCTGAAAGGCGGGGTGCATCACGTACAGGGTCCGGCAACCACTTTCATTGCCGGCAACAACGAACTGGGGCTGGCAATGATCATGACGATTCCGCTGCTTCGTTACCTGCACCTGCAGACACAGAACAAGCTGATCCGGTTGGGGCTGGCGGCCTGCATGGTATTGACCGGGCTGGCCGCGATCGGCACGCAATCACGCGGTGCCTTGCTGGCCGCGGCAGCCATGGGCAGCCTGCTGTGGCTGAAAAGCCGCAACAAGGCAACCACAGCGATCTATATCTTCGCAGCCATCGGGCTGATCGCCACGATCATGCCCCAGCAATACTGGGAGCGCATGCACACCATCAAGACTTATGAGCAGGACGCCTCGGCAATGGGCCGCATCAATGCCTGGCATACCGCCTATAACCTGGCAAAAAATCGCATTACCGGCGGAGGATTCGAAACTTTCCAGGCTGAGACTTTCCACCAGTACGCCCCGGATCCAGAAAACGTACACGACGTGCATAGCATCTATTTCGAAGTCATGGGTGAACACGGCTTTATTGGTTTTGGCTTGTTTGTGCTCATTGGCATGCTGGCATGGCGGACGGGGAGCAAGGTCATCCGGGAATGCAGAAAGGACCCTGACCGGAAGTGGGCATGTGACCTGGCAGCCATGATTCAGGTGAGCATGGTTGGCTATGCGACGGGTGGCGCGTTTCTTGGCCTTGCCTATTTCGATTACTACTACCATCTGGTCATTATCTTGGTGCTGACATACCAGATTGCCGTAAAGAACCTGTGGGGGACGCAGAAACAGGTCTAAGCAACAGGCCTACGGCTTGCGGCTGAGCACTTCATCAAACATCGCCTCGTATCCGGTACCGGCTACGGAAGCCTTCAGTTCTTCAAAATTGAGCAGCGCATCTCTCAGATCATCACTAGTGTTTTTGTAACTCGCACCTTTCGTCGCATGGGCAGGCACGCCGAGAAAGCTATAAATACCGCTGAGTGTGTTTGTCTCATCTTGCAGTATTTCTTCATATAACACGTTGAGCGTTGGCAGCCGCAGGTCATCCACGAAGTGTTTCAGCTCCTCGTCCAGTTTTTCTCTCATTGCGAGCGTTTCCTTGAAGTCCGCAACATCAATCCGAATGGGCGGCAATCTGTCTTCTTCCTTGTAGACGTTGTAGTACTTGGTACGCTCGTACAGCATGTTGCAGTTTATTTCCGAAATTGCAACCTTCACCCGGTTGTGGCGCTGCATATGGATGACTTTTACGCCCAGTTCACGCAAGAGTCCTGCAAACTGAGAGGGGTCCGCAATGTCGCGTAGTTTGGTCTTGAAGCCAACTGCCCCCGATTTGCCAAGGAGCGGGATTGAAAGCGCCTTCATGACCCAGGCAGACTGGGCATCATGGCCTGAAGCTTTAAGCCGGACCAGCCCCTCCTCCAAGGCCCGCACTTCGGGATGCGCCCCAAGACTGGAAATCAGATAGCTACTCCCTGTCCGGCCCTCGAACAGGAGGACGAACCGGGTCACATTGCGGCGGAGGTAAAATGACATGGAAGTTTTCGAATTTTTATCCATTGAGATACAAAAACTGCTGCTGCCTGGATCGTTGCATGTCCGCGCCCAAACTCGGGTCACCGTGAGCCACGCTGGATCATCTGCATATATATATCTTGGACACGCCGCACATGCTCCTGCACCGAGAATGTCGCGAGCGCCCTGGCTCGTGCGGCTTGGCCCAGCCTGAGCCCGAGGCCGGCCTCATCATGGATTTTCCGGACTTGTATGGCCAAATCCTGCGCGTTACCCGGAGTGAAGAGCAAGCCGGTCATTCCATTCTCGACCATTTCAACCGCCCCCCCGTGGTTTGGGGCTACCAAAGGCCTGGCCATGGTAAGGCATTCGATGATCATTGTTCCCAAAGGCTCAGGCTCGGTCGATGCGGAAACGACTACATCCAGGCCATTGTAAGCTGTCGCCATGTCGCTTACGTGGCCCGTGAAAATAACGTGGCCCGCCAAGGCGGGCGCCTGGGCAAGCTTGCGTAATTCCTGTTCATAACCAGCGCATTCATCGGGTGTGCCGCCAACAATCACGGCTTTCAGCCCGGGGATATCCTGTGCGAGCCCTTGCATTGCATCAAGAAACAGGCGCTGACCTTTCCAGGGGATCAACAGGCCGACAAGGCCGACCGCAAAATCCGTTGGCTCAATGCCCTGGCGCTTGCGCCATTCCTCGCCATCGGCTTTGAGATCGAGCTTTTCCAGCTCGATGCCATCGTAGATATATGTTCGTTTCTCTGCCGGGACGCCCTGACGGCCGATGCTTTCCGAAACCCAGCGAGAGACGGCGATGAAATAGTCCGGCAGCCGGAACATCCAGGCCATCATGCGCGAGCCCTTTTGGTCACCCCTCACATGGCAGATCACGGGAACGCTCAATAGCCTGCCGGCAAATATGGATGCGCGGTTGCACAGTGGTTCGTTATTCGCATGAATCAACGCAGGCTTGAAGCGCCATGCTGCCCATAGCAGGCCGATAAGGAAGGGCAGAAAATTGACCAGATCATCTGCGCGGGCCAGCATTTGCCGCAAAAGCGTTCTAAGCCCAGGCATCACGCCAGGCCACCGGGCCGAATCCAGGGCTATCTGCAGATTGGGCACATCGATGCGCCTGTCACGTATGTATCGCCAGTGTGCTTCACTGGCAATGCTTTCGTATTCCGGGCCGGTGCGGCCAGTGACAACCATGGGCTCAAATTGGCTTCGATCCAGATTGCGCACCAGATGGCGCAGACAAATAATGGCGCCACCGTAGCCAATGCCATTTTCAACGTAGAGCACACGAATTTTGCTGTTTGATTGCATGCAATGAGTTAATTTTCCAAAAACCGCCTAGCCTTCCTTGCCTCGCGCAACAATGCGGCGGGAAGGCGGCTGGCAGTGGCATACAAGGCCGTTTTAAGTGAAGGTTTTGCCGACAGGCTCTGGTCGAAAGCGGATCGGGCCATACCTAATTCCCCGGCTGTAAAAAACCAGAAACCCAGATCGAACAAGGCCCCCGCCACGAGCGCATCCGGGTCGGCACCTTGCGCGCGCAACTCGGGGCCGCAGGCTGCGCGAAGATTCTGCATCACCTTGACCAAATCGCGCAGCATCGGAACAGTCGCTCGGGTGGCATTGGAGCTATGCTGACGCCTTAGTAAATGCACGCGCGGCAGGCAGACGACAGGGGCACGGGCAGCGATTCTTGCCCAGAGTTCCAAATCCTCTCCATAACGGATATCGGGCCTAAACCCACCCAACTCCACCAGCAAATCCTTTCTCGCAATCACCGTGCCAGTGGGAATAAAGTTTTTTTCGGCGAGCCGGCGCAAGGCATGAGGAATGGGGGCGCAGTTCAATGCCTGGAAAAATGGCAACAAACCATGCGCGGCGAGCACAGACGGCCTGATGAGTTCTCCCGTAATATCAATTTCAGCCATATCCGATGCCACCAGGCCAAGGCCGGGGTTTGCTTGCAATACTGCCAATTGTTCAGAGATTTTGTTTGCCGTCCACACGTCGTCGGCATCGAGAAACGCGATCCATGGCGCGGATGCCATCGCTACGCCGCGATTACGTGCTGCGGAAGGCCCCGCATTTTGCTGCCGCACATATTTGATATCTTCTCCCAAGCCAGCTATTACCTGCCCGGTATCATCTGTTGAGCCATCATCAACAATGATAATTTCCTGAACATGGGCGGCTTGCAAGCGCACGCTTTTAACGGCATCAGCAATGAACCGGGCGGCATTAAAAGCGGGGATTACGACGCTTAGCATCATGCCAGGAAGTTACCTTATGGCTCCGTGCCGGTCGTTGGGGGAACTGGCTTGCTCACCGGGTTTGCGCTGGGAGCGGGGTCCGGGCAAAAGCGGCACCATGGATTTCCAGGCATCCCGATCGCTTCGGCTTCGGCTGCGGCAGGTTGCGCGTTAGGCGTTTCCGCGCCGGGCTTAGATTCCAGCGCGGCTTTCGGTGAGGCTTCGGCAGGCTCGCTGGTTTGCGCGGGGCCGGGTTCCCTGGCTTTTGCAGCCTGGGTTTCTTGCGTAACTACAGCGTCCGCATAGGGTTCGGGGAAAGGCGGCTTGCCTCCGAGCTCAGCATAGCGCCGTTGCAGCATCTTGCTGCTGGGCACGTACCGCAATCCCTCGGTAATCGTTGCGAGCGCTTTGCCCTGAAGCTTTATGTTCACATATAAATCTGCCATCACCGTATATGCCTTGGGCAAACGCGGATTGAGTTCAATCGCCTTAAGGAAATCGGCGACAGCTTCACTGCTCCTCCCGAGTTTGGAAAGTACAGTTCCCCGGTTGATGTATACATCCGGCATCAAGCTGTACGAGGGGGCGGCATGGGTGATCATGTAAGCGAATTCGGGAAGTGATGCTTGGAGATAGTACTTCCGGTCGTATTCCGAACTGGCCCTATAGTGACGGTTTATGAAATTAAGCCCTGCGCAAAAGTGATGGGTGTGAATGAAGTCAGGACCCAATATCCCGAGCCATGAGTTATATCCTAGGTCACCAGGTTTTTGGCGTAATTTTATCTGGCAGTACCCTGGTAACGAGCTAAGCTCAGAATCGGTAGGATAACCGGTATCCGTTGCCAACGCAGGCATCGGGAGAGACAGGGTGATTAACCAAAATATCAATAAATTGCGATTCATTTGTGTGTCCTGAAACAGGTGTCCTCAATGATTGGCCAAGATTAAGCAAATGGACATGTTAACTTGCTCTATATCTTGTTTCTTTAGGCCCCAAATTATTGACCCGGCCAGAATTTATTTCAATTGTAGGTCGGGCTTTAGCCCGAAAATCGGACTGAAGTCCGACCTACAGTTCAAACATTAAATGGCCGCATCAATAGTTTCCACAAAAACAGCTTTGTTTATGCTGAGCTAAACACAGACTCGATCAATCGCTGTCAATTAAGCCACAAATCAGAACCGCGTTCACGCAGCGCTTCTACGACTTCCGGGTGTGCATCTCCCACGTCATGTCTGCAATCAGGATCACGGCTAACATCAAAAAGCAGCCATTTAGGGCCATCCTGTAATGCGAGGCGCACCAATTTCCATTCTCCGACACGTAAAGCACGATCCTTGGCTGCAATAATGCGATCGCGCAAAGCCGGTTTAATTCCAATCGTAGCTGCTTGCTTGTTCTGAACTTCAAGAAGATCCGGCAGGTCCGGGTAATGCAGGTGGTCATCGCCAAGCCCCGGGATCTTCGTGAACCAGATCCCGGTTTCATAGTAGGCGTTCAGTTCGGGCATGGCGGTCTCTCCTCGAATCACGCCTGCTAACGATACGCCATCGAACCCTTGGTCTGCCGAACCGTGGCCCGAGAGGTCGAGCAGTGTGGGAGCGAGATCGATGGCACGTGTGGTTTCCGCAACCACAAGGTTCCTGGCGCCTCGTGGATCGACAATAATAAGCGGGATGCGCGCGCTATCATCGACAATCACGCTGTTCCCCTGCCCCCATGTCTCGCGCTCAAAAAACTCCATGCCATGATCACTGTAGATCACGATGATCGTGTTGTCCTCCAGCCCACACTGTCTAACATGATCCACTATTTTTTTAACCTCGTCGTCGAAATTGCGAACACAGCCGTCATACAGATCGACGATCTGGGCAAGATCGAACTTGTCCTTGGTGTGCCCCTGCCGCTTAACAACTTCAAACGGCTCGTTCAGCCCGCTCATGACAAACTTCGAATCACCGTTGTAACTAGCGCCCGGAAACAAGGTGTAGTAAGGATATTCAGAGCCAAATGGGCCATGGGTCGTGGACATAAAAACGTTGATGAAAAAAGGTTTATCGTCACCGGCTGCCTGGGATATTTCAGCGCGCGTATCGCGCCCCAGCAACGCGGTTGTCGGCACTCCGGCGAGGTAATACAGCTCTGGCAGAAACTGCTGGCCAAACTTATTGTGGGAAAACAATGACAGAAACAGCCGGATATCCTTCGGCCCCTGCCTTAACAAGTACTTGATATTCCACTGGTCTTCCGGCAAATTGCAATTCTCGAAACCGAATTCGAGCTTTCCCAGATCCGCGCCGCACCAGTCGCTGATCGCCGTGGTGCGATAGCCAGCGCGGTTCAGCGTATCGGCCATGGATGGAACACTGTTCATGCCGCATTCGCTGGCAGCCACAAAATTGTCGCGTATGCCATGCCGCTGTGGCCAGCTGCCAGTGAGCATGGAGGCCAGACTTGGCGCGGTGCGGGCGCAAGGCACGAAGCAGTTGGTGAAGCGTGCACCGCGCATGGCCAGTTGATCGATGAACGGGGTCAGATTCCGGGGGTGGCCGCTGGCCACCCGGTCGGCACGCAGAGAGTCGCAACCAATCATTAAGATATTAGGTTGGCTATTTGCACGGCGCGATCGAACGGGCCAGGGCTCCACCCTCTTTCGTGCCTGGATAGCTGGAATCACAAAGGCCATTGCAGCCGCGAGCAGCCCAATTGCATTCTCTCCTTGACCCTGCATGGACAGCCGGGTCCCGCCCATTATGGCAGCAACGGCAAAAAGCAACGCAAGGCTGAGTATTGCTCCTTCGATACGCTCTGGAGTCAGAGCCCCCCACAAGGCGTAAAGGCGGCTCATACGGTAATTCGACGAGGCTTCAATACTTGCGGGAATGCAAAGTAGATGCCGGCAGAATTGCAGAGAGGTAATCAGTGCTAACCCCAGCAAGCCGAAAATCACGGCAATCCCGCGATCTATGGAAAAACCGAGCGCGCTGGCGAGCGAACCATAAAAAACAACACCTGCAAGCGCCATTAACATGCATAGAACAAAGGCCCAGACACCTAGCCTGAACACCGCATAAAGCGAATAGCGGGAATAATATCGCTGTATTTCTGCCTTAAGCTGGGGGCCGGTTCTGCTAAAACTTAGAGCGGATTTCAATATCAGCCCCGCGGCACAAATCCCGGCGATACTGGCCGCGACGGTAATGCTTGTGCTTAAAAGCGGCTTTGCCCACAACATGGAAAGGCAGCCAAGCGCAACGGGTATCGCCAGGCGGGATAATAAGGGGAACCGATCCCCTTGCATGTCTGGCCGGTGCCGTTTGGCCTTCGTATTTATTTCATACAAGCCCTTGATCTCACCAAGCGCCGCAGCAACGCGGACCAGAAAAAAGCGGCGCCTGCCCAGTCTTGCCGAGAATAGTGCCTTAATCCCATATGTCGCAAGTTTCCGCCACACGTAGGCAGGCATGCCGCCTGTAGCCGGCCCTAAGCGCACCGCGGCATAGGTCCGGTGAAAAGCAAGACGCATGAGGAAGCTAAGCTTGAGCCTTAGCGGGTCGACGTAGTGGTACTGAATGATATCGGGGTCATAATAGAGCCGCTCGCCCTGCGCAAGGGCCTTGCGGATGTACGCGGTATCTTCGCCGCCACCCAGGTCATGGCCGTGCGGTCCCAAGTCGGTCGAAAACTCCCCAACCCGCCGAAATACATCGGATCGCACAACAAGATTCCCTCCCGGAGGCATTGTTTCGCTGTCCAAAACAAAATGGGCAATGGCCCCGATTTCATAACTGGGAATTGGCGGCGGGTAGACTTTGTAAGCACCTTCATCACGAACCCATCTGGGCTCTGTTCCATCCCAGTCCGGCAACAATCTACCGCAGAATAATGTGGCTTCCGGATGGTCCTCTGCGGCGCGGCAAACCTTGCGCAGGAAGTCCTGCGAAACCCTCTGGTCATCATCTATCAATGCAACCATACCCGTTGCAAGATGCGGGAACGCGCTGTTCAAGGCATGGGATTTGCCAGCTACAGGTTCCGCGATCCATTCAAGGTTCAAGCTTTTATTGACAGCCGCCAGGCTTTTGCACGAATCCAGCAACTGATGGGTGTTATCAGTGCATGCATTAGCCACAACGAGAATTTTTACGTCCCAGGATGCCGGACGCGTAGCTACATTGAGAGACAGAATCAGGCTGTTGAGAAGCTTTGATCGATTGTGTGTGCAGATAAGAATGGTAAGCAGCTTTTCCTGAGTATCGCTCACAGCACCTCCGCTCCCCGCCATCGAGCAAAACATCCCGCGATCAGCCCCGCTGCATGCGTCATGTTCATGGCTTGGCGCAGCGCGCCAGGCTGTCCTGACACATAGATTTTCAGCGTTTTGAAAGTGTGGCGCAGCAGCTGCGGAAACAGGAACAAGGGCACCCCAAACACCTCCCGGGGATAGCGCGAGAACTCATGGAAGCCGGTCTTGAATCCGGACACATAGTGCACCTTGAGAAAATACGATCGCTTGAGACGCCAGGGCTCGACGAAATGCTCCACGACCATGTCGGGCCGATAGCGCATTTTTGTTTTGCGATCGAGCAGCGCCTGAAACATCATGACATCCTCACCGCCGCCGATACCCTTGCCCTTGCGGTTGTAACGCTGATCGAAACGCAGGCCATTCTTGAACAAAGCGGTCCGGTACGCGACATTGCACGTCCAGATGGGCATCGTGTTGTCTTCAACCCATTGCGCAGCGGCGCCATAATCCACCTCGGCCAGAAACCCGAGCAGGTTGTCTTCGAGCCAGGCAGGGCGAGGGGCCGGGTCGAATCGAACACATACCCTGCCCCCAGCACATTCCGCACTCTCGTCTCGCAGCGCGGAAACTGCAGCCTGGATAAAGCCCGGCATCGGGAGTTCGTCGTCATCCATGACGATCATGTAATCGTACCCCAGCGCCTCCTCAATGGCGCGATTGCGCGCGTGGGTGATCCCCTGCTCGAGCTCCAGCACATGGCGCAGCGGCGCCCCGGACTCCTGCGCAAGCCGGTCAAGGACAGCAGCAGTATCGTCGGTGCTGTTGTTGTCGACAAACAAAATGTCGAATGGACTATCGCACACCTGGCTGCGCAGCGCAGACACCAGGCCGGGCAATCGCCCGGATCGGTTGTAGGTGCAGATGGCAACGGTAAGCGTCGGCATGGTGCAGAAATCGGGCCGGGTCAAGTATATTTAATCCGCGCTAACCTGGTCTCAGAGTTTGCGGATAAGGCGACGGATGAAGCGCACGGCACTGCGTTTCTTTTCTATTCTGGATATATGCTGCTGTGGCGTTGCTGCCAGGTTTAACTTGCTTGCGCGAGTGGTCAGCGAAATGTCTGCTTCCATGAGTGAGGATTCCAGTAAGCGAACGCGTTCAAAATAGGTTTCCTTGAATGCATCAAGACGGGCCGGCGCTAGTTTGTCAGAAATGATTTCCCTCAGCGGCATGCTTTCAGCTTCGCTTACTGAGACCCTGGGAATGCCAAAAAAGTCGGCGATCTCCATCACGCGCGTGTCGTCTGCCATCATGATTGCAGGGACCCCTGCCTGCAATGCGACAACGCCGCCGTGGAGCCTATCGCCGAGATAAAAATCGAACCTGGAAGCGAATACTCGCCACATATTTGGATCCTGAAACCAGCGATAGCTGGAAAACGGCATTTTCTCATCGTGTATCGTCTCGAGAAGACTGTTTAATGCCTCCCGGTTCACCTCGCCTGTCGCGTCGTTGTAAATGTCCTGATTCGAGTCAAGAAGCCCTTGCATGCGCCAGATTGCCATTTCTTCCTGCATGACATAGTGGGCATCAAAATCCTTGAAAAGCCAAATAATCGCACTTGATCTTGGAACTCTGCCCTGAATGTATCCCGCCGTCACTGCAGAGGCCACTTTCGCGGGGTCGGGAGCCAATATGCCAAGGGTGTTTTGCGGATAAACGTACATGCTCGGGCAGCCGAGCGCCTGCGCCCGGTCATACCCCACGGACTTTAACCAGCCTTCGGTTTTCAGTCCACGCACCCAGAAGACGCGCGCCTTGCGGTTGCATACGTCCAATAATTCAACGAGGTTCGGGTGCAAGGAGTCCGTCGTGAGCGGTAACGGGTTTTGCATCCCCATTCCAACGACAATGAAATTCGTACGCAGCATGTCCAACACTTGTGCGGTGCAACCCGGGTCGAGATTGGGTCTGATGGCGTTGGCGGTCGAAAAAACCACCAAATCGAAGCGGCTGCTGAGTTCCTCGCTGATTCTTTCTGGGCTCCAGCCGGATTCAACGAGCGCTTGCACCGACACGTAGCATGAGTTTTTCCGGTCTGATTCGAAGATGCGGGCGGGCGCCTCGCCATGAATCATGTTCCCCTTGTTTCCGGTCACTTCGTACAGCTCGAGCAGGCTTTCCAGCTTCGATCCTGTACTGCGCGGCATTGCGTCGCACTCCTGCAATGCGCCTGAATAAGTGTATCGGCTATGGCCAAAAATTCCGAAAAATGCAATTTTTTGCACAAGCTTCCTCAATCACGTCTAGATTTAAAAAACAGCCGATTCATACTTGTTTGTGTGTATTCTTTTTCATCTTTGAAAGTCTCGCCAAGCGGTCATGCCACGATATCGGCAGCATTGATAGCAATGTATATTTCCAATTCCTCGGGATCCCGTACCCCGCCCCGAGAGCTAGCAAGAAAAGATGCCGGGCGCATTTCAACTCCCGCTGCCAATAGCAATCATAAGCTTTTTTCAGTAAACCGCCATACACCAGATCGCGCACTTTTGCTTTTCCAAGGGTGGACTCAATTTCCGGATGCGCTTCCAGAAAACGCAGCTGGACATCCAGATTGTCGAGAGCCGCACGCTCGCGGTCGCGGCTTGCCTGCGTTGCGGAGTGATGGTGATAAAAAGCGAGCACCTCGGGAATCCTTACGACCGGGCTCAAAGTGGCGATGTTCAACCATAAAGCATAGTCCTCCGCGTTCTTGTATCGCCTGTCAAACCCGCCGGCAGCGCGCACCGCATCGGATCGCGTCAAGGCCGCATGAATAGGCCAAGGGCATGCAGCCAGGAAACGGACCCATTTTTCGCCTTGCTCATAGTCTGGCGGGACATATGGCTCGCCCCGATCTCCTGGCAGCCCAACGTTTTTCCAGCCGCTATATGCCAGCACAGCTTCCGGATGCATATCCAAAACTGACAGCAATTTTTCCAGGAAGGTCGGCTCCCAAGTGTCATCCACATCCAGAAAAGCCACATACTTGCCGCGCGCCAGCCTCAGACCGGCATTTCGGGCGGCGCTAACGCCCTGGTTGGCCTGGGAATGAACACGCAGGCGCGGATCTGTCTGCGCTTGCAGCCAAGCCAGGGTGCCATCGCTGGAGCCGTCATCCACTGCGATCAATTCCCAATTAGCAAAAGTCTGGGACAGCACGCTGCCCATGCTTTGGGGCAGGTACGCCGCCGCATTGTAGCAAGGCATGATGATGGAAACCGTGGGAGTCATGCCATCTACCCGCTTCACCTGGACATCACTTCCGGAAAGGGGCTTTTTGCCCTGACCCCGGTCCATTTGCCGTATCAACGCATGGTACACAGGCAGAGGTAGCAGCGCGGGCAGCATATGCTTCCAGTCCCATGCTTTTCCGTAACCACGCTTCATGACAGCACAGAATATTTGTCTCGCCGCGCCAAGGTCGCGATTCCAGTAACTCTCATAGCCGCGCTTGAGCAGTTCTCCATCGGTTAATTTCCTTACCTGGGCATGGCCTAGCCGGGCGCGTATGAGCGGGTTGGCACGCAGATATTTCTGCTGGGCACGCCAGTGGTTCAGGGCGATACGGGCACGGTTTCTGGTTATTTGACCGCCACCGTGGTGGTGGTAGAAAGCCAACACTTTGGGCACCCGAATCAAGCGGTGAATCGTCCCCAGGCGGAGCCAGAGGTCATAGTCCATGCAAGAGCTTAGACTCTCGTCGAAACGTCCACAGGCGTTGACCAAATGGGTACGCACAAGAGCAGCATGGATAGGCCAGCGGCAACTTTCAAGCAGGGATTCGATCTTGCCGCTGTGCTCATATTCCGGGGGCACGAAAGGATCGTCGTGGCCTCTGCCAAGACCAATGTTTTGCCAGCCGCAATAGGCAATTCCGGCGCCCTGGTCATTATCGAGGGCAGCTTCCATGGATTCCAGGAATGCAGGGTGCCAGGTGTCGTCCGCATCCAGGAAAGCGGTATAAACACCGTGCGCTTCCAGCAGGGCGCGGTTGCGGGCAGCCGCAGCGCCGGCGTTAAGCTGATGAAACACCCGGATGCGCGGGTCTGTTGCGGCAAGCCGTTGCAGTTGCTGCCAGGAGGCATCGGTGGAGCCGTCGTCAACAATGATCAGCTCCCAGTCATCCCGTGTCTGGGCAAGCACGCTGCCAACGCTTTGCGGCAAGTACGCCGCTGCGTTATAGCAGGGCATGATGATGGAAATATGGGGAGTCATTCTGTCCTCCTGCCCACTCGGATCATTGCGCGCTGCATGGCGTAGCGTGCGACCGCTTGCCAGGAAACGTCATTACTGCCGAAGTACAGCTTGCGTGCCAAACTGCCTGCCGTGTCCGTATTGAATATGGTCAGGCGGCGTAATAGGCAAGGGTCGCCATCACGCAGTGCCCAGCCAGTACGGGTTGTGCATGCGGCACGATAGCCGGCTGCGCGCACCGCGTTTACACAGCGATCATCCCAGGCCCCATAGGGATAGGCGAAGCTGGATATTTTGCTGCCAAGTGCGTATTCCAGTGCAGCCTTGGAATCGCTCAGTTCGGCACATAGGACGTTGTCGTCAGCTTGTGTCAGGCGGACATGGTTGACCGTATGTGATCCTATCTCCATGCCGCTAGCCTGCATGGCGCGCAGTTCGGCGGTGCTTAGCATGCGTCCGGCAGGACGGCCATCGGCGGGCCAGGACGGTTCATGTCCGATGGAACCGGTCACGATGAACAAGGTGGCATGCATGCCCCGTTTTTGCAGTTCATCCCAGGCAGCGAGATTGTCCACGTAACCATCATCGAAAGTGATGACGGCAGTGCGGCCAGTCCATTTTTCCGGTGACGCAACAAGTTCTGCCATAGTAGGGGTGGACCAGCCGTCATCTGCGAGAAAGTCCAGATGACTCCGGAAGCGCTGCATGGAAATGCCCCAAGGCCAATCCGGGGTGCCATTCCCGGGCATGACCGAGTGGTACATGAGCATCACCGGGCCATGCCGGCCTGCGCTGCCATGGAGATAACGGGAAATGGGGTCAATCATGAGCCGATTCCACTCATCTTAACTAGCCCAATGCAATAACTTGGTTTTGAGCCGTGTTAGCAAGCCGGGGCGCTGGCTCAGTTTTGTTGTTCTGTCGTTGGCTGCACGAATTTCCTTCAGCAAACCCAGCACAAAGTCGGCAGCGGGGGCTTTTGCAGCTGTACCGGTTTCGCTCAGCACGCTTTCGGCGATGGCAAAAAAACTTTTGCCATAAGCCTGAGCCGAATACTTGTCCAGCACGCTTTGCCTGCCCCGCTCCCCCAATGTTTCAGCCAGGCCTCCATCCTGCAGAACGCGCAATACAGCCTGTGCACAGGCATCTTCGTCTCCCAAGGGTACCAGCAAGCCATCTGATTCGTGCTCGATACATTCGCGCAAGCCGATGCAATCCATCGCGACAACAGGTGTGCTCATTGCCATCGCTTCGAGTGAAGTCAGAGGATGGCCCTCAAATATCGCCGTGGAGAGGAATGCATCACTTTGCGCCAGCAAGGCGGGCACATCGCTTCTTGGCCCCAACACGAACACCCGGCCATCCAGCCCCTGTTCCTTGATCTGCCTGGGCAGCGCTTCCGCCAAATCCCGTGCTTCGAACGGCCCGGCGATGGCAAAGCAAGCGCTGGGATGCATATCCGTCACCCGCCTGGCCACTCGAACAAACGTGGCAAAGTCCTTTTGCGCCGAGATGCGCCCCACCCCCAACACGAGCGGGGTGCTTGCGGGCAATCCCAGCGCCTCGCGTATGGGTTTGCCTGACTGCCGCGCACGGGTATCCAGATCGTCAACGTCGATACCATTGTAGAGCGTGCTGACCTTTTCCGCTGGCAGCCATTGCAAAAGGCTGGTCCGTACATCATCCGAGACTGCTATCACATGATGGCCCAGCTCACCCAGCAGCCAGGCGTAAGCCTCAGGCCCCATGAAACCGGCATAACGCTCAAGATCGATTTCGAATGGCGCGTGGATATGCCAGATCGCAGGCACATTCGCCTTGCAGGCAGCAATGACACCATCAATCAGGTGCCCGGTGTTCAGGTGGATGAGGTCAAAATCACCTTCGCGCAACCAATTCCCGATCATCTCCGCACGGGAGGCTGCATGCGCCAGGTAAGCCAGTTCAGCAGGCTTGCCGGGGCCGGCACAACATCCCAAAGGGGCAACCCGATAGGGCACGCCAAGGCCATCCAGCGTCTGGGTGACATCGCCCTTGCCGGGCACCAGGGCATTCACTTCCACACCCAGTTGGCGCAAGGCACACAGCAATGTCAGCGTGGTGCGGTCTACGCCGTTGACCAGATTTGAGTAATGAAAAACATGCAGGACTTTCATCTGGCTGGCCTTTTTATCTTGATAATTTTGGCATAGCCACGCAACAACAGGCGCCAGGGCACGCACAAGGCGGCTGCCAGGACGCTGCGTTTGCGCAGTGCGCCGACTGCGAGCACGGGATGATGTACAAGAAGATGGTTAAACACTGGATGAAATAACGGCACGCGTGCGAAACGGGTAGTAAATTCCGTGATCAGGGATAGGTTTCCCGGGTGGATACACAGTTTGTTTTTCAGCAATCCGTCATCGAGTTCGCGCAGTAGCGCCAGCCCTTGAGTAGAAGAAAGTTGCGGCCAAACCTCGGGGGCGGGAATGCGACCCAGGCCGGTATCCAGATACCAGGCAACCAGACGCCGTATCAGGACCTCCATGATGTTGTTGGCAAGCCCAATTTTGGGGGCAAACTCGACATTGCGTATGGGCAATACATGCGGCTCAGCGCGGGCAAGGAGGCTGCGGGCAATGGCCCAGTCCGTTGCCACACCGGTTTCCTCAATGGCGACCGGGAGAGCATCAATCAGTTCCCGCCGGAACACCATGCAACTCAGATTCCCCCTGTCTCGTCCAAGCAAGGTATTGCGTGTCCAGCGCGGCTCCGGGCTGGGATCCTTGATGGCGTTCCCGTTGGAATCGAGCGCATCCGGGTAATACACATCGGAAGGCGCGTAAGCCAAGGCCATATTCGCATCCGACTGCAATGCAGCCAGGCTTTGGGCCAGAAACTCGGGATGGTGTTGGCACCCCGTCGCCCTACACGCGAGGAACTCGCCCTGCGCAGCAGAAAACGCCAGCCGCCAGGCCGTGGCGGCTACACCGGCTGTGGTCAAGACGCGCACCCTGGGGTGCTGGACTGCGGCTGGCACATCAGATGCAGCGCCATCCGTGGAAAAAACAATGATCTCGGCATTCTCCGGCAAGGCATCAAGGCTGGACCGGACACGATCCGCCAGTTCATGGTCCCCTGCCTGAGTAGGAATGAGCAGGGTAAGCAAAAGGGTAGCGGGGATGGCCGGAATATGGCTTACAGTTTTGCTGGGCACCATTATCACGCGGCCCGCCTTGCCAAGGACAAGTTGACCGAGCCAGGGAAAACCATCCTGCTTCAATAAACCAGCCAACTGTTCTGCATGATTCTGTTCATCGTACAGCCAGTCCACACAAGTGGCTTCCAGATCGGGAACAAGCCCGCGTGCCGCAAGTTCACGCCACCTGAGCAATGCCGGACTTGGCGGGGGATTGGGAATCAGGCGCGAGACTTTCTCGTCGAACCAGCTCCCCGCAGGAAAAGTCCGGATCAGTGACAAGGCAACCTGGTTTGCACGATCGCTGTCCTGTTTGTCGATGGCCAGAAAAGCTTTCGCCCGGATGCTCATGCAATCCTCCGTCTGAGGGCGAGCCTTATTGTGTGTGACGCCATGCGGATTGAGCCGCCAGCGGGTCAGCAGATAAGGCAGATTGGTCATTTGATGACCGGCGAGCAGAAGATTAAAGAATGCTGCGTAATCCATGCAGCCCTGCCTGGCCTTGTGGTCATAGGCACCGCAATCCAGGATGGGCCCCTTGCGCGCCATGATGGTGGGATGATGCATGGAGAAATAGGCAAACATGAGAGCAAACAGACTCTCCGGGTCGGCAGGGTGGCGGTCTATCCCCTGAATTCGGCTCAGGGTATTCATGGTGAACCATTGGCTGCCGACAGCCGCGATATCCGGATGCTGATCCAGGTAGTCCGCCTGGATGGCCAGCCGATCAGGCTCCATGGCATCATCGCCGTCAAGGATGGCGACGTAGGGTGCGCGAGCAAGTCTCAGAGCCTGATTGGTGGCGCCGCCAATTCCCTGATTTTCCTGCCGGTATACGACGACGCGGGCGTCCTGCTCGGCGTAACTCGCCATGATCTCTGGCGACTTGTCGGTGCTGCCGTCATCGACGAGGATGAGTTCCAGGTCAGCCATGGTCTGCGCCAGAACGCTGTCGATGGCTTCGTTGAGATAGGCGGCATTGTTATAGACAGCCATCAGGACACTGACTCGCGGAGAACTCATTTCCTGGCCATCCTTGATAGTTTGCCCAGCAGGCCCTGCATGCGGGCGAGAAGGATTTCATCCTGCACTTTGAGCACTGCTGTTGGGGGTATTACCATAAGCAAGCAAGTCCTTGAAGTAGGCAATGGTTCGCGTTAGGCCCTGTTCAAGGGTAACCGTTTCGCCAAACCGAGCATGTTTATCGCGCCATGCACACTGGTTTTTGTGGTTTGCACCGGGTCGCGCTGGTAATGGATAGGCGAGGCTGGGCAAGCCAGGTTGTATATCTCGTCCACTTCCACGAATAAGGGAAAGGTTACGTCGTGACGCATCAATTCAAAATGAGGGTGCACAAGCAGGTGGGTGATGTTGTCGCGAGTAGCGGAATAAAAATTGTCTACGCACAGCACATCGCAGTCTTCAGCAAGCAAGCGTTCGCACAGACGGGAACCCAGGAAGCCTGAGCCGCCGGTGACAAGGACTCGTTTGCGATTGGTAACGTTCATGATCTTGGGGGGTCGATTTGATTAGGTTTGGTTGCTAATTCATTCATGATTTTCTCATCATCGCAAAAGGCTTCCTGACGAGGTTGAGCCAGCGCTGCTTTTCAGAGTCGATATTGGGAATGGGCGCAAAAAAGAACAGCAGCGCATAGAGCAAACCGCCCGAACCCAGCATGACCAGCAGGTAGATGAAATCGCCGCAACATTCCTGGGGCTTGAACAGTGCGTCAAGGGTGATCCACAGCAGCAGCACGCCCAGGTTGAGCAGCAAGGGAACCCCCATGGAAATTGCGATGCGGCGCATGCGCATTGACAGGCATTTGGATGCCAGCCAGGTCATGTGAAAGGCGCCATAAATGTTGGCCAAGGAAGCACCGATTGCCACACCCAGCAAGCCATAAGGGAGCCCTGCGATGACGCCCAGGCTAACAACAATTAATTGCGTGATTTGAACTGGAATTTCCCTGTCCAGCCAATTGCGCGCCGCCAGCACTGAACCCGCCAGAATTTCCAGCATGATGAAAGGGCCGATTGCCGCCAGCCATGCCATGGGAAGAGCCGTGCCCACCCATTTATCGCCGTAAACGAAGCGGATGAGCGGGAGGGCAAGCCAGGCCAGCGCAAGGAGTAATGGCCAGGTATAGATGCTGACCAGGGTGATAGATCGAAGGTAGAGGTACTGGCTGAGGTTGAGGTCGTCCTGTTCTTTGGCCAGGGCCCTGAAGGTCACCTGGTAAACAGCGCCGGTGATTTGGCCGTGAGGAATAAGCGTAAGGCTGTTGGCTTTATTGTAAAGGCCAAGCCCTAAGGGACCCAGTGTTTTTGAAAGGATGAAATTGCTCGCCTGGCTACGCAGATAGACAATGAAATCGCCAATTGCAACCAGCATCCCGTAGCGGGCAATATTCCGCCCGCGGCGAAAATCCAGTGAGAATCCGGGCCGCCATTTGGCCAGTAGTGCAAGGATGAAGGCACTGGCAACAGCGCTGGCCATGCCGCCCAAAATCAGACTCCATACGCCATAGCCGGCATAGGCCATGGCGATACTGATCGCGCTGGAGAGCAGCAGCGAGGCAAACCCGGCGATAGTTTTTGCTTTGAACTGCATCTCACGGTGCAGAATGCTGCCAGGCAGATTGATGAATGGGCGAAATATGAACGACAACGCGGAGATGCGTAACAGGTCTGCATACAAAGGGGTGCTGTACCATTTCGCGAACCAGGGCGCGGCAAAGAAAAAAAAGGCGTAAATCAGGCAACCGATAATAATTTGCAGGGTAAATACCACATCATAATCCTGCTTGGTCACTTCTTTGGCATGTACGAGTGCCTGGCCCATACCACCGCCTGCGATGAATCCTGCGATCCCGGTAAAAATGGAGATGGTAACCAGCATCCCGAAATCGGATGGAGCCAGCAACCGCGCAAGCACAATGCCAAACAGAAAAGTAAGAATCTGGCTGCTGGTATTACCGATGAACAGCCAGACGGCGCCATGGCGGATACTTTGGCCGAGGCTCATGCGCGGGGCCCCCGCGCCCAACAAATCCAGGTCATCACGTCAAACGTCCTGCTCATGCCAAAACATATCTGCTCATAGCGCAAGACCGCTCCCGAAACACCGCTTCCTCAATATTTTTAATTCTCGGCTCGATATCAATGAATCCTCCGCCCGCCGGTTTTCTCCCATTGCCACGCATGGCGGACGATCGTCTCGAGTGCGTCGTATTGCGGTTTCCAGCCAAGCTCCTTGCGAGCCAGGGCGGCATCCGCCACCAGTCTTGCCGGATCGCCTTCGCGGCGCGGCGCATCCTTGACGGGGATGTCTTTGCCTGTCGCCTCGCAGGCAGTGTCTATCACTTGCTGCACTGAAAAACCGTTGCCATTGCCCAGATTGAACGCCGCGCTGCCGCCCCCCTGCAGCAGCCGGTCCAGGGCGAGCAGGTGGGCCTCGCACAAGTCGGTGACGTGAACATAATCGCGGACACAGGTTCCGTCCGGGGTGTCATAGTCACGCCCGAAGACCTGCACGCTTTCCCTGCGCCCCGAGGCGGCCTGCAATACCAGCGGTATCAGGTGGGTTTCCGGCTCGTGCCGCTCTCCCAGCTGGCCCTCCGGGTCGGCGCCGGCC
>PQAG01000009.1 GCA_003104895.1 Nitrosomonadales bacterium
GGCCGGCGCCGACCCGGAGGGCCGGCTGGGCGAGCGGCACGAGCCGGAAACCCACCTGATACCGCTGGTATTGCAGGCCGCGTCGGGGCGCAGGGAAAGTGTGCAGGTCTTCGGGCGTGACTATGACACCCCGGACGGAACCTGTGTCCGCGATTATGTTCACGTCACCGACTTGTGCGAGGCCCACCTGCTCGCCCTGGACCGGCTGCTGAAGGGCGGTTCCAGCGCGGCGTTCAACCTGGGTAACGGTAACGGGTTTTCGGTGCAGCAAGTGATAGACACTGCTTGCGAGGCGACAGGCAAAGACATCCCCGTCAAGGACGCGCCGCGCCGCGAGGGGGATCCGGCACGGCTGGTGGCGGATGCCGCCTTGGCGCGCAAGGAGCTTGGCTGGAATCCGCGCTATGAAGAACTAGAGGCAATCATCCGCCATGCATGGCAATGGGAAAAAACAGGCGGGCGGAGGATTCATTGATATCGAGCCGAGAATTAAAAATATTGAGGAAGCGGTGTTTCGGGAGCGGTCTTGCGCTATGAGCAGATATGTTTTGGCATGAGCAGGACGTTTGACGTGATGACGTGGATTTGTTGGGCGCGGGGGCCCCGCGCATGAGCCTCGGCCAAAGTATCCGCAGAGGCACAAAATGGCTGGTTGCCGGTAATCTGGGCAACCAGGTATTTCAGTTTGCAGTGGGTGTCATCCTGGCGCGTTTGCTGGTGCCGGCCGATTTCGGCATGCTTGTCACCATGCAGGTATTCACCGGCGTTGTCGGCATGATTGCCAGTGGAGGCATGGGTGAAGCTCTTGTTCGCGCAAAGAAGGCCGATGAACACGATTTCAATGTGGTTTTTACCGCGCAGTTCGCGGTAGGCTTGTTGATATATCTTGTTTTCTTCATTTCTGGTCCGGCAATTGCGTTCGCCTTCAACGAACCCCTTTATACCGATCTGATCCATATCTCCGCCTTGAGCTTTTTGCTCAGGCCCATGCTGAACACCCGCAACAACTGGCTGCAAAGGGAAATGCGTTTCAAGGACAGTGCGCTTGTCGGATTTGCTTCCGCAATTTTTTCCGGTGGCATGAGCATTATCATGGCCTGGGCAGGGATGGGCGTATTTAGCCTGATCCTGTCCGGCCTGGCAGGCAGTTTGCTGAGTATTATTTTGCTCGACCGGGTTACGCCATTGCGCCCCCGGATGTCCTTTGATCTCGCTACGGCGCGCATACACAGCAGTTATGGGTTCAAATCATCCGCCAATGAGTTAGTGGGTTATATGCGCAAGCAAACCAGCAATCTGATCGTTAGCCATGTCGCAGGCTCGGGTTCGGTAGGTCTTTACAATAAGGCAGAGAGCCTGGCCATGCTCCCCCTCGCCACGATCAGCGGCGCTGTATATAGCCCGGTTTTCCGGGCCATGGCCAAAGTACAGGACGATTCAGCGCAGGTTAGATATTTGTTCTACCGGATGATTTCTCTGCTGGTTGTTTATACCTTGCCTTTTTATATCGGCTTGACGTGGCTGGCAGAGCCCTTCATCAGTGTCGTCTACGGTGAAAAATGGCTTCCCTCGGCAACACCTTTGGCAATCATTTCGCTAAGCGGTTTGATTTTTTGTATTGGACATCCATGCGGTGCCGTATTGGCTGCCCGTAATCTTCTGGGACGTGAGGTTCTTATCCAGGCGGCCACGTGGGCTTTCGTATCCATCGCCGCCCTGATTGGGCTGCATTTTGGCGGGCTGGCCGGTGTTGCCTGGGCAGTGGTGGCAAGCCACTTATTTTCTACCTCATTAATGTATAAGCTCTCCTCAAAATCGGTGCAGGGTTCGTTGCGGGACTTGATCAATGCCATTGCTCCCGGATTGCTGCTCAACGCACTCATGCTTGCCGTACTGTGGGTGCTGGATTTGGTGTTGCCCGCAGGATTTCAAGAGCAGCAGCAGGCCGCTTACCTGCTGCTTTCTGCCATGGTTGGCGCGCTCACCTACGGCATGGGATTTCTTTATCTGCCCATTGCCGCATTGGGCGAGGAATCTCTGCGCTGGCGTAAAACACTGAGGCTTGCGCGATGAAAGGGGATCTCCGCATCCATCTCAGTGATCTTTTTTCTGCCACAGGCGGCACGGAAGTCTTGTCCTTACGGGGGATCAGCAGGAACATTTTTTTGCAGGTCGAGCAAGTTGCACTGGTTCGCGGCAGTTGCCCGGAGTTTGGTGCGGACTGTACATTTGCCCGCGTTGCCAGTGAAAAAGCTTAACCTTAGCGGTGAGGGCGACCAGGCCTGTTTTTATTTGAAGAAAAGATCATCCTAAACATGACAACCCGCGTCATCGCCTTCCACTTGCCGCAGTTTCACCCCACACCCGAGAATGATGCGTGGTGGGGAAAAGGGTTCACGGAGTGGACCAACGTAGCCAAAGCAAGCCCTTTGTTCCCGGGGCACTACCAGCCCCACATTCCGGCTGACCTGGGATTTTATGACCTGCGTCTGCCAGAGGCGCGGCAAGCACAGGCCGATCTGGCCAAGGAATACGGTATTGCCGGTTTTTGCTATTACCATTACTGGTTTGGTGGCCGCCGCATTCTCGAGCGGCCGGTTAACGAAATACTGCGAACCAAGGAACCAGACTTCCCTTTCTGCCTGTGCTGGGCAAACCATAGCTGGAATACGGCCTGGCAAGGCACGGATAGCACCCTTATCGAGCAGGGTTATCCAGGCTGGGATGATCATGCCGCCCATTTCGATTGGCTGTTACAGGCTTTCACCGATCCGCGCTACCTCAAGGTTGACGGCAAACCCATTTTTGTCATCTATCGGCCCGACGATATCCCGGAAGTGGCAAAAGTGGCCGATTTCTGGCGCGAACGCGCTATCAAGGCCGGACTGCCGGGGCTGCATCTGATCGGCGTTTCACATCGGGATGAAAATTGGGACCCGCGTCCGCGCGGGCTTGACGCAAGCCTCATGCAGGCATTGCCCCCAATCAACGGCCGGATTCCGCGCCGTTACCTGTGGACCAAGCTGAAACTCTTGCTGCAAGGTAATCAGCACGGGCTGTCCATCTGGGATTATGAGGAGATACTGCCCATCCTGTTGCGTAGCAACCAGGTTGACTGGCTGGACTATCCACTGGTATTGCCCAATTGGGACAACACTCCCCGAACCGGCATGCGTGGCCTGGTATTCCACAATGCCACCCCGGAACTGTTCCGGGGCCACTTGCGGGAGGCCATTTCACGCGTCGCGGAGCGGCCGGCAGATGAGCGGATCATCTTTCTCAAAGCATGGAACGAATGGGCGGAAGGCAACCACATTGAACCGGACCGGAAATGGGGGCGTGCCTGGCTTGAGGTCATCCGTGAGGAACTGGCGGAATGAGTGAACATTCCAATTCAGATCTGATCTCCGTCGTCATGCCGTGCTACAACGCGGCCTCTTTTGCCGGGGAGGCCGTCCATTGCGTCATGAATCAGACCTATCCCGCTGTCGAACTGATTGTCGTAGATGACGGCTCGACCGACGGCAGCGTGGGTATTCTGCAACAGCTCGCAGCGCAATATGCACCGCGCATGAATCTGCTGCATCAGGATCACATGGGGCCTTTCCCCGCGCGGAATCTTGGCTTGCGGCATGCCCGCGGCGGGCTGATCGCATTTCTCGATGCCGATGATTACTGGACGAAGGACGCGCTGGAAAAACTCGCCACTGCGATTCACTGCAATCACGCAGATATTGCTTACTGCGGCTGGCAGAACGTCGGCACGGGCGCACCTGGAACAGATCCCTTCATCCCGCCGGATTACGGCCAGATGGATACAGTGGCGGAATTGTTGCGTTCCTGTCCCTGGCCCATTCATGCAGCACTGGTGCGGCGGGAGGCCATTGATGCTGTCGAAGGATTTTCCGAGCGGCGTTTTTCGGCCATGGATTACGACCTATGGCTACGGCTCTATGCACATACCCAGAAACTGGTGCGGGTGCCGGAGGTGATGGCCTTTTACCGCTGGCACGACAAAGGACAGATTTCCAAAACAAAATGGAAACAGGTGCTGGATGCCTTGCAGGTGCGGCGTGATTTTGTGGCGCATCATCCTGAGCGTGTTGCGCATTTGTCTGAAAGTAAAGTGCTTGAGCTGACGGATGGCTTCTTGCTGCGTGAAGCTTATAAGGCCTACTGGCAGCGCAACCTGTTCGACGCGCAAAAACTGTTGCGCCATGCCTTCAGACAAGGCTTGTGGAAAGCGGGCGACCTGAAATATATCCTTCCCGCGCTGCTCCCCGGCGCACTGTTCCAGTGGCTGGTCAGCACGGCCGGCCGCTCGAAAGTGAAACGCACATGAACGCCGAGCGGGTTCCCGTGCTCATGTACCACCGCGTCGGCGAGATGCATAACCACTGGGAAGAAAAATATTGCGTCAGCCCGCAACGCTTTGCCGAACACATGCATGCACTGGTGCAAGCGAATTGGCAGGCTGTTTCTATCGAAGACTTCATGGCCTGGCGTCAGGGACAGCATGCCTTGCCGGAGAAATCCTTTTTGATCAGTTTCGATGACGGCTTTAGAGGTGTGCATGAGCATGCCTGGCCGGTCTTGCGCCAATATCGCTGGCCTGCGGTCATGTTTCTGGTGAGCCATTTGATTGGGCAGGAAGATGTGTGGTCGAAAAACGAAAACCCCGGAGGGCGCACCTACCCACTTTTGAATGAGGCTGAAATCACGGAAATGACGCAGGGTGGTTTCAGCTTTCATGGCCATTCCCGCCGCCATTGGGATCTGACCAGCCTGAATGAGGCGGAACTGGCCGATGAAACGGCAGGCTGCAAGGCCGAACTGGAGCGGCTTGGCATTCCGTGCCGCTATTTCGCCTATCCCTATGGCCGTTTCGGCGAAAGGGAAGCGGCTGCGGTAATGTCGGCAGGTTTCGAGGCCGCTTTTTCAGTACAGCCAGGCTTCAACCGGCCCGGCGGGGATGCCTTCCGTATCCGCCGACTGGATATCTTCGGCACCGATACAGCGGCCATGCTGCTGAGAAAGATCAGTCTCGGCAGCAATGATGGCCGCTTCATGACCTGGGCCGGGTATTACTTCAAACAATTGCAGGGCCGTCTGGGTCTATGAAGCTGTCGCTCTCCATCTGCACCCACAACCATCTGCCAGCGCTTCAGCAAACGCTCGCCGGGTTGCAGGGTTTGCTGCGCCCAGAAGGCCCTTGGGAGCTTCTAATTGTTGACAACGCCAGCACGGATGGCACAGGAGCCTGGCTCGCCCAAGGCGGCTGGCAGCGCTTGGATATCGGCTGCCGGGTTGTGCAGGAAATCCGTTTGGGCGTGGCTCACGCGCGCAACCGGGCGCTTGTGGAAGCAAAAGGCGAATACGTGGTATTTCTGGATGACGATGAAACCCCCGAGCCTGATTGGCTGGTGAATCTTGAGCGGGTCATTGACGCCCATCAGCCCGCAGCCATTGGCGGCCGCATCCGAGCGCATCTGCCTGGCGGCCGCCCTGACTGGCTCACGGATGAGTTGCTGGGGTTCCTGGGAGAACTGGATTACGGACCTGTAGAACGGGCGCTTACCGGAGCCTCCACCCCCATTTTTACCGGCAATGCCGTTTTTCACCGCCAAACTGTGCTGGACGTGGGTGGATTTGACGGCAATCTGGGGCGGCGCGGCAACATACAGTCTGGCGGCGAGGATACCGAACTCTACCGGCGCCTGGTTAAGCTGAAGAAGCCAGTGTACTGGGCACCCCGCGCGGTCATTCATCACCGCATCGAGTCCTGGAAATTGCGAAGATCCTATTTCCTTCAACTGCATTACCGTCAGGGGCGCATGGAAAGTGTCCGCAAGCGCGGGCCTGGATCGCGCATCCCGCCGCTATATCTACTTCCGCAACTCACGCGCGCATACTGGCGCGCCCTGGCGCTGCGCTTGCAGCAAGGGGCGAGCCACTCCCTGCGGATGGAAATGAACGCGGCCTATTTCACCGGCTATCTGATCGGCTGGATGAGGGATACGGCATGATCCGCCTGGCCTTGCGCTTTGACGACCCCTCCGCTACTTCAGATCGCGGGCTGGAAGAAGCCATATTCTCTGTAGTTGTAACAGTGGGATGCTCAACTTGCCTTGCCTTGCCTTGCCTTGCCTTGGCATTGCATATTTGCCCCTAAGAAGATGCCATGGACACCTCCCTCACCATCCTGATTTGCACCCACAACCGGGCTGATTTGCTGGAACGGGTGCTGGCTTCGCTCAATTCCGCAAAGCGGCCAGCCATGCCAGTGCAGATTCTCGTGGCAGCCAATGCCTGCACCGACGGTACGCTGGCGAGCATGCAGACATATCAAACGCAACAGGCTGACCAGGGCTGGCTGCCGCTGCGCCTGATTGAAGTTCCCACGCCAGGCAAGTCCCATGCACTCAATTGCGCTATTCCTGAAATCGAAGCTGAGTTTGTTGCTTTTGTTGATGATGACCATCGGGTCGATGAAAATTATCTGATTGCGATTGAGAACGCTGTCCAGACCTGGCCGGGTGCCGGGCTGTATTGCGGCCGTATCCTGCCGGACTGGGATGGCACTGAGCCCGCCTGGGTCCACGATGAAGGGCCCTACCGGATTTATCCGCAGCCGGTGCCGCGTTATGACGAGGGTGATTACCCCAAGCCCATCGACTTGAGTGGCCCTTTCCCGGGAGGCGGCAATCTGTTTTTGCGCCGCGAGGTGCTTGAAAAAGCCGGGGGCTTTTCGACAGAACTTGGACCGAAAGGGCATGACCTGGGAGGGGGAGAGGACAGCGAATTTGTGTTGCGGGTACTTGCGGCGGGAGTAATGCTGCAATACGTCCCGGATGTCATCCAATACCATTACGTGGATTTGGAGCGCTTCAAGTTCCGTTACATCCTGCAAAAAAGCTATCAGCGCTCCAGTTCTGTTGCCCGCGTGCATCATGGGGGGGATGGCATCCCCCGCTATATGTGGCGGAAACTGGCTGGCTACCTGGGGGCGGCTGTATTGTCGCTGAGCTGGCCGCGTACCCGTTTCTATCTGGTGCGGCTTGCTGCCACTTTGGGGGAAATCCGCGGTATGTCGCAGAACCCCACGTCTGCCGCCGGCGTGGAGGCGGTGGCCGGTTTGGGCGGGGCTGCCCCCGGCGTGGCCCCTGTGGCGGTGGCCATGGGTTTGGCGGCTGCGGCAGCCCTGGCTGCGCTCCCTGCTTTGGCAATATGGCAGGGTGTGCTTAGTGCTACCAGCATCGCGGCATTTTTTACTTTGTTGCTGCTGGTCAAGTCGGTGATTGACTTTTCGCGCACAGGTCCGCAAATACGTGACGAAATTCAAAAACACTACTCCGGCTATTCTCTCCTTGCATTGCTGCGGCTGGGGTCTTGGGGTTTCGCCCTGAGCGGCCTGATGGCGGGTGCGGGTGTGGCCATCTACGGATGCTACGGTGTCTATTTTGGACAGCCTTTTTCTGCCCAATGGGCGACGCTATCTGGCGTGCTGGGCATCGTCTTGATTACCGGCCTGCAGTTTGCGCGGCACCTGCTGTACCTGCCTGCCACCATCGCGGCTTCATCTCACTACCGGCTCAGCAGATTCTATGCGTTCTGGCGCTGGCTTTCGCCAGCCAAGTTGCGGATGGTCCAGTTGGTGCTGGTAGCGCTGGGCTGCGCTGCCGCTTTGGCTTGTGTGGCAAGGATGCTGGAACAGGAGCGCTGGCTGGCTCTGACAGGCTTTGTCACTTTGGGCGCCGCGGTTGCCGTCATCGTAGGGATGATGGCGCCCCGGCGGGAAGATGGGCTTGCCCCTCCGCGGCCGGATGGTGAAATGCCGGACCGTCCGAATATCATCATGATCGGGTCGGATACGCTGCGTGCCGACCGGCTGGGAGCCGCGGGCTACTATCGCTCCCTCACGCCCCACATTGATGCGCTCGCCAGGCGCGGGGTGCAGTTTACCAACTGCTATGTGCCTTGTGCCCGCACGGCGCCCAGCCTGCTCTCCCTTTTGACGGGCACCTGGCCGCACCGGCACGGCATCCGCGACAATTTTGTCGGCGATGACGAATTGGCGCTGCCGGTGCAGTGCCTGCCGGCTATTCTGGGGGAGGCCGGGTACCAGACCGCGGTGGTGGGTGACTGGTCGGCGGGCGATATGGGCAAGTTCAAACTGGGCTTCCAGCGGCTGGATCTGCCTGAAGACCAGTGGAATATCAAATACCTCATCCGCCAGGGGCCGAAAGACTTGCGTTTGTTCCTCTCCTTGTTTACCCATAACCGTTTCGGGAAACGCTTCCTGCCGGAATTGTATTATCTGGCGGGCGTGCCCCTCACACGTGAAGTGGGGCGGGATGCGCGCGCCCAGATTACGGATCTTTCGGCCGGAAATCGCCCGTTCTTTCTCAATATTTTCATGGCCACCACCCACCCCCCCTTCGGCTCCGAGTACCCTTACTACACGCAATTCTCCGACCCCGGTTATACGGGCGAATCCAAGTTTGTCATGGCGCGCCTGACAGACCCCTTCGAGATCATCCGGCGCCAGGGTGACTGCAGGAAAGAATTCGATCTGGACCAGATACTGAATCTCTACGATGGCTGCGTTAAATGCTTCGATGATGAAGTGGCACGGATTCTGGCTCACCTCGAGGTATGTGGGCTCAAGCAGAGCACCATTGTGGTGATTTACAGCGATCATGGCATGGAATTTTTCGAGCACGAAACCTGGGGCCAGGGCAACAGTGTAGTCGGCGACTTCAGCCCCAAGGTGCCGCTCATCATTGTCGATCCGCGCCGGGCGGGGGGCGGAATCGTTGAAAAAACCGTGCGCTCCGTTGACGTGGCGCCCACGCTTCTGGACCTGACGGGTATTCCGAAGCCGCCTGACATGGACGGCGAGTCGCTTGAGTCTTTTCTGGATGGGAAGGACTCAGTGCCGGATCTCCCCGCTTTTGCCGAGACGGGTATGTGGCTTACGGACTTGCCGGGCATGCCGGAAGGCCACCTGCGCTATCCGAGCTTGTTTGATCTGCTGGAGGTGCCGGACCCTGCTACCGGGACTATGGCCATCAAACCAGAATATAGGGCGCACATTATCGATGCCAAGGATCGCATGATTCGTAGCGGCCGCTGGAAGCTGGTGTATCAACCGCTGGAATCTGGCTATCAGTTGCACCTGTTTGATCTGGACGCTGACCCGGAATGTCAGTTTGATGTGCTGGACCGATATCCAGAGACAGCCAGCCAACTGCGAAAAGCCTTGTTGACCTGGATAGCCGAAGATTGATTCTTAAAGACCATGATCCTATTGACCCGGCCAAACTTTTTTTAATTGTCGGGCTTCAGTCCGACGGTTCAAGCATTAAATGGCCGCATCAATAGGACGATAGATAGTTGGTTGCACCTGGCTCAAATTTGTGTGCATTTGAAAAAGGGAAGTCATGCCCCGCGTATCCGTCATTATTCCCACCCACAATAGGCCCTCACTGCTGGCCGAAGCGCTAGCAAGCTTGCTGGCGCAGACGTTCTCCGACTGGGAAGCAGTAATCGTTGACGATGCCTCCAGCCCTCCCGTCTCTGTTGGTGATAAGGATGCACGCATCCATGTGCTGCATCATAACGCTTCCCAAGGTGGGGCGGCCGCTAAGAATACTGGCATCAAGAGCGCTACTGGCGAGATACTCGCCTTCCTCGATGATGATGATCTCTATGCTCCCCAGTATTTGGAGCGGGCGCTTGGCATACTTGATCGTTTCCCTTACGTGGAAGTGGTTTTCATGGGTGTTACCTGGTTCGGCGCCACAGGCCCATGGGGCCAGCGTAACTATGACGAAGCCATGGAGAAAACCTTGGCTATGGCTCAGGGCAAGACACTAGAAGAGGGCGTCATCACCTTTGGCGAGAGCTTGCTTGATGCGCTTCTGAAATCCGTCCCCATGGCCTTCCAACGCCCGGTAGTCAGAAAACAGGCCTTGGAACACGTCGGATTATACCGCCCAGGCTGCCTGCTTTGGGACTGTGACTGGGCGATAAGCGCTGCGCTGAATGCCAGGGCGGCCCTGGCCGTGGATGGTCTTTACCTGCAACGTGCGGAAGGACAGGGGTATTCATCCAAACGAGACCGGATACTAGAGCATCTGGACTCTGGCATCGAAATCAAGGACAGATTTTTGCACGAGGCGCGGCTTCGAAATTATCCTTCACATCGGATGACTTTGTTTCGGGATGCTGCAGCCCACGCTTGGTTCGATCTCGCTTGGCATCAATACCAGCAACAAAGACGCCTAAAGGCTCTGGGTGCGCTATGGCAAAGCGAGTTAAGAAAGTTCAGCCTTCCCAATTTAAGACTACTGGCGCGCCTCCTGTTGCCCGGAAAATAGTCAGACAACGAGCTTTGCGATTTCGCCACGGGGGGCTTGAAGTCTGGGGCCTTCCAGTTTCGAACGCCTCGATTTGGTGATCATTCAAAAATCACAGAATGTGAAGCCGATGGGCTTTATGATGACTAAATTGGCGCCTCTCGTTCAAGGAACAGCACTTCCTTCACGCCGGAGATTACGCTGGAAAGCTTATTGTCAATCAGGAAGCCAGCATCATTCATGATGGACTTGATTTCGTCGATCCGAGCTTGACCGAGTACATCTGTATGCAACTCGACCGATATCTTTCGGATAGCGTGAAAATCGATGGCCTTGATCAAGTCATATTCGCCACCCTCGATGTCCATGAGCAGGAATGTGGGTTTGATTCTGCGTATTTCCTCATTCAGCGGATATATCGGGACAATTAACTCTTGGCTGGATGCTTTAGGGCGTGATAACGAGGACGCCCAAAAGTCCTTAGTTACATAAAATTTTGCTTGTCCTGCTCGTTCTCCAAGAACGCCCAGTTTAAGATGCGGATAAACTCCGTTAGCGGAATATACGTCTCGAATGAGTGGCTCCAATTGGGGGTTTGCTTCATATGCGAAGACCCTCTCCGAGCCTATCTGACTCGCGCAGTAGCTGGAAAGAAAACCAATTCCTGCTCCAATTTCAAGCACGGTGTCACTTTTTTCCAGCTTGCTCTTGAATGTGGACAGCTCGGCCTTTTCATAGTATCCATCGTAAATTGCTGCGCATATATTGTCCGAAAGGGCTTGCATGACCGGTATCCTTATTCCTGCTAAATCGGGTTCCGGGTTGCGGTATTTCAACCACATGATTCTTAAATGTTGCGCCCAGTGAATCGCCCTCCACCTTAAAAAAGGGGGAAGGCCGCTTGCCCAATGCGCATTCATTCTCCTTCACTCCTTTGGCATGGCGTATTTTTTCGTTTGCACCAGTAAGAATTGCTTTCAGCAAGATGCAATTCTTTTTTCATGGTTCAACTCTCTTTTTCCAGTCCAGTCTATTGATCATGTCTGCGTAATAGCCGCCACGAAAGCGGCAAGTGCCGATGAAGTGCACGAAGCGGGAAAGATCCGGCTGCATTTTTTCACAGTCTGCGTAGTCAGGATGCGGAAGAACAACGGCGTCTGGCTGGTTCGCCACAATCAGGTTGGACATCACCTGTTCACTGCCCCATTCCCGCCATTTATCTCCGATGAGTTGCTGTAACTGGCTGGACAGGCTGCGCATCAATTCCAGTTTTCCAGAACCAGCCGGGAATCCGGAAAATCCGGAACAGCCGCGTACATATTTCAGCGATTCCGCTTCACTCAAGCGGTCGAAATGCGCTTCCGCCAGCATTTGCACATGGCGCATTGATGCGTTGCGCGCGCGAGTCTGTTCGGCGCGTTCACAAGCGGTTTCTATCGTCTGGCCGTTCCAGGTGCCGATGGTGAAGGCGCGGTTTGCTAGCGCGGCAGTTGCCACTTCGTCAATCGGGCCTCGTGTCAGCGTGTCCGCATCCAACTGAATGACATAGTGATTCTGCGACAGGCGCGCGATAGCGGTGAGCCGCTCCCAGGTGCCCCCAGCCGGCAAACCCGGCTCACGGCAATCCTCCAGCGCAAGGAATCGCATGCCCGGCACCTGTTGCGCCAGTAGCGCGCGATCCTCCGCCGTGAGACTGCCATCATCCACGATATGCACGCCGCCCGGCGGCACATGTAGCGCAAAGGACTTGATTGCCGCCAAATACATCAACACATCTTTGTGCTGAAGCTGGGATAGCACCTGAGGTGATCCCATGTCGCCAAGTTCTAATGGCTGCGATTGCAGGATGGCCTTTACCTGGCGGTCAAATACCCAACGCCGCAACCAGTCCTTCTGCTTATAGAACATGGCGTCCCATTTTTCGTTTTCTCCATACGTTTAGCCATTTGCTGCGTTGTAAAAAGTGCCCGCAGTCAATACCCTGTTATTTGTTTTCAACGGGTGGCTCGTCGGTGCAGAATCTGCACCAAGGGTTGTTTTTATTCCCAATTTTTTGTCCGGAGAAGGGCGGTATCACCGCCTGATTGTTTTCTGGTGTTGAACCTGCCTTCGTTGCGGCTTGCTCAGCCATCTTTCCGTCGCCCTCAGGCGGCCTTGAGGACTCATTGGGGGGCGCAGCCACGGCCTCCGGTATCGTGGAAAGGTCGCCTCCAAGCTCTTGGAAGCGCCTGCGCAGACCCTTGTTTGCCGGAGATTTCTCAAGACCCTGTTTCAGAACGCTTAATGCCATGTCCTTCTTGCCTATTTTGGTGTAAAGCTTCGCCAGTTCGGTCAACGCAGGAATGGAATCGGCCTTGATTGCGAGTGTCTTCTGAAACTCGGCAATGGCCGCTCCATCATTGTTTTGCAGTTGCAGGGCAAGCCCTTTCCCATAATGGAAATCCGGGCGCATAAAAAAATCCGGTTGCGTATGGCTCAACATGTAATCAAATTGCCAGACTGCATTATGCAGGGCACCTTTTCGTTCATTTGCATTCAAGCGGTACGCACGTTTCATTTCCACAAGCGCATCACAGTAATGGTGCATGTGAATCCAGTTGTCATGCCCAAATTGCATCACCCAGGGCTGTATGGCCACAGGGTCCTTGCTTCGCAACTTTACCTCGCAATAGGGTGGAAGCATGGCTATTTCTGCATTCGTAATATTTGCTGCGCCTTTGGCTTGAAGCGAAAAAAGGACAAACCCCGCCACCAGCCCGCATGTGGCGATCCTTTTTTTCAGGTTTTGCTCAAATTTCATGGCCTTAACTCCTTGGTTTTTCTGGCAACGGCATCCCAGCTGAAATTCTGAAGGGCTCTCGCCTGGCCTGCGCTACTCAGGCGCCGGATCAGTTCATCGTCGACAAAAAGCTTGTAAAGTGCTTGCGCCACTTTAGAGGGCGAATCACCGGCAACTCGCAGCCCCGTTTCCCCGTCGATCACCGCCGACCCTGTTCCCCCTGCCAACCCTGCAATCGCCGGTTTGCCGCATGCCGCAGCCTCGATGAAAACCATGCCAAAGCCTTCGGTGTCGCCATTGATTTCCCGGTTGGGCATGGCGAATATGTCACAGGCATTGTACCAGCGCGGCAGGTCCTCCGGGCTGACGTGCCCCAGCAGGTGCACTCGTTCTGACACGCCATTTTCGCGTGCCAGATTGAGCAGATAATCATGGTCCTCTCCGATGCCTATCAGCGCGTATTGCACCCCCAGCCCCGCTTTCGCCAAGGCAGGCAGCGCCTGGATTACGTGGTCAAAACCCTTGCGCCGCGACAGGCGCCCTACGGAGAGGATGAGCTTCTCGCCCGGGGCAAGACCGATGTGCCGCTTGAGGTCGTCACAAGGCAGCCTGGGGCGGAAGCGTTCCACATCAACGCCAGGATAAATGAGCGTGATGCGTTCCGGATGGATGTCCATATTGATGAGTTCATTGCGGGTGAATTCGCTGTTGGCGATAACCCGGTCGGCATGGCGCAGCGCGAAGCGCATGGCCTTGTACTTGCCTCCCTTGCCCCATGTGGTAAGTTCCTCGCCGTGGGCGTAGATCACCACGGGCCTCAAGGTCAAGCGCGCCACGGCCCAGGCCGCCAGCCCTTCGGGCAGGGCACGGAAGGCGTGGATGGCGTCGAAGCGGTGCGACAGTGCGAGCCACAGGGACATGAAAAAGAGCCGCACATACATTGCCAGGGATTCGGGCCTGAGCCAGGGGACGCGGCGCAGGTCGATCCGGTGGATGCTGTTGGGGTGAACGGCATCAACTTCGGCTGCTCCCGGCACATTGGCGGTGACGATGTGGATTTCCTTGCCGCCCAGGCGCCTGTAAACCTCCGCCGCCCAGACGGCGGTGCCGCCCTTGGTCGGGAGAAACAACTCGGCGAGAACAAGCAGCCGGTTCATTGTGATGGTGTTTTCCTGCATAGCGTCCGTGGAGGAAACCTGGTTGTTCATGCCACGCTTTTCATTTCAGACCAATTGATTTCAGATTCTCACCCTTTCAGCAGCGATAGTACATCCCGCAGGCTGCGCCAGCCGGGGTTGCTGACGAGCGAAGGCAGGACGGCGCGGATGGCTGCGCTGCGCTGGCCATTTCTGGTCAGTGCGCATGCCAGATTGTAACGGGCGTCCTGAATCCGCTGCTTGATGCCCAGCCGCACCGGAGAGGGGAAATTCCGGGCCAGCCGTTCGAGGGCGGTCAGGGTGCGGACATTTTCCTGCTGCGCCGCGACAGGGTTGCGACGCGTGGCGCTGTCTTGGTGGATGAGATATACGCCGAGGGGTGCGCATATTACGCCGATGCGCCGGCTTCTCGATACCAGACGGGTGAGGAAATGGACGTCCTCACATACCCTGTAGCCGAGCGGGTAGCCGCCGAGCTCGATGAACAGGGCGCGCGGCACGCTGAGCGTATGGGTATCGCCAAAATGATCCGCCACATAGGCCTGGATTTCATGCGGCTGATCCATGACAACACGTAAGCGTCCTCTAGCCTTGGCAAGCATCGTGCGGCCTGCCGCGTGTTGGGCCATGGACGTTCCCAGCAAATTACCGGCATCATCCTGATACTCGTAATCCCCGGTCAGGAAATCGAGCGTGGAATCTTCCTGTATCCATTCTGCATGCAGCTTCAGACGATCCGGGTAGTACCAGTCATCGGCATCCAGAAACGCCAGCCAGTCACCTGACGCGGCATGTGCTCCGCGGTTGCGCGCGGCAGACACACCTGCGTTGTCCTGGCGGATGTAACGCACTTTGGCGCCATAGCGGGCGGCGACTGCGGGGGTTTCATCGCTCGAACCGTCATCAACCACGATGATTTCCTGGGCCGGATGGTTTTGCCCCAGCACGGAATCAATGGCGCGCGCCAGGGTGCTTGCGCTGTTGTAAGCCGGGATGATGACGGAAAAGCGAGTGGCCATTTATCTCGTCACCTTGCCGATCAGCCACAGGGGGATGGCCAGGCCGCTTATTCCGGCCAGCCTGGAAAAACCGCGTATTTGTCCGATGCGCCGCAACCAGACGTTGATGCGCAGGACAGTTTTTGTTTCCACCCATACCGGCACCTTCGCCCTGATCGCTTCCGCCAGTTCCAGGCTGGTCATGAAGCGCAGGTCCGGAAATCCGGATTGCAACTGCTGCAAGGCTGTTTTCAGGGCATGCAGGCTGGCATCGCGCTTCTCTGCCGTGCCAATGAAGTTGAAACGATGCATTTCCACCAGACATGGCCGTCCCAGGCGCACATGCTCCTTAACATCACGCAGCAATTGTTCTGGCGTATGACCCAGGGTGGGCTCGAAATAGGCATCGCGCACCAGGTATATTTGACCGCTTCTGCTCAATTCGCCGTTGGCCATGCGTTTGTCCGCCCCTCCCGGTTTTCCTGTCTCATCGCGGCAGGTATAGCGCGCGCCTGGGGTGATGATGACCTCAATGCCCGACCTGGCCCACGCTATTTCCACTTCTTCAGTCCAGACGAAGGTGGTCGCCACGGCCACGCGTGGCCGTTCATTGAAACATGCAAAGAATTGGCTGGCTTCCTCGCTGATGGCAGCATGCAATGCTTCACTGCTCAACGCTTGAGAGGGCAACACGCTCGCATCCGTCCATCCTGACTGCAGTGCTGAGGGCAGGGCTTCCGTGCCGGGAATGCCGTCGCTTTGCAGCCAGCCGCGAACATTCACATCTTTGGCGGCGGCTTCCATGAGCGCTGGAGGCCAATAATGCTCCATGCCATGGAGGTGCAGTGCGAACACGCCTTGTCTTGCGCCCTCAAGCATGGCCTCGCGCAACGGGTCAAAAAGCGGCTCGGCCAGGCTGGCGGAAAAATACTCATGGCCGCCCATATCCCTGATGCGCCGGGTGTCGGCGATGGCCAGGATGATGCCGAGCGTGGCGGCCGGCGCGCGTCCCGCAACATCCTTGAAAGCCGCCAGTATTTCGCGCAATTTTTCCAGGGATTTTGCCTGGTCGAGCGGGCCGGCGCCCCAGTCATCGCTTTCGAAAATCACCACCGGATGGCGCAATACCGGCTCGCGCCAGTTGCGGAGCAAGTCTTTCGCATAAAAGCCGAGCAGGCCGCCCCAAAACAGGAGCAGGAAAAACATGAAGTAACTTAGCAGCATTTGGACTGTCAGCCCGGGTAACCCATTTTCACAGCGGTTGCCTGAGCCAGCGGCAGCACCCGCTCCACCCGCTCGCGGTTGCGCCCATCCCGCCACTTGTCGAGCCGTATTTCACCAAAGGCGTCATAGGGCGTTTCCAGTACATTGCGGCACAGATCTTCCATCCGGGCATCGAATTGCAGATGGGAGGACTGGAAAATGGCGCGGAAACCCGCGACAGGGTCGCGCACCAGGTCTTCATAAAAGACCTCCACCCAATTGCTTGGCGGAACCGCCGCTCTTGCCGCCATGATGGCCTCATTCATGGCACAATATTGGAAGGCGGCCACTTTCTCCACCGGGGCCTTGAGATACCGGCGCCAGCCTTCGCTCAGAAAGAAACACCACCTGGTGTAACGCCCGTTGTCTATTGCCACTTGCGCGGGAAGATCATCCGACCAGGTGGAAAATTTGCCTTCCTTGCCCCAGCCTTCGATAAGCGAATTGATGTTGTCTCCCGGATTGCGTTTGATATAGACGAAAATGGCTTCGGGAAAAAGCGCCTGCAAATAGGGGACGCACAACCCATTCTGATTGTTCTTGTCTACCCACCGCGGTTTGCCGGTCCAGGTGAAAAAATATCGCGCTACAGCAACCCGGTCCCTGGGAGACGCATCTTTTTCTGAAAGCGCATGCGTACCCCAATTCTTTCCCGCCAGCGGGTGCAGGGAGACCCAGAAATCATGGGTTTCCCGGTTAAGGGAGCCTAGTTCTGGGGAGGCGGCTAATGTTTTGTACAGCACGGTGGTGCCGGCGCGACTGCAGCCAATAACGAAGATTGGCCGGTCCGGCTCCGGCTGCGCGATGTCCCACCACAGGCCGCGCAGGCCGCGCAGCGCTTGCTGGCCGTGATGGCGCAGGGTTTTGCCAACTTTCTTCCAGAAATCGCTCAAACTTGCTACCCCTTTTCGCTTAACTATGGCAGGCGCACGCCCCGCTCAGGCGCAAGCAGCTGCCGCGGCGTGGCCTGAGCAGTGTCGAATTCGGCTGGTTTGACCTGTTCCAGCGTGCCCCAAAAGTTCTTGATGGCTATCTGGTATGTCAGCACCAGAATGATGACCAGATGGTAGTAGTAATCGAAATACGCGAGACCAAGGAACGCCCCCCCCGTTGCATAGCCAAGCATGCTCACCTGAGTCATGGCTGCCAGGTCGGCTGCCCACTTCCGGTCCGGATCCTTTTTGCATTTGCGGATCACCTTGCTTCCCGTCCGCCAGGCCAGCAGGCCAATGAGCACGAATAAGCCAAAGCCGATGAAGCCATGCTCACCCATGACTTCGAAATAGATGCTGTGCACATCGTGTACGTTTTCTGGGTCGGGGGCGTAGCGGTGGAAAGTCGGGGCGCGGAAGGTTTCGAATCCCCCCCCGGTGATTCGGTCCTTTGCCACGTTATAGGCGGTATGCCAGGCATTGATGCGGCCCATTGCCGAGGTGTCATGCTGGTAGTCCTTGATGGTATGCATGCGATCCCAGTACTGCTGGGGCATGACCGTGGCAATCAGACCTACGGCTGCGATGATATAAAATGCAGTGGTTATCTTGTTGCGGCTTTTCAGCCACAGCAGAGCGCCCATGGCCGCTGCGGCCAGCAAGGCGCCGCGTGATTGGGTTCCGATACCAGCCAGACCGGTCAGCACCATGCTGGCCGCAACCCCAAACCGAATCAGCCTGTTCTTCGCCTGGAGGTGCAGGTAGCGCAGCAGCGGTACCGTCATGATCAGCGCCAACCCCAACTCGTTGTTGCCGGCAATAAATGTGGTTGCCGGACCCTGGACGCGATACACCCCGCCATGCAGAATCGTAAAAATCCCGCCTTTGACACCATAGAATGCAAGAGAGAGGGCGATCACCCAAACCAAACCTTCCAGGCGTTTCCGGTCGGTTATCAGCATGGCAGTTAGCAGCGTCATGATCTGTATTTTCAGGACTTTATCCCACTGCTCCCATGCCAGTTGCGGGTAAAAAGCAAAGTAAGTCGTGAATGTCACCCAGCCCAGGAAGATGAACAGCAGGATGGTTTCCGGCGTCCACGGCATGCGCTTGGGCTCTTTAGATAACAGATATGCTGTCAGGGTGATTATTGCAGTCATGAACGCGAATGGAATGCTGGTGGCGAATCCCCATGCCAGCTTGTGGGGGTTCATGTAGCTAAGCCACGACCACAGATAGATGCCATAGTGAGGGTGTTTGAACACCAGCAGCAGGGCGCCGAATACCACAACGGTGACAAAGATGTCTCTCACGCCCGGTTCTCCGTGCTGGTGGTGGCCGCTACCTTGCTGATGAT
>PQAG01000010.1 GCA_003104895.1 Nitrosomonadales bacterium
ATTTTTTAATGGCTTGATGCCAGGCGCTGCCGGATTGTTCATATCATTGCTGCTGCAAGCCATTTGCTGGTAGAAAAATTAGAGCGCTTATCGAATTCAAAGAAAAGGGGAATTGCAATGGCTTTATCAAGCAAGTCCTTGGTAGTGCTGGCAATATTTGCTTTGTGGGGCGGTAGTGCCGGAGCCGAAGGTTACCTGCCCTTAACCACACCGGAAGCGCCTGAGAACCCGGACAATCTCAAAATACTGGTAGATCTGGCAGTCAAGTACGAACATGCCGAAGGCGTGCCGCAAGATTATCTCAAGGCGGCGGCCCTTTATTGCCGCGCTGCCAGGCTTGGCTATGCCGACGCCCAGTACGCCCTTGGCTGGATGTATGCCAATGGGCGCGGGGTTTCCAGGGATGACGGTGTGGCCGCGCAATTGTTTATCATGGCGGCGGAGCAGGGCCACGGGCACGCTCGGGTGATGATGCGCTATACCCGGCCTGATGCCACTGCGCCATTGCCTTCATGTTTATTGCCTGATAAGCAGGAAGCACCCGTCGGCGATGAGCCGGATCAGGCGTATGCAGCAGCTTTTCCGAAAGGGCCCATCGTTAACCTGGTGCATCAACTGGCGCCTCGCTATGAGGTGGATCCCAAGCTGGCGCTGGCGGTGATTTCGGTGGAATCGGCGTTCAATATCCGGGCAACATCGCCCAAGAATGCACAAGGACTTATGCAGCTTATACCGGAAACGGCTCAGCGCTTCCGCGTCAAGAATACCTTCGATCCGGCAGAAAACATCAAGGGTGGCCTGGCCTACCTGCAATGGTTGCTGGCGTTCTTCAAAGGCAACGTGCCGCTGGTAGCTGCAGCCTACAATGCCGGGGAGAGGGCGGTGGAACGGCATCGCGGAATCCCGCCTTATCCGGAGACAAGGGACTACGTGCGAAAAATCACGCAACTCTACAGGAAGCCCACGCATCCATACCAGTCAAACCTGGTAGAGTCCTCGTCCTTTGTGGCGCTGCCTGCAAGCTACAGCAAATAGGGGGCGGATTCCCTGAGCTGCTGCCGGTTGCCGGACGCCATGAAATTTCACCTTTTCCTTTTCCGGCTTTTGCAGCTGTAAAAAAACCCCGCTTCTGCTTGGAAGCGGGGTTCGTGAACTGCTCCTGTGGCCTAGAAGACCACGCGCCATGTACTTATTGCTTACACGGCCTAGTCGTTCTGTTTGCGCCTGCGGCTGAATCCTAGGCCAGCCAGCCCAAAGCCCAAAAGCGCCAAGGTCGCAGGTTCGGGAACCTGACGGACCAGAACTTGCACGTCCAGAGAGCTTGAATTGCTTTCAGCAGTGTAAACGGTTGGTCCAACCTGGACCGCGTTGACCAAATTCCAGAGACGGAAATCGGCCGCCCAGTGGGTGCCATCGTTTGCATCGAAATACAGGGTGTCAAGTCCGGAAGCTGTGAAGGTGAAATAATCATCACAGGTAGACCCATTGGGATTTGGAGCGGGACATGGGGCGGAATTCAGTGTCTCAACGAAGTGGATCGTGATGGCATCATCACTGTCCAGCTTCACAGCCGCCCCGCCATCGCTATCCGTGAGGATAAACCGTCCCCAAACATCCTGGGGTCCCCAGTTGGCCGCCGTAGGAATAATAACATTATTATGAGTCAATGTTGAAATGGTCGTCCATGCGTCAGCCGGCAGAGCAGCTGGGCCAGTTACTGTCGCGAGGTTCAAGGAGCTCTTGGGATCAAGACCATTAACCCAGTTCATGTCGCTATAGACTGTAGCGGCAGGAGCAAGAGGTCCGGAAACCTGATTTGCATAAGTGGCAATAGCCACATCCTGCGCGAAACCGCCATATTCAGTGAAGCTGAAGACAGGTGCCGCACCGGCTTGCACGGCATAGCCCGAAGCCATCGCGAAAACACCAACCGCCAATGCTTTTTGTAGTGTCTTGAGTTTCATTTTCCTATCCTCCGTTCTTTCAATTATTCGGAATCCTTTTGGTTTTGCTGAGTTACTTAACTTATCGCCAAACCAAATTGATTAGCCACGTTTGATATAAAGCAACCACTGTGCCAGCAATTATAGTTCTATTAAGCAATTGAAAAATAAGATGTTTTAAGTACCGAGAGGGCGGCTGAAGTTTCAACTGTAAAATATCTCGACAGTGAAAGACGTGGTTAGATGTGAATTTGCTTGCTCCCTGTGCCGTAAAACAAAAGGGTGCAACCAATATATTGTTATCAAACAAGAAATTGAAGTGGTGGAGTGTGTAAAAAAATCCGACAGCATATGAAAAGATAAATTTCAACTACGCAACAACCTGCACGGTTCACCCAACCGTGCGGCCGGATAAAGCTGCTTGCCAGTCACTATTTTTTCAATGCACAAGATTTGCTTGGCATGAATTCCGGAGATAATCCCTGTGCAAATTCTGCGAAAAGGTCAGGATGCCGCTGCCGGACACCTTTTTCCATTTCTGCGATTTCGGCCAGATACGGCGTAACCGGTCCGTAGTAGTCGACTTCAGGGCCAATCGGCTTGAAACCAAATTGGTAGCGGTGCAGTAACCTGAGCAGCGTTTTTTCCATTGCGGCAAGCCAATAGGTAATGCCTTGGCGTTTGCTGTACTGGTACATCGTTCTGTAAAGACCCAGCACAAGTTCCGGCCTGCTCCGGCGGCGCGGAGCTTCGCCATCCCTTTGTTGGGGCGTCATGTTGTCGCCTGTCTCTGCAACGCCATAAAGGCCGTCATTTGCGCGCCGCCGGTAAGACTTGGAAACCGCCAGCCTGGAAATCTCAACGGCAGATAGTGGCGCCGGGTTGGCAGAGTCAGTGAGATAGTCGTATTCGCTAAACAAACTGCAGTGTTCAAGTAGCGGGAAACCCAGCGCGGAAGGCAGCACCAGTCTGAGTGTGCCTGCCAGCACCCCTTCCCGGTTGATTGCGCCCACATGGATGGCGTGGTCATCGTAGGAATCGATTTCCAGCCTGGACGGATAGCATTCGGGTGCGAGGAAGTGCTGTTCATTACAATACACTTCGTAGCGCAACGCATAACTGTCCTGCAGATACCGTGTGCCATCGATGACGCAGAAATCGAAATATGATCGGGGCGCCTCGCTCTTGGCCGCTTCGTAACTTTGCATGTTTATTGCCGCCTTATATTGCTCAGTTGCGATGTCTGAAGATATCCGACTATTTTGCCCGGATCAAGCGATCACTCCGTGATGATTTACCCAGCCCCCGGAAGAGCTCAGGCCGGAGCGTAATAGTTAAACTTGCGTTCGTAGTCCAGTGTCATCCCGTAAGGAAACTGCTCATAGCTCCAGATACGGATCTGCTCCGGGAAAATGGCCCCGGGAAATTCGGCGGCAAGGCGTTCCTGCAAGCTGTCTTCTGCCTGGAATCCTCTCCTCAGCTGCACATGAACCACTATCCTCTCCCCCGTATGTTCCAGCCGGAATGCGCCCGTCAGCCTGATGGCAATATCCTGTTGCGCATAGAGTGCATCCTTGTATTGGCCCACATGGGTCCTGTCAGGCAACTGGTCTTTTGCGCGGCCTTTCAGGGCGATTACCGGAAGCGCCAGATTGCCCGGCAGCGGAAGGCCCGTGCGGTTGCAGGCGCGCTCGATGTCCAGCGGTGAAAGCAGGCGTGCGACGTCACCTGTCTGATATCGCAACAGCGGCAGTGCCGATTTCATATCTGTCATGGATACGGTCAGGTCGCCATAACCAACTTTATTAGCCCCAACAATCTCGACGTAGCAGTGCAAGGGGTTGTAAACAAAAATCATCGGCAACGGTGTTTCTTCCGGTGAGATTCCGAACAGCGCCTCAAAGAACTCGGTATTTTCATGCGCCTGGCGCCGCAGTTTGATTGTTTGCGGCGTTTCGTGGAAGAGATTCAGGCCGAGCTCGCCCACGCCCATGGAGGACCCGATCAGCCCCCCCGCCGGGTCGTCTGCATTTAAATGAAAGTGATCTGCAAGGTAGTTCCTGTAATTCTCGCCGAACGTTTCCTCGCCGATAATCAGGTGCACCCGGTATTTTTTCCAATCGACGCCGTGGTCTCGCGCGTAATCTGTGAGGAGTTTGAAGAATAATGGGTCGCCGACGAAGATGATCTGATCAAAGAACCGCCCAAACTCGGTAGCAAGGGCCACTGCCATGTCCTCGCGCACACTGGTTTCGGCAACGGCCACGCAATTCGATGAAAATCGCACACCCATGGGCAGGCAATTGATCAGCAGCGTTTTTCTGCTGTCCACCTGGAAAGCATATTCAAGACCCAGATCGATCGCATCGCTGGCATGTTTTGCCTGCACACGGGTATTCAGCCCATAACCGAAACGAGCCCCGTGCCCTGAACTGGTCAACACTCCGGCAAGGTTATCCAGTGCGCTTGCCACGCAAAGCTCATCCAAAGGGAATCGGGCGAACGTGTTGTTCTTATTCAGCGTGGGGCAAAGCGACTGAAAATCTGCGATTGTACGTATATCACGCGGATTTACGCCATGCCCGGCCAGGATTTCCGCATAAGCCGTCACGCGCGACGCGGCTCTYCGGAAAGCGCGCAATACGCGCTGCTCGCCGCTGTGCAGCAAGGCCTCGGGGCGCGATCTGGCCAATATGGCAAGGATCAGCCGCCGCAGAATTTTCTTATGCCAAGTCATCGAATGATCTATTCGCAGACAARCGTATAACGTCAGCTGCATTGGCCAAGGGAAAACTCTTGGCGCACAGTCCGATCATCTATCTATTCGCGGCCTCAGGCACCAGTTCCGGCTCAAGTCCCTGAATAAATTCGGCATACATTTCCGGACACCGTTGCCGGATGCCGGCTTCAATATGTGCGATTTCCGCCAGATAGGGCGTGACCGGGCCATAGTAGTCCACTTCCGGGCCGATAGGTATGAAACCGAACTGGTAGCGGTACAACAGCCTTAGCAGCGTCTTCTCCATTGCCGCAAACCAATGCGTGATACCTTGACGTTTACTGGCCTGATACATGGTTTTGTAAAGGCCTAATATGATTTCCGGCCTGCGACGGCGGTGCGCCAGCGTCATTTCATTCTCACTTCCTGTGGGGATCTCAATATCTTCCTGGCTAGAAAGGTCATACAAGCCATCATTAGTGCGCCGCCGGTATGACTTTGATACCGCCAGCCTGGAAATTTCTGCCGCAGTTAACAGATACGACTTTGATACCGCCAGCCTGGAAATTTCTGCCGCGGATAGCAGAGCCGGATTGGCCAGACTAGAGAGGTGTTTATACTCCCCAAAGAACTGACAATGTTCATAGAAGGGGAAACCCCGCGCAGAAGGCAACACCAGACGAAGCGTACCTACCAGCCCTCCTTCACGATTGATTGCGCCTACATGGATGGAGTTGTTGTCATAAGAATCGGTTTCAAGCCTGGACGGGAAATCTTCGGGTGCGAGGAAATGCTGCTCGTTACAATAAACTTCATAGCGCAACGCATAACTGTCCTGCAGATACTGTGTACCGTCGATGATGCAGAAGTCGAAATGCGACATGGGAGCTTCGCTTTTGACCATTGCGAATCCTTACATATTCATTTTCACATTAACTTCATTACTTATACGCTATCGCCGCAATTATTAAAAGGGCGTGTCATTGCAATCATGTAACTTTTGCAAACGTAAATATCAAAATTCCATTATGGCTGTGAACCGGTCCTGCCTGTAACGCTGGCGACGCCATCGGCCAGCGTAGCCAATTTGACAAGGCTATATTGTTTAGAGCGATTTCAGCAAGGTCCTCGCTTCCTCGATTTTGGGAAAGGTTTTCCCCGTTGCCAGCAGTTGATCAAGCTCCTTGCGCGCCCTGGCTTTGTCGCCGGATTTAACCAGTCCGAGCACAAAGTGGTAGCGGATCTCTGCCGCTTCCGGTGCAAGGGTGCTTGCCTTTTGCAGCATCGGCAGGCCGCGCGTCGTGTTGCCTTGCTCAACCAGCATCCAGCCCAGAGTGTCCAGAATCGCTGGATTATCGGGCGCTAGTTGATTAGCCTTCTCGGCATATTCCAGAGCACGGGGATCTTTTTCCTGCTGATAGAGCCAGGCCAGGTTGTTCAATGCAGGAACGTAGTTTGGATTCTGTTGCAGCACAGCCTGGTATTGCTCGATGGCTGGCTTGTTCTGCTTGCCGGCGAGATAAATTCCTGCCTGGTACATGCGGGCCGGTACGTCGGCAGGGTGATCTTTCAGCCATTGCGTCAAGCGGGAGTCCGCGGTCTTGCCTTTGCCTGCCTGATTGAGGGAGGCATGCAGCTTCACCATGAGCGGACCTGTCTTGACGATGGCGAATGCACGCTCAAAGGCATTAGCGGCAAGATCAGGTTTTTTTTGCGCCATCAGCAAGTTACCTTCCAACTCGTAACCTACTGGCGATTTCTCGTTTTTCTTTTGAATTTGCCGGGCAATCGCGAGGGCCTCCTCATGATGTCCTTGGCCAGCTTCCAGCGTGGCCAGTGCAACTTGCGCATCGAGATAATCAGGCTGCAATGCCAGCGCCTTTTTCAGGGCGTTCGCTGCTGCCGGCTGGTTCTGCATTGCCATATGGACGGAAGCGATTTGGAACTGGGCAGGGGCAGAGTCCGGTTTCAGGGCGGCGAGTCTGTTGTAGGTTTCCAATGCGCCTGCCTTATCACCGTTGGCGAACTGGGCCTGTGCCAGAAGATTCAGGATATCCGGGTTGCCAGGGGTAGTGGCCTGAAGTTTTTGGGCGAGGGTAAGCGACTTCTGTTTTTCTCCCAGGCGTAAATAATGAGCTGCCAGCAGCATGGCTGGCTTGAGTTCGTCCGGGTTCTCCTTGCTGGCACGCTCGAGCCAAGCCGTGGCCTCCTTGCTCTGTCCTTGGGAGAGGGCAAGGCTGGCCAGCGCCGTCATGGCCTGAACATTTTTCTTGTCTTTTTCCAGGATGGTCTCAAAGCGCTTTTTCGCGGCGTCCGGTTTTTTCTCTTGCAGGTCAAGTTGCGCTAGGTTTGCCACAGCAGGGAAATACGAAGGCTGGAGGGAAAGCGCCTTTTCAAAACTCGCGCGTGCACTTGCAATATCTTTTTTGCCCAGATAGGCGGTGCCTTTCAGATTGTGGCTAAGGGGGTTGTCAGGCTGTTCTTTCTCCAGTGCTTTCGCTGCTGCGAGTGCCTTGTCGAACTCCTTGAGGCGAAGGTGAGTCATGACCAGCAAGACGTCGGCCTTGGGTGATTTTGTATCAAGGCCTGCTGCTGTTTCCAGTTCGGCAACAGCACGGCCGCTCTCGCCTTGTGCCAGCTTGCTCATGCCCAGGGCGGTGTGGATCATCGGATTTTTTGGATCAATAGCGCCGGCCTTTTCAAAATATTCCGTTGCTTTAGTGAAGTCTTTGGACTGCAGGTAGGATTCGCCCGCGAGGGTAAGCAGTTGAGGATCTTGTTGTGATTCTTTAAGCGCCGGGGCAAGGACATCGATTGCGCGCTGTGCCTGGCGGTTCTTCAGCAGGGTGGAAGCCAGCAATTTACGCGCGTAGAGATTTTTCGGGTCCTTCTCCAAGTAATGTTTCAGATGTTGTTCTGCTTGTTGCGTCGATCCCAGGGCGAACTGAACTGCTCCGGCGAGTAGTACGCTGGGCATGTGTTCCGGCGCTGTGCGCAATATTTGTTGTAAGGATTCCAGTGCAGCGGCATGTTTGTCCTGGCGGAAATCGAGCAGCGCCTGGGTATATAGAACGATCAGGCTATTCGGAGCCGCCTTGCGTGCTGCATTTATATTCGCCTTGGCTGCATCGAATTTGCCAGTGCTGATTTCCAGGAAGGCCTTGTTCAGATGCGCCGAGGTGTTGTCCGGCTTAAGCTTCAGAACCTGATCGTAGGCAGCAAGGGCAAGCTCGATTTTACCCTGAGCGCGCAGCAAGTCGCCTTTGAAAAGCCAGGCATCCGTATGTTTCGGGTTTTGGGTTGCCGCTTGCTCAGAAAAGCGCATCGCAGCCTCGATATCTTTCTCAGATAGCGAATATCTGGCCAGTCCAATGAGAGCATCCGGGAAATCCGGTTTGTCTTTAAGTGCCTGCTCGAATGATTGCTTGGCTTCACTGGTTTTGCCCAGTGCCAGGTATGCATTTCCACGCAAGGTTGATATTTCTGCAGAATCTGTAATTCCAGAGGCCTGCTGTGTCTCGTCTAAAACCTTCTGAAACTCCCCCAGAACGAGTAAGGTTTTACCCAGATCGGGCAATACCCTGACAGGGCTCATTCCCAGACTCAAAGCCTTGCGGAGCTCTTTCTCGGCCGATTTCGGGTCGCCAGTCTCGATATAGATCGTGCCCAGGAGATAACGGGCCTCGGCATCGTCCGGATTCTTCTGCAAGGCATTTTTAAGCTGGATGATGGCAGCCTTGCTGTCACCCTTCTGCTGGTACTGTTTGGCTTCCGATATCAATGCCTGTGAGTCCTGCGTCTTGCTGCAGGAGCTTACTCCACCCGCGAGCAGGACTACTCCAGAGAGCATGGCAAAAGTTCTAATTTGCTTGATTCTGAGCTTAGACATAATCTTTATTCCATGTTGACCGCTGGGTGGTTGATGTTGAAAACGAAGTGCTGCCATGCCGGAGTTTGGGTATAAGGCCGGCCTTTTTTCATTGAGGTGCGAGATGCGCTACATACCAGTCCATGGCTTGCTTGAGCCCTTCATCAATCCGATGGGTCGGTTCGAAGCCTAACAGCTTGCGAGCCTTGGAAATGTCAGCCTGGGAATGGCGCACGTCCCCTTCGCGAAAGCCCACATACTGAGGGCGGTGTTCTTGAAGATGGGGGAATTGCTCCATGAGCAGCGAGCGCATCATGTCATAGAGCTGATTAAGGCTGGTGCGTTCATTGAGCGCCACGTTGTAAATCTGGTTGGCAGCATCCGGGCTGTCTGCCAAGGCTGCGAGCAGGTTCGCCTGAATGACGTTGTCAATGAAGCAGAAATCCCGGCTGGTTTCGCCATCCCCGTTGATATACAGGGTTTGATTCTTGATCAGCGCGGCCACCCATTGAGGAATTACCGCGGCATAGGCGCCATTGGGGTCCTGCCGTGGGCCGAAGATGTTGAAGTAGCGCAGTCCAATGGAATCGATTCCATAGCAGCGGGCAAAGACATCAGCATAGATCTCGTTGACATACTTGGTGACCGCATAAGGAGAGAGAGGCTTTCCGATCACCGATTCCACTTTGGGAAGGCCGGGGTGGTCGCCATAGGTTGAGCTGGAAGCGGCATAAACGAAGCGTTTGACGGAGGCATCTCGCGATGCCACCAGCATGTTCAGGAAACCCGAAATGTTGTTCTCGTTGGTCAGGATGGGGTCTTCGATGGAACGGGGTACGGAGCCCAGTGCCGCCTCATGCAGGACATAATCCACGTTCTTGCAGGCACTCGCGCAATCTTCGAGCCTGCGGATGTCGCCTTCGATGAAGGTGAAATTGCGCCATGCTTCAGCCCCGGCCAATTCCTGTACCTGTTCGAGGTTGTGCCTGTAGCCGGTTGAGAAATTATCCAGTCCGGTCACCTTCTGGTTCAGCCTGAGCAGGGCCTCCAGAAGATTGGAGCCGATGAAGCCGGCTACACCCGTGACCAGCCAGTGGTATTGATGTTCCCGCAAATGCTGTTGGGCGGCTTGATATTTCGTCATGTATGGCTACCTCTTTTAGAGCCTCCAGACACTGATGCCTGCCTCGTGAAGCGCCATCTGGTCAAACTGGGATTTGACATCGATAAAGCAGCCCTTCCCGGTTACCTTGGATCGGAAATCGCTCAGGGGTCTGGCAAGAAGTTCTCGATGTGAAACTGCTGCGACAATCGCCTCAGCCTGCGGAAGGTTCTCCCAGGACTCAAGCTCCAGGCCGTATTCGTGACGGGCTTCACCGGCGTCCGCTACGGGGTCGTGGACATGGACTTCAATGCCATAATCCTGGAGTTCATGGATCAAGTCGGCGACTTTGGAGTTTCTCAGGTCAGGGCAGTTTTCCTTGAAGGTCAGTCCGAGCACGTTGACTTTGGCGCCCCTGACGTGGAAGCCGGCTTTAATGATCTGCTTGACTGTTTGTTCCGCAACGAACTTTGCCATGCTGTCGTTGATGCGGCGGCCCGCCAGAATCACCTGGGGGATGTAGCCGATCATCTCCGCCTTGTGGGTGAGATAGTATGGATCAACGCCGATGCAGTGCCCCCCGACCAGGCCGGGGCGGAAGGGAAGGAAGTTCCACTTGGTGCCGGCGGCCTGCAGGACCTCCAGGGTGTCGATTCCCAGCTTGTCGAAAATGATGGCCAATTCATTCATCAGCGCGATATTCAGGTCGCGCTGGGTGTTTTCGATCACTTTCGCGGCCTCGGCAACCTTGATGCTGGATGCACGGTGCACGCCGGCGGTGATGATGGTTTCGTAGAGTTTTGCCACTTTTTCCAGGGTAGCCGCATCGTCACCGGATACGACTTTCAGAATGGTGGTCAGCGTGTGCTCCTTATCGCCAGGGTTGATGCGCTCGGGAGAAAACCCGACGTGGAAATCCTGTTTCCATTTCATGCCGGAATATTTCTCCAGAATCGGGATGCAGACCTCTTCAGTTGCCCCGGGATAAACTGTGGATTCATAGGTGATGATGGTCCCGCGCTTCATGTTTTTCCCAACCGTTTCGCTGGCGCCGATGAGGGGGGTGAAATCGGGCTGATGGGCGATATCTACCGGCGTGGGGACCGCAACCACGATATGGTCGGCCAGGGATAGTTCGGCCGGGTCGGTTGTGACAGTAAGATGGCTTGCTGCCTGCAGGTCGGCGGTTGAAACTTCTCCAGTCGGATCAAGGCAGCGCTTATAGTTTTCGACCTTGTTGGCGGACAGGTCATAGCCGATGGTTCGCTGTTTTTTCCCAAACTCAACGGCCAGAGGCAAACCCACGTATCCGAGTCCCACCACGGCAACGACGCTCATAATAAATATCCCTTTGTTTTTACCATAAAAAAATAAAAATCAATCTAACAGATAACCCCGCAAGCTTCAATCCTGGCTTCCGGCAGTATTTTGCTGACTATTCGGAATCAGGGCCACGCTCACTATTATGTGATTATACTGATACCATTAATTCCGTAAGCTATCGATTCTCTATCGGGCATCGATGCTCATAAATCGGGATAGCTATGGAACCTCTGAATAAGCGGTCATTGTCCCTGAAGGGATTCCGATCCACTACGAGCTGAAGCTCGTGTGGAATCGTATACCCCTGAAGGGATTCCGATCCACTACGAGCTGAAGCTCGTGTGGAATCGTATACAAGGAACGAAGTGGCGAAGCAGTCTCGTAACTCTTTGAAAAACAAGATTGCTTCGCTGTGCTCGTAATGACATTGCACGCTTATTCAGGGATTCCCTATATGCCAGCCTGATTCCGTCTGAAGCATGCATGGAGGTGGCCATGAATATCAAGATGATGTTGAATGCCCGAGGTGGCTTCTTGCCGGATTTTGATTCTTGCTTCATTAAGTTATTCTTTTTGTGTTCGGGGTGTTTTCTTGCCGGCCCGCTTTGGGCGGGCGACCTCTCCAAAACTATTGAAATTGTCAAGCCCTCCGTCGTTGGGGTCGGCACCTTCCAAAAAACACGCAGCCCAGCCTTGAGCTTTATGGGCACGGGCTTTGCCGTGGGCGATGGTTCGCTTGTCGTAACCAATGCGCATGTAATTCCCAAGCTAACGGATATCGATGGGAAGGAGTCTCTTGTTGTTATCGCGGCAAGGGGCGACAAAGAACCGGAGCTCAGGTCTGCAGTCCGGGTCGCGCATGACAAGGAACACGACCTTGCGCTGCTCAAAATCAGCGGGGCAGCGCTTCCGCCCTTGGAACTCGGTGATTCCGGCGCGGTACGGGAAGGGCAGGCGCTGGCCTTTACCGGATTTCCAATCGGCATGATTCTCGGCTTCCATCCTGTGACCCACCGCGGGATGCTCTCTTCGATCACCCCCGTCGTTTTGCCGGCGCAGAATTCCAGGCAGTTGGACGTGAAAGTGATCACCCAGCTCCAGAAATCGGCTTACACTGTTTTTCAGCTTGATGGAACAGCCTATCCCGGCAACAGCGGCAGCCCGGTCTATGACCCTGAAACCGGGGTCGTCTACGGCATCATCAACATGGTATTAGTAAAGGGGATGAAGGAAAGCGCGTTGAGTCATCCGAGCGGAATTACTTATGCGATCCCGGGTAACTATGTACGTGACCTGTTGCGGCAGAAATGAACATAACGAGAAATGGCGCCCGGCAGTGCCCATGAAACCAGCGCGCAGTTACAGTTGCTAAAGTCACCATGGATTATTGGGGGGCGCAAGGATTCCCGTCAATATCTCGACATCATCGTCAAGAGTTCAGTCTTGATCCCGGCGGCAGCAACACCCTTCATCAAACTAAACCCCAATAAATCAAGCGGCTATTGACATGGCATATTCATTGCATGCTAGTCAGTAAGGATTTGCCTGGGAAGGAATCCAGCATGGCCGTGTAGAGCCATTCTGAGCGGTTCGAACCGCAGGTTTCCTGACCGGATTGCAGTGAACTCAATTAAGAATCGCGAGGAACAGGAAGTGTTTCGGATTTCCAATCACTACGTCTCGATTACGGGAATCATCCTTTTTGCGATTGAAGTGCTCATCCTGATGGCTTCAGTCTATCTGGGCGCGTCCATCCGTTTCATGAGCCCTGAGCAGATTTTTTCCTCACCGTTTTCAGAGCTTTTTCCTCAGGCCGTGACTTTTGCATTTGTGATGGTTTTGAGCATGACTGCGCTTGGGATGTATCAGCTGGATTACAAGGAGGATTTCAAGCGCACCTTGCTTCACCTCATGCCCGCTTTTGCTTTGGGGTTCGGGCTCATAACCCTGGTTTTCTATTTGGCGCCGGATTTGTATTTCGGCCGCGGCATTTTGGGGATTGTCATGATAATTGCCGCCTTGGGAGTCCTTTTGTCGCGGGTCGTTTTTTTCCGGTGGTCTGATCTCAGTCTTCTGGAGCCGCAGGTCATGATTCTTGGCGTTGGCGCAGTTGCAAGGGAATGCGGTGATCTGGCCGCAAATGATCACTGTCATCATAAATTCAATATCGTTGGTTTTGTCCCGATGCCAAAAGAAGAATGCTTCGTGCCTTCTTCATCTGTCTTGCCAGTGAGCGGGTCGCTGGCATCCATGGCAAAAAAACACAATGTAAACGAGGTGATTGTGGCGGTGCAGAACCGGCGCAACGGAAGCTTCCCTATCAAGGAACTTCTGGAATGCAAGCTGAATGGGGTCAAAGTGAGCGATGCGGCGACCTTTTTTGAACGTGAAATGTGCCAGATCAGGGTAGACACTCTCCAGCCAAGCTGGCTGGTATTCGGTGGAGGGTTTGACCAGAGTTTCATGCGGGCCGCCATTAAAAGGAGTTTCGATTTGCTCGCAAGCGTGATCCTTTTGATTGCCACCCTCCCCGTCATGATAATTACCGCTATGTGCATTTTTATCGAAGATCGCATGCCGATCCTTTACCGGCAGGAGAGGGTGGGCAAGGATGGCCAGCCATTCGTCGTCATGAAGTTCCGCAGCATGCGAAATGACGCTGAGAAAGCAGGAAAGCCGCAATGGGCGGCTGAAAACGACCCGCGAACGACGAGAGTAGGACGGATCATCCGCAAACTGAGAATCGACGAACTTCCACAAATTCTGAACGTTCTGAAGGGGGAAATGAGTTTCGTCGGCCCCCGGCCGGAAAGGCCCTATTTTGTGAAACAACTCTGCGAAGAAATCCCTTATTACAACGTGAGGCACAGCATCAAGCCGGGGATTACAGGCTGGGCCCAGGTGCGCTACCAATATGGAGCATCGGTCGAGGATGCCGTGCAAAAGCTCCAATATGACCTGTACTATGTGAAGAACAACAGCTTGTTCCTGGATATAATAATACTGATAGATACTGTCCAGGTTGTCCTGTTTGGCAAGGGCGGGAGATGATTTCGGGACACGGCTTTCCATGTTGACAAACATTGCGGCATATAGCTATTCCATAGCAGCTGTCGCGTTTCTTTTCCTGAGCGGATTCCTGTTGACCAGCTGGCGCGGCCGGCTGCATGGAATAATGCTGACTGCCGCCTGTCTTCTTGCCGCGTTCTGGGCGGCGACGGTTGCTTACCAGGTTGCCAGGGGACGCCCTTTGTCGTTCCTGACAGATATCCTGGAAATTGCTCGAAACGCCGGCTGGTCTGTTTTCCTGGTCATGCTGCTGGGGCCTTTTCAGAAAACGGATGCTTCGGGTTCTGTCAGGATGAGGCCATTTGTAGTACCCATCGCGGCTTTTTACCTCCTGCTTTTTTTTGCAACCGTGTACATCCATGGGGGGGATTCGCCTCCCCACGGCACGCTTGCTTTCATGACTGTCATTACCGGGCGGGTAGCAATGGCGGTCATGGGCATGATCCTGGTGGAACAGTTCTACCGGAATACACCCGCCAAGCAGCGCTGGGGGATCAAATACATCTGCCTGGGGGTCGGCGGGGTATTCGCCTACGATTTTTACCTATACAGCGAGGCCATGCTGTTCCGGCAAGTGAATCCGGAAATATGGGCCGCACGCGGGATCGTCAATGCCCTGATTGTTCCGCTTATCGCAGTGTCGGCCGCACGCAATCCACAATGGTCTCTGGAAATTTCGGTGTCGCGCCGCATCCTGTTCCATTCCGCGGCACTGTTCGGTGCCGCTCTCTACTTGCTGGCCATGGCAGCTGCCGGCTACTACCTGCGTTTTTTTGGAGGAAACTGGGGAACGGTCTTGCAGGCGGTATTCCTGTTTGGCGCCGTGATTCTGCTCCTGGGGGTGCTTTTCTCAGGAACCTTGCGTTCATGGCTCAAGGTGTTCATCAGCAAGCATTTTTTCAATTACAACTATGATTACCGGGAGGAATGGCTGCGCTTCACCCGTGCCCTCTCCGAGGTCGGAAATGGGTTGGGAGAACGCACCATCCAGGCTGTAGCCGAGCTGGTGGAAAGCCCCGGCGGCGCTTTGTGGATCAGGCGGGACTCCGGTAGTTGCGAACTGGTGGCGCACTGGAACATGCCCCTGGCGCAAGGGGAAGAACCGGAAAAAAGTTCCTTTTGCCAGTTTCTGGAAAACAGGCAGTGGGTGATCGACTTGCAGGAATATGACTCGAATCCTGAAAAATATGGCGCAATTGCCATGCCTCAATGGCTGCGATCCATTCCCAGGGCCTGGCTGGTGGTTCCGCTGATCCAGCAGCGGAGATTGTTTGGCTTTATGGTGCTGGCGCAGCCCAGGAGCAGAATCAGGTTAAACTGGGAAGTGAACGACCTGCTCAAAATCGCCGGCAACCAGGCAGCAAGTTACCTTGCACAACAGGAAGCGGACAATGCGCTCATGGTGGCGCGCCAGTTCGAATCTTTCAATCGCATGTCCACCTTTGTGGTGCACGACCTGAAAAACCTGGTTTCCCAGCTGTCGCTCCTGCTTTCCAATGCCGAAAAACACAAGAATAATCCCGAGTTCCAGAAAGACATGATCGACACGGTGGATCTTTCCGTTCAGAAAATGAAGCGGCTCCTGCAGAAATTGAGCAGCGGCGCCTCCATCGAGAAGCCTGCACCGCTTTTCATCGACCAGCTGCTGCAGCAGGCGGTTGCAGCAAGGTCTGCGGCCGAGCCGAAACCGGAGCTGGAGATACAGGAGCCAGGCCAGACGGTATTGGCCAACTGGGCACGTCTCGAACGGGTCATCGGGCACCTTATCCAGAACGCCATAGAAGCCACTCCCCGCGGCGGGCAGGTCCGGGTACGCTTGACCAGGGAGAAAGCCGCCGCGGTCGTCGAGGTCAAGGATACAGGGCATGGCATGAGTGATGCGTTCATCCGCGAGCGCTTGTTCAAGCCTTTTGAATCCACAAAATCGGCAGGCATGGGCGTCGGAGTGTTCGAGAGCCGGGAATACGTCCACGAACTTGGCGGACAGCTTGAGGTAGCCAGCAACCCCTCAAGCGGCACGACTTTCCGCATGACATTGCCGCTTTACAACCAGAGTCATGCTGTCGAGAAAGCCGCATAACGGCAAGAGGAAACAAGTGAGCCAGAACAAAAAACACCTGCTGATAATCGAAGACGACCCCGGCCTGCAAAAACAGCTGCGCTGGAGCTTTGACGCTTATGAAGTGCTGGTGGCGGGGGAGCGTGAAAGCGCGCTCGCTCAGGTTCGCCGCTTCGAGCCGGCGGTGGTCACCATGGACCTTGGGCTTCCCCCCGACCCGGATGGTGCCTCCGAGGGCCTGGCTACCCTGAAACAGATACTGGCGCTTGCGCCGGATACCAAGGTGATCGTTCTTACCGGCAACCAGGATCATGCCAACGCGGTGAAAGCCATCGGCATGGGCGCTTACGATTTTCATCAGAAACCTTTTGATCCCGAGATGCTGGGCCTGGTGATCAAACGTGCTTTCTACCTGCATGCGCTGCAGCAGGAGAACCGCAATCTGCTGCAGACTCAGGCTGATTCCCCCCTGTCCGGCATAATCGGCCGTGACCCCGGCTTGCTCAAGGTGTGCCGCAACGTGGAGAAGGTGGCGCCCTCGGATGCCACAGTCATGTTGCTGGGAGATAGCGGGACGGGCAAGGAACTGCTTGCGAAAGCGCTGCACAGGTTGAGCTCCAGGCAGGGGAAGCGTTTCATGGCCATCAACTGCGCGGCGATTCCGGAAAACCTTCTGGAGAGCGAACTGTTTGGCTACGAGAAGGGCGCCTTTACCGGGGCAGTCAAGCAGACCCTGGGCAAGATCGAGCTTGCCAATGGCGGCACTTTTTTCCTGGACGAGGTGGGGGACCTGCCCATGTCCCTGCAGGCGAAACTCCTGCGCTTCCTGCAAGAAAGGGTGATCGAAAGAATCGGGGGGCGAGAAGAGATTCCCGTGGACGTGCGTATCGTGTGTGCAACGCACCAGAATCTGAAGGAACTGATTGAGGCGGGGCGCTTCCGCGAGGATCTCTATTACCGGCTGAGCGAGATTGTGGTTACGATCCCTCCCTTGCGGGCCCGGGTGGGCGATGCCGCGCTGCTGGCGCATCACTTCAAGAATAAGTTCTGCGCCCAGGAAGGGCGTTCCTCGCTGAGTTTCAGCCAGGAAGCGCTGGCCGCGATAGAAAGCCATCCATGGCCAGGAAACGTGCGTGAGCTGGAAAACTGCATCAAGCGTGCCGTCATCATGGCGGATGGCCCCCAAATCACTGCGGATGACCTTGGATTGCAGGCTTCCCCCGCAATGGAAGAGCCTATCAATCTGCGCAAGGTGCGTGAGGAAGCCGAATACAAGGCTTTGGTGAAGGCCTTGGCAAGGGTGGACGGCAATGTTGTCAAGGCGGCAGAACTGCTCGGCATCAGCCGGCCCACCATTTATGATCTGATGAGCCGTCATGGGATCAAGTAAGCGGCTCGCCGCGAAGCATTCCATTTTCCGCCTTTACAATAATTAAAAAGCATCGGGTTTAATCAAAGGGGCAGTAATGTTTGAAAATCAGGCGAGGCCGCTGTGAGCGGCCTGTGCGGCTGGATCGGCTATGGCGCCTCAGCAGCCGATAACCGCCAGCTGGTTGAAAGGATGGCTGGAGCGCTGGCACGTTACGATGCTGCGGGCATCCAGAAATTGGCGGGAGAAAAGAGCGCCCTGGCGGTCGCTGCCAGCGGTGAAAGCGCTCACATATACCAGAAGGAAGGTCTCCTGGCCGCAGTATGGGGCCAGGCAGGATTCAGGGATGCGCGTTTGGCCCAGTTGGCGCGGGCAGAGGGGGTGGCCAGAACCCTGGCTGCGGGCTGGCTGGAGAAGGGGGAGCAAATTTGCGCGGATTTGTCGGGCGCGTTCTCTCTTTGCATCCTGGACGAGGACGCTGATGAGGCCGTTCTGGCAATCGACCGTATGGGCTCACAGCCGCTTTCCTACCAGGCTTCAGGCGCGGGCTTGATATTCGGTTCGTCCGCGGATGCGCTCGTTCTTCACCCGCAGGCAAGGCCGGAAATTGATTCCCAGGGCCTGTACAACTACGTCTATTTCCACATGATTCCCGGTCCCGGCACGATCTACAAGGGCCAGCAGCGCCTTCTGCCCGGCGAGTACCTCGTCTACAGGAAAGGAAGGGCAGAAACCCGGAGATACTGGGAAATGCGGTTCCTGGAAGAGCAAAAGCAACCCTTTAACGAGCTCAAGCCGGAATTTCTGCGCCTATTGCACTCAAGCGTGCGCGATGCCGCCGGAGATCAGGAGGTGGGGGCATTTCTCAGCGGCGGGACGGATAGCTCCACGATCGCGGGAATATTGGGGGAGGTGAGTGGCCGGCCAGCCCGCACCTACTCCATCGGCTTTGAAGCCGAGGGTTATGATGAGATGGAATATGCCCGCATCGCGGCGCGGCATTTCTCTACCCGGCATCACGAATATTACGTGACGCCGGACGATGTGGTGGCGGCCATTCCGCAGATTGCGGCGATCTTCGATCAGCCCTTCGGCAACGCCTCCGCCGTGCCCGCCTTCTATTGCGCACGCATGGCGAGGGCGGATGGCCTGAGCAGGATCTTGGGCGGCGACGGGGGCGATGAACTGTTCGGCGGCAACGAGCGCTACGCGAAGCAAACCATCTTTTCCCTTTACGAACGCATCCCGGCGGCCTTGCGCAAGGGGGTTCTCGAACCCGTTGTTTTCAATATTCCCGGAGGCCAGCGGATCCCGCTGGTGCGCAAGGCGCGCAGCTACATCGAGCAGGCCTCGGTGCCGATGCCGGCGCGTCTGGAAACCTATAACCTGCTGGAGCGTTACGGCCCTGGGGAAGTTTTTACCCAGGAGTTTCTGGCTGCGGTTGATCCGGGCCAACCGCTCTCCCGCCTGAATGAAATCTATAACCAGGCCCACGCGCAAAGCCTGATCAACCATATGCTCGCGCTTGACCTGAAGTTCACCCTTGCCGACAACGACCTGCCCAAGGTTGCCAAGGCATGCGAACTGGCGGGGATGGAGGTTGCATTCCCGTTTCTTAACGACGAAATGGTGGCCTTCTCCGCACGGCTCGCGCCGGAGCTCAAGCTCAAGGGGACGAAGCTGCGCTATTTTTTCAAGGAGGCGCTGCGGGGAACCCTGCCGGACGAGATCATCACCAAGCAAAAACACGGCTTCGGCCTGCCTTTTGGCGTCTGGCTCCAGAATCACAAGCCGTTGCAGTCCTTGGCTGCAGACAGCCTGAATGATCTGAAATCACGCCACATCGTGCGCGCCGACTTCATCGACAAGCTGCTTGGGCAGCATCTGGACGAGCATGCAGGCTATCACGGCACCATGGTCTGGGTGCTGATGATGCTAGAGCAGTGGTTCAGGAAGCGTTAGTTTCCTGAAAATTCCTTAATTAGAGTCTGCTGGGAGCGGCTATACTTCCACCATGACGGCATTGCTCTTATGACTCGCAATCCATCCGATTATCCCGCGCTAACAAGATTCCATATGGCTTACCCTTCAGATTCTTCCATCATCGATGCACGTTCGAACAGCCAGCAGAGGAATTTGCGCTTCATTATTTGCGGAGGCGCCGATTCCGGCAAGAACACCCTGGCAGGGCGGCTGCCCTGCCACTCAATATCACTGTTCGATGGACAGTTGGTCCTGCTGGATGCCAGTTCAAAGAGGGCAGAAGTCCAGGGCGCCGGCAGCCCCGATTCCTCCTCCTTGGCTGATGAACTGAACGCGGATCAGGATCAGAGCGACGCCGCCCTGCGGCTCTTCTCTGCCGATGCGGCGGTTATCCTTGTCGACGCAAGCACAGGTATGCTCACCCTGGGCCGCCAGCATAGCCAGCTGATATCCCAGCTTGGCATCCGCAAGGTCATCCTGGCCATCAACAAGATGGATCTTGTGGCCTACTCGGAAGAGGTGTTCCAGCGCATCGTTGACGGCTTCCGCGGCTTCGCTCGCCAGATCGGCCTGGAACATTTCATTGCCATTCCACTTTCGGCCTTGCACGGCGGCAATATCGCAGAGCCCGGCGACAGCATGCCGTGGCACCACGGCGCCACTCTGACGGCTTGTCTGGAATCGATGGAAGCCGGTATCCCGCGCGATGATGTCATTTCTGCAGCCAATGCGCCGGCAAGTGTGGCCGACCAGTTCGAAGCCACGATTATCTGGATGCACGATGCCCCCATGCTGCCGGGCCGGCCCTATCTGCTCAAGCTCGGGGCCCAGACGGCTGCCGCCACCGTCACCGGCATCAAATACCAGGTGAATGCCGGTTCACCGGAGCGCCTGGCAGCAAAAAACCTGCAGAACAACGCCGTCGGTGTGTGCAACATCAGCGTCGACCGGCCGATCACCTTTGACGCCTATAAAGACAATCGGGATAGGGGCGGTTTCATCCTGATCGATCGCGAGAGCAACAATGCCGCCGGGCTTGGACTGCTGCACTTCGCCCTGCGCCGCGCCCAGAACATCTACATGCAGCAAGTCGATGTTGACAAGGCAAGCCGTGCGGAGAGCAAGGGACAAAAGCCCTGCATGCTGTGGTTCACCGGCCTTTCCGGCTCGGGCAAATCCACCATCGCCAATCTGGTTGAAAAGCGGCTGCACGCCATGGGCTGCCACACTTACCTGCTCGATGGCGACAACGTGCGCCACGGCCTGAACAAGGACCTTGGCTTCACCGAGGCAGACCGGGTGGAAAACATCCGCCGAGTGGCGGAAGTAGGCAAGCTGATGGTGGATGCCGGCCTGATCGTACTGGTCGCGTTCATTTCTCCTTTCAGGTCTGAACGCCGCCTGGCGCGGGAACTGCTGGAAGAAGGCGAGTTTTTCGAGATATTTGTCGACGTCCCGCTTTCGATTGCGGAAGAACGCGATCCGAAAGGACTTTATCGCAAGGCCAGAAGCGGCCAGTTGAAAAATTTCACGGGAATCGACTCCCCTTACGAGGCCCCGCAAACACCCGAAATCCATCTCGACACAACTTCGATCTCGCCTGATCAGGCGGCCGAGCTGGTCGTGGCTGCTATCATGCACAAAACGGTCAGATCAGAGGCTTCAATTCAAACTCACCATTCGACGGTGGGATCTGGCGGCTGAGTATTTGTCGGGAAAGCTTACACATGCAACTCCGGTTGACTGAGGTTTCTTGATATCCCATTGATAAGAAAATAATAATTGTAAATGGTGTGAAAATTGCTGTACATAAAGTCAGGTCATCAATAGATTTGCCAACGAGGCTCATTTCCATGCGAGGAATTGACTCAGCATTATTCACTTGAAAGGAGAAACGGTTATGAAGCGTCTGATGGTTACAAGTCTCGTTTTGCTCGCAGGGATTTCAGGCGGGGCAATGGCCGACTGCAACTCAAACACCAAAGTGACAGGCAGCAAGCTTAATCTTTTGATCACGGGCAATACAGTGTGTGCTGCGCGGGGTGCCGAAAAGTGGCAGGAGCAGCATCGGGCAGGCGGTGCACTTTGGGATTTCAAGAAGGGTCCCACCGATAAGGTTGATCCAACAAAGCAGGTCGGAACTTGGAGCATCGCTTCGAACTCTGTTACTTACTCCTATACCGGCGGACCGAGCTATACATACAGCGTCCATGGCCCTGAAGGTGGACCGTATAGCTTCTGTTCGAGTGGTGCCGAGATTGTAAGTGGTGCTATGTTCCTGCCAGGCAGTTCCAGTTGCCCCTGAGGCTGTGGCTTTCCCTGTTATGAATGCCGGAAGCGTGGTTTGGGTTTAGGCAGCAGTCATTTGGCTCCGCGTTTATTGCCAGCATGCAAATCCGGCGACATCTATTGTATTGAGCAGTTACTCCGAGGGAGCGTTCAGGATGGGGCGAGTATTGTTCCCGGCCCGTCCGCAGAACCACATTAGCAGCAGGAACACGAAGATCAGCCGAGGACTGTCCACCAGGCTGTCGAGGGTTCCTATCACGAGGAAGCCGGTGCTGGACGCCAGCATCGCGCCCGCCATCGAGTCGCCGTGCCAGGCGTCACGCCCGGCACGCCACAAGCCGGCCGCTGCGAACAGGACCAAGGCGGCAACTCCCAGCCAGCCCTGGTCGAACAGAACCTGGATGGGCAAACTCCAGATATGCCATGGCTTGTCGTTGTCGACGGTGAAGAACCACCGGTCCAGACCCCGCGAAAAATCCCCGTTGACCAGCAGGTCGTTCCCGTCCACTGCCTGCAAGCGCACGTTGTCCACATCCATCACGGCATGGGCATTGGCATTGTAGACCGACAGCTTGACGGGGCGAGTGGCATACCACGGGCCGCTTCCCACGTCACCCGATTGCATCTGGATCTGGACCGGCTGCCAGCTTCCGTTTCCTGTGACATCAACCGACTTGAAGGTGCAGCGCGCTGAGGTGAGCAGCCATTTCTCGCAGATCGATGCGGTGATTTGGCTTTCAGGCTGCTCGCTGCGGACGTTCAGGCTGAACGAATAATCATGTTGTGGTTTTATCGTGACAAACTGCTCCATGTAGAGCGGGCTGCCCGAACCCAACCGGAGAAAGGTATTGCTGGCTTCTGCGCCCAAGCGGTAGCCGGCGGCTCGGCTTTTTTCGCCATGCCAGTAATGGGTTTCCGGATATCGGCCAATTCCCATCCCGAACAGTGCCGTGGGCCAGCCGGGGTCGCGCATCTGCAATGCATCGCCCCAATGAACCAGACGTGCACCAAAATCTGCCCCGGTCCTTGACAGACGTTCCTGTGCGAATGGTCCTTTCAGGATCGGCAACGCCACGGCGAGAGCCAGTGCCGCAAGCACAAAAGCCGCCATGCCGTGTTTGAAAAACCTGTTGCACAACGCATTGCCAGATTTTGCCGTGAGCGCTAGCAGAGTGAGTGCCAGAGCGATGCCATAGGCAACGTAGCCAATGCGCGAGAAGGTGACCATCACCCCATAGGTAGCGCCAGCCAGCAACACGATACCGGCCAGCCTGGTTATCCAGTTACGGCTCTCAAAGAGCAGCACCAGCAGGAATGGCAGCGACAGCGTCAGGTAGGTTTCGATATCGGCTCCGCCGGTATGCATCTGGGAGAAGGGGCCGGTCACCCGGTAAACGCCGGTGAAATTGAATAATCCTGGAAATAAGAAACGCTCCCAGACGATTACTGCCACCGTTCCAGCCAGGCCGCAAACCATCCCCCATGAAAAAAGCCTGCGAACATCATGTCCGGCGGATGCAAGGCGCCCGTGCAGGCCATATAACAGGAATGCCCAAAATGCACCTTTGGCGATGCGCAGCGCGTTATAGGGGCTGTAATAGCTGGCGAATGCGTTTGCCTCCGGTACCTGCCACGGCAGCAAGCCGCGGACGGCGCCGACTGCATAGGAAATGCCCAGCAAGGCCGCAAGGGAGAGGAACAGCAGGTCGTGTTTCGAATGGCGCGGGGCGGGGGGTAACCGGACATAAGCAACGGCGATGCTGGTCAAGAGAAGAAGATCAAACTCGTCGAAATAGAAGCGCCCACTCCATGGGGCGAGGTCGAAAAGCGCCAGAGCGGCCGGGACAACGATGAGCAGAAACTGCGGACGGTGCCAGATCAGGGCCGCATAGCCAGCCAGAAGCAGGCCGAGGAGGGCGGGCTGGGCGGGGAAAGTTGCCACGCCCCAGCCGGTACACGCCAGGGTTGCAATCAGTACGGAGTAACCTGTCCACGACGGTCTTTTGAGCATGGCAAGCGGCACTGCCGGCGCTGTCGCGTCCAATGTCTGGTCATCTATTGCTGGCGCCTTGGCCCTGGAAGCCTCCGTTTCGCCATCATCGAGCTGGCGGCGCATTGGCGGTGCGGCAGGCGTGTCATTGCGCTTCGGCGCCCCGGCGGACATTGCAGGGGCCGAGGCAAGGCGCATGGCCAGTTTCGCTGTTGCCCAGGCAGAAAACCCGGCGATGAGCAGGTTGGTAGGATCGGGGTGGAGCGTCTCAAGGAACAGCTTGCTCGTTTCCATGAATCCGGCTATCAGCGCTGCCAGCAGCATCGCCAGTCCCGGCGGATTCCAGGATGCCCAGGCCAGAATTCCTATGGGGGCGTACATCAGGCACACGGATGCCAAGCTTAACAGCGCAGCCTGCTCAGTAGTGTAGTAATGGTAATAGAAGGGGAGAAAATGAATGCCGTTGAAGGCGTCCATGGCGGAG
>PQAG01000011.1 GCA_003104895.1 Nitrosomonadales bacterium
GACATGAACACCTCCAACTGGATCCCAGACCTGTTCATGAAGCGCGTGATGGAAAACCAGGACTGGACCCTGTTCTCCCCCAACGACGTGCCCGACCTGCACGACCGCTTCGGCAAGGATTTCGAGGCCGCCTACACCGCCTACGAGGACAAGGCCGCGCGCGGAGAGTTGAAGCTGTTCAAGAAGATCCCCGCCGTGCAGCTGTGGCGCAAGATGCTCTCCATGCTGTTCGAGACCGGCCATCCCTGGATCACCTTCAAGGACCCGTGCAACCTGCGCAGCCCGCAGCAGCACGTCGGCGTGGTGCACAGCTCCAACCTGTGCACCGAGATCACGCTCAACACCAACGACCACGAGATCGCCGTGTGCAACCTGGGTTCGGTGAATCTCGTCAATCATCTCAAAGACGGCCAACTGGATCACGACAAACTCAAGCGCACCATCGCCACCGCCATGCGCATGCTCGACAACGTGGTGGACGTGAACTTCTACGCCGTGGGCAAGGCGCGCAATTCCAACCTCAAGCACCGTCCGGTGGGCATGGGTATCATGGGCTTCCAGGACTGCCTGCTCAACCTGCGCATTCCTTATGCCTCTGAAACGGCAGTGGAATTCGCCGACCGCTCCATGGAAGCGGTGGCCTATTACGCCTACTGGGCCTCCAGCGAACTGGCGGAGGAGCGCGGCCGCTACAGCAGCTTCACCGGCAGCCTGTGGGACAAGGGCATCCTGCCGCACGACAGCAACAAGCTGCTGGCAGAGCAGCGCGCCAATCCTGATGGTAAAACCTATCTTGAAGTGGATCCCTCCGCCACCCTGGACTGGGACAAGCTCAGGAGCCGCATCAAGAAACACGGCATGCGCAACTCCAACTGCCTGGCGATCGCGCCGACCGCCACCATCGCCAACATCGTCGGCGTGTCGGCCAGCATCGAGCCGACCTACCAGAACATCTACGTGAAATCCAACCTCTCGGGCGAATTCACGGTGGCCAACCAGTACCTGGTGCGCGACCTGAAGCAGCTGGGGATGTGGGACGAAGTCATGATCGGCGACCTGAAATATTTCGACGGCTCGCTGTCGAAAATTGACCGGGTGCCCGGTGAATTGCGCCAGCTCTATGCCACCGCCTTCGAGGTGGAGCCGAAGTGGCTGGTGGAAGCCGCCTCGCGCCGCCAGAAGTGGATCGACCAGGCGCAGAGCCTGAATATCTACATGGCCGGCGCCTCCGGCAAGAAACTGGACGAAACCTACAAACTGGCCTGGCTGCGCGGCCTCAAGACCACCTACTACCTGCGCACTTTGGGCGCCACCAGCGCGGAGAAATCCACCGGCAAGGGCGGCGAACTCAACGCCGTTCCCGTATCAGGTGGCATGAGCAGCGCCATGGGCGCGGTGAACCTGCCGGAGCCGGAAGTCGTCGGCAAGGCCTGCACCCTGCGTCCCGGCGACGCCGGTTTCGAAGAATGCGAGGCCTGCCAATAGCATGGAGGAGAAAAATACGATGCTGAATTTTGAAGAAGACCACACCCTGGACCTGTTTGCCCAGGCTGCGCGCTTTGGCGACGCACCGCCCGCGCCGTCAGCCCAGGAAACGCATTCCTCCGCCCTGACCGGCATCAACAATTTGCGCCGCGTGCGCGTCGAGGACAAGCGCGTGATCAACGGCGGCGCCGACGTCAACCAGCTGGTGCCGTTCAAGTACAAATGGGCGTGGGAAAAATACCTCGCCGGCTGCGCCAACCACTGGATGCCGCAGGAAGTGAACATGAGCCGGGACATCGCCACCTGGAAAGATCCCAATGGCCTGACCGAGGACGAGCGCCTGATCGTCAAGCGCAACCTGGGTTTCTTCGTCACCGCCGACTCATTGGCGGCCAACAACATCGTGCTCGGCACCTACCGCCACATCACCGCGCCGGAATGCCGCCAGTACCTGTTGCGCCAGGCTTTCGAGGAGGCCATCCACACCCATGCCTACCAGTACATCGTGGAAAGCCTGGGCCTGGACGAGGGCGAGATCTTCAACATGTACCACGAGATCCCGTCGATCCGCGACAAGGACGAGTTCCTGATCCCCTTCATCGACACCCTGACCAACCCGGAATTCAGGACCGGCACGCCGGAAGCCGACCAGAAGCTGCTCAAGTCCCTGATCGTGTTCGCCTGCATCATGGAAGGCATCTTCTTCTACGTGGGTTTCGTGCAGATCCTCGCCCTGGGCCGCCAGAACAAGATGACCGGCGCCGCCGAGCAGTACCAGTACATCCTGCGCGACGAATCCATGCACCTCAATTTCGGCGTGGACCTGATCAACACCATCAAGCTGGAGAACCCCGGCCTGTGGACGGCCGAATTCCGCAACGAAATCACCGGCCTGATCAGGAAGGGCGTGGAACTGGAATACCGCTACGCCGAGGACACCATGCCGCGCGGCGTGCTGGGCCTCAACGCCGCCCAGTTCAAGGAGTACCTGCGCTTCATCGCCAACCGCCGCTGCCAGCAGATCGGCCTGGACGAGCAGTTCCCGAATTCTGCCAACCCCTTCCCGTGGATGAGCGAGATGAT
>PQAG01000012.1 GCA_003104895.1 Nitrosomonadales bacterium
TGGGTTTCGACAAGAAATACGGCATCAAGATCGTGCCCAGCAAGGAGTCCTCCTGGGCCGGCGTGCGCGACAAGCTGGTGAACGGCGAGCTGGATGCCTCCCACGTCCTGTATGGCCTGGTCTACGGCGTGCAGATGGGCATCGGCGGGCCGAAGAAGGACATGGCCGTGCTCATGAACCTCAACCACAACGGACAGGCCATCACCCTTTCCAGCCAGCTCAAGGCCAAGGGCGCAGTGGACGGTGCCAGCCTCGCCGCGCTGATCAAGAAGGAGCCGCGCGAATACACCTTCGCCCAGACCTTCCCCACTGGCACCCACGCCATGTGGCTGTATTACTGGCTCGGCGCATATGGCGTGAACCCCTTCAGCGAGGTCAAGAACATCACCGTGCCGCCGCCGCAGATGATCGCCAACATGCGCGTCGGCAACATGGACGGCTATTGCGTGGGCGAGCCGTGGAACGCGCGCGCCATTCGCGACAACGTCGGCTTCACCGCCGCCACCACCCAGGACATCTGGAAGGATCACCCGGAAAAAGTGCTGGGCACCACCGCGGAATGGGTGGCGAAGCATCCCAATACCGCGCGCGCCGTGATCATGGCCATCCTCGATGCGTCGAAATATATCGACTACATGAAGAACCGCGTGCAGGTGGCCAGGATCATCGCCGAGAAGTCCTACGTCAACACCGATTTCGACTCGATCGAGGACCGCATGCTGGGCCAGTATGACAACGGCAATGGCAGGAAATGGCAGGACGCCAATTACATGAAGTTCTACAACGAGGGCACGGTGAACTTCCCCTACCTCTCCGACGGCATGTGGTTCCTTACCCAGCACAAACGCTGGGGCCTGCTCAAGGAAGACCCGGACTATCTGGCGGTGGCGAAAAAGGTCAACCAGATCGAGCTTTACAAGCAAGCCGCGACACAGACCAAGACGCCGATTCCGAAAGATGTCATGCGCAGCAGCAGGATGATCGACGGCACGGTGTGGAACGGCAAGGATCCCAAGGCCTATGCGGCCGGATTCAAGATCAAGGCTTAAACCAAGTGATGGGTGATGTGGGATGAGTGATGTGAGGGTGGTTTTCCCATTACTCATCACTCATTACCAAAGAGATCTGCCAGCAAGGAGCAAGAAATGAGTGCCATCCAAATTACAAGTGAAAGTTTGAAAAATATCATGTCAGATCCGGAAACCGTAGTGACAGGCAAACCGCTCACGGCCGTTGCTGCTGTGGAGAAAAGCAAGCCAGGCGAAGGCTGGCGCCACAGAATCGGGCAAATGGCCGGGAATACTGTCAAGTGGCTGATCCCGCCGGCGCTTGGCCTGGCGCTGTTCATCGGCCTGTGGGCGCTGGTGTCCCAGACCAGCCCGCAATTGCCGGGTCCGCTCAAGACCTGGGATTCAGCAGTTGCTTTGTTCAGCGACCCGTTCTACAACAACGGCCCCAACGACCAGGGCATCGGCTGGAATATCCTGGCCTCGCTGCAGCGCGTGGGGATCGGTTTCGGCATGGCGGCGCTGCTTGGCATTCCGCTTGGCTTCATGATCGGGCGCTTCCAGTTCCTCAGCGCCATGATGTCGCCCATCATCAGCTTGCTGCGCCCGGTTTCGCCCCTGGCCTGGCTGCCGATCGGCCTCTTGGTGTTCAAGGCGGCCAATCCGGCGGCAATCTGGGTGATCTTCATTTCCGCCATCTGGCCGATGATCATCAACACCGCCGTGGGCGTGAACCGCATACCGCCGGATTACATGAACGTGGCCAAGGTGCTGAATCTTTCCGAATGGAAGATTTTCACCAGAATCCTCTTCCCTGCGGTGCTGCCCTACATGATGACCGGCATCCGCCTCTCCATCGGCGTGGCCTGGCTGGTGATTGTCGCGGCCGAGATGCTGACCGGCGGTGTGGGCCTGGGCTTCTGGGTGTGGGACGAATGGAACAACCTCAACGTCGAACACATCATCATCGCCATCTTCGTGGTCGGCATCGTCGGGCTGCTGCTGGAACAGGCGCTGGTGCTGATGGCGAAGCGCTTCAGTTATGAGTAATGGGTGATGAGTGATGGGGTCAAATTCCCTGTCGCCCATCCTCTTTCACCGGAGAAAATCATGGAAAAATACGTCCAAGTCGAAAACGTGCGCATGGTGTTCAACACCAAGAAAGGCCCCTTCGTGGCGCTGCGCGACATCAACCTGAACATCGCCCAGGGCGAGTTCATTGCCCTGATCGGCCACTCCGGCTGCGGCAAGTCCACCCTGCTCAACCTGGTGGCGGGGCTGACCCTGCCGAGCGACGGCGCGCTGCTGTGCGCCGGGCGCGAGATCGCCGGGCCCGGCCCGGAGCGCGGCGTGGTGTTCCAGAACCACAGCCTGCTGCCCTGGCTGACTTGTTTCGAGAACGTGTATCTCGCCGTGGAGCGCGTGTTCGGCCGGGACGAGAGCAAGGCCAGCCTGAAGGAGCGCACCCACGAGGCGCTGGCGCTGGTGGGCCTCTCCCATGCCGAGCACAGGCATCCCCATGAAATTTCCGGCGGCATGAAGCAGCGCGTGGGCATCGCCCGCGCCCTCTCGATGCAGCCCAAGGTGCTGCTGCTGGACGAGCCGTTTGGCGCGCTGGATGCCCTGACCCGCGCCCATCTGCAGGACGAGCTGATGAAGATCACGGCGGAGACCCGCAGCACGGTGGTGATGGTGACCCACGATGTAGACGAGGCGGTGCTGCTGTCCGACCGCATCGTGATGTTGACCAACGGCCCGGCCGCGACCATCGGCGAAATCCTGGCAGTGGACCTGCCGCGCCCGCGCGATCGGCTGGCGCTGGCAAACGAAGCCAAATATCACGAATACCGCGGCGCGGTGCTGGACTTCCTCTACCGCCGCCAGCTGCGGCCGGCGGCCTAGTGTTGCGGATGCCCGAGCTGAAACGCATGCTGGGAGAGGCGGCAATTGTCTCCGCCCCAAATCAGGGCATGAACAGCCTGGCCAGATTGCTTTGAGTGCATGCGCTTCCCATCAAGTCCGCTGGTTTTCAATTAATTCATCTGAAAACAATACATTAAATAATTGGCACGGTGTTTGCTGTTGTGCTCCGCAGTGATGTTGAGCCCAGCCGAGGCGGGCATTGTTAATATTCCTGGAGAAACACTGATGAAGAAAATCAAACTGGTGATGGTTGGAAACGGCATGGCCGGGGTGCGCACGCTCGAAGAGCTGCTCAAGCTTGCGCCGGACATGTATGACATCACGGTCTTCGGCGCCGAGCCCCATGGCAACTACAACCGCATCATGCTTTCTCCGGTGCTGTCCGGCGAGCAGACCATCAAGGACATCATGCTCAACGACGTGGACTGGTACCGGGACAACGGCATCACCCTGCACCTCAACAAGCGGGTCAACAAGATCGACCGCAAGAACCGCGTGGTGTACGCGGAAGACGGCACCTTCGCCGAGTATGACCGCATGATCCTGGCCACCGGTTCCAACCCCTTCATCCTGCCGGTGCCCGGCAACGATCTTGATGGCGTGATCGGCTTCCGCGATATCCATGACGTGGACGCCATGATCGATGCCTCCGGGAAGTACAGGCACGCGGTGGTCATCGGCGGCGGCCTGCTCGGCCTGGAAGCGGCCAACGGCCTGATGCTGCGCGGCATGGACGTAACCGTGGTGCATATCGCGGAATGGCTGATGGAACGCCAGCTCGACAGGACTGCCGCGCGGTTGCTGCAGAAAAACCTGGAAGAGAACGGGCTGAAATTCCTGCTGCAGAAACAGACCGAACTGATCGCCGGAATCCCCAACCCCTCCCGGCCTCCCCTTGTCAGGGGAGGAGAGTCGCACTTCCCCCCTGACAAGGGGGGATTGAGGGGGGGTGGCGCCCATGTTTCTGCCGTGCGCTTCAAGGATGGCAGCGAAATCCCGGCCGACCTGGTGGTGATGGCCGTGGGCATCCGCCCCAACACCGCCTTGGCGGAATCCTCCGGCATTTACTGCAATCGCGGCATCGTGGTGAACGACACCATGCAGACCTACGACCCGCGCATTTACGCCATCGGCGAGTGCGTCAGCCATCGTGGCATCGCCTATGGCCTGGTGGCCCCCCTGTTCGAAATGGCCAAGGTGTGCGCCAACCACCTGGCGGAAATGGGCATCGGCCGCTATGTTGGTTCGGCGACTTCCACCAAGCTCAAGGTCACCGGCATCGACCTGTTCTCCGCCGGGAATTTCAGCGGCGGCGCGAATACCGAGGATATCGTGCTGTCCGACCCGGCGGGCGGGGTGTACAAGAAGCTGGTAATCGAGGACAGCAAGCTGGTGGGCGCCTGCCTCTACGGCGATACCGTGGACGGGGCCTGGTACTTCCAGCTCCTGCGCGAGGGGCGCAACGTTTCTGACATCCGCGACCAGCTCATGTTCGGCCAGAGCCATCTCGGCGACGGCGGCCACGCCGGCCAGAACAAGGCCGCCGCGATGACCGACGAGATGGAAGTGTGCGGCTGCAACGGCGTGTGCAAGGGCGACATCGTCAAGGCCATCAAGGAGAAGGGCCTGTTCACCCTGGACGATGTGAAGAAGCACACCAAGGCCGCCAGTTCCTGCGGCTCCTGCTCCGGCCTGGTGGAGCAGATCCTGTCCTCCACCCTGGGCGGCGACTATTCCGCCACGCCCGCGGTCAAGCCGGTGTGCGGCTGCACCGAGCACACGCACGATGAAGTGCGCGCCGCGATCCGCGA
>PQAG01000013.1 GCA_003104895.1 Nitrosomonadales bacterium
CAGGTGCTCGTCCACGCGGGCGGTGAGGGTTTCCACCTCTTCGGCCAGCTTGGGCAGCGGCGTGGCGTAGCGTTCGGCGAGCTGCCGGATGCGCCCGGTGAGCGCCTGGCTGACGCGATCCAGTTCGCCCTGCACGCTGGCGGCCAGGGCGGCGAGCCATTTGTCCTCGACCACCAGGGTCTTGATTTCGATCTCGCTCAGTTGCCCATACTTGGCGGCGACCTGGGCATCGAGCGCCTTGTTTGCATCCTTGACCTGCTTGCCGGCGGCGGCTTCCTGGTCGATCAGCGCGGCGTAGGCTTCCAGCAGCTTGCGCTCGTCCAGCAGTTCCTTGTCGCCCTTGATGGCCTTGAGCCGGTCCTTGACGCTCTTGGCGCTGAGTTTGCCTTTCTCGGTCCTGGCTTCGGCCAGCAGGCCATCCTCGCCGCCATGCTCCTCGTCCATTTCTTCCATCTGCCGGCTGACGGCGTCACGCCCGGCTTCCAGGGTTTCGATGGCCGTCTGTTCGGCGGCGAAGTAGCGGGTGACGATCAGGCCGGCGGGAATCAGGTCGCTATTGGGCTTGTCGTCCAGTTTTGCCCGCCAGCCGTCGCTGACGATCATCCAGGCATCGTCCTGCATCGTCTCGGCCCAGTAGTCCATCAGGTGCTGATACACATCGTAGGCGTCGAGCAGCGGCACGGCGCGGAAGGCTTCCAGCAGGTTTTCCGACAGGGTTTCAATCAGCAGCTTGGGGCGGTCGCCGATCTGGATGCCGCTGAGCAGCGGGGTGTTGGCCTCTTTCCATTCTGCGAAGCGTTGCGTCACCTGCTGGTTGAAGGCGGTGAATTCCGGGTGGGCGAAGATGGTGGCCTTGATCTCCGTGGGGGCGGGTTTGAAACCCGCCCCCACAATTATCCGGCTGTATGCCCTCTCTCCCGCTTGCGGGAGAGGGGAGAAAAGCTGCTGGCGCATGGCGGGAAACACCTGCCAGTAGGCGGCGAGGCCGTCGATGTCGCGGTTGGGGATGCCGCCCTTGAGGTGGGCCTCGATGTCCTGCAAATCCTCGGCTTCGCTGCTGTCGATGTAGCGCGGCAGGTTGAGGTTGAAGTCGTTGGCCTCGATCTCGGCCAGCGGCACCAGGCGCGCATACTTCGGCGTTTCCACCTGGCGGGTGAAGGTGTCCACGATCTTGTGCAGGTCCTGCTCGCGCAGGCGGTTCTTGTTGCCGTCCTTGATGAAGCCCTTGGAGGCATCGATCATGAAGATGCCCTTGCGCCCCGCGGCGTCTTCCTTGTCGAGCACGATGATGCAGGCGGGGATGCCGGTGCCGTAGAACAGGTTGGCGGGCAGGCCGATGATGCCCTGGATGTAGCCCTGCTTGACGATGCGGGTGCGGATGCCGCCTTCCGCGCCGCCCCGGAACAGCACGCCGTGCGGCAGGATCACCGCGGCCTTGCCGGTGCTTTTGAGGCTCTTGAGCATGTGCAGCAGGAAGGCGTAGTCGCCGTTCTTGGCGGGCGGGATGCCATACTCGAAACGGCCATAAAGGTCATTGGTCGGGTCGAGGCCGCTGGTCCATGCCTTGGTGGAGAACGGCGGATTGGCGACGACGTAGTCGAAGGTCTTGAGCGTGGTTTCGTTGTGCTTGAAATGCGGATGGGCCAGGGTGTTGTCCTGCCAGATTTCCGCCGTGGGGCAGTCGTGCAGCACCATGTTCATGCGCGCCAGCGCCGAGGTGGCGTTATCCATCTCCTGGCCGTAGAGGGCGAGGTCCAAGCCGGTGCGGCTCTTCGCTTCGTCGTGGGCCTTGAGCAGCAGGGAGCCGGAGCCGCAGGTGGGGTCGTAAATGCTCTGGTCAGCGCGGGTGGCCTGGCCCAGGCCGATCACCTGCGCCATCACGCGCGAGACCTCGGCCGGGGTGTAGAACTGGCCCTTGGATTTGCCCGACTCGGTGGCGAAGTGGCGCATGAGGTATTCATAGGCATCGCCAAGCAGATCGTCGCCTTCGGCACGGTTGCGGCCGAAATCCAGGGCCTCGAAGATGGAAACCAGCCTGGTGAGCCGGTCCACCATGGCCTGAGCCTTGCCTAGCTTGTCCTCGTCGTTGAAGTCGGCGACGTTGATCGCGCCCTTGAGGCTGTCGTTGGCATCGGCCAATCTGCCGATGATCTTGTTGAGGCGGTCACCAATCTCCTTGTCTCCCTTGGCCGCCACCATGTCGGCGAAGCTGCCGCCGGCGGGCACGTCGATCAGGGCTTGGGGATCACCGGCATACTTGTCGGAAACGTATTTGACAAACAGCAGGACGAGGACGTAATCCTTGTATTGGCTGGCGTCCATGCCGCCGCGCAACTCGTCGCAGGATTTCCAGATGGAGGAATAGAGTTCGGATTTCTTGAGGGCCATGGAAATAGATTCGCGGAGTCGTGCCAAGCACTGAAAGGGGCTTACTTTACCGCATGGCCGGTTTTGCTCAAAGGGTTTGAATCACCCTGGCATAAGATGCCCAACCGGTTTCAGGAAGAGCAGCTCACCTCGATATGCCGCGCCCAGTCCGGCGGCAGGGCGGCGTAGCTTTCCATTTCCGGCTGCTCGTCGAAGGGGCGCCTGAGCAGTTGCAGCAGGCGGTCCACTTCCGAAAAATCGCGCGACTCTTCGGCCCTGCGGATGGCGGCCTGGGCCAGGTGATTGCGCAGGATGTATTTCGGGTTGGCGGCATCCATGCGCTGCTTGCGCTCCGCATCCACGCTCTGCTCCATGTGCAGGCGGGCGCGGTAGGACCCGGCCCAGGCATCGAAAGCGGCGCGGTCGATGAACTGGTCGCGCAGTTTTGCATTGATCCCGTCCGGCGCGGAATTGAAATGCCCCAGGCTGCGGAACAGGCGGGTGTAATCGGCCTGGCTGGCGTGCATGATTTCGAGCAGGCTGTTGACCAGCGCAAGGTCGTCCGGATGATCCGTGACCAGCCCGAGCTTGTGGCGCATCAGTTCCATGTAGTGGCCGGTGAAAATATCCC
>PQAG01000014.1 GCA_003104895.1 Nitrosomonadales bacterium
TGTTGTTCGGCCCGGCCTTGGCCACCTTCACCACGGTATCGAACCAGCCTTGCGAACCGCCGATCGGGTCGACCACCACCGGGATGATCTGGTTGGGATGCACGCCCTTGTCTTCCCACCACACGTTGTTCAGGTCTGGGTCGTCCTGCGCGCCCCAGGCCCCGCCCTTTTCGCTCTTCAGCTTGAGCTGCGCCAGACGGCCGTAGGCCCAGTGCCCGAATGCCGTGGGAATGGCCACCACCCTGGGATGGATGCCCTCGAACACGTAGGCCTTGGTGACCAGGTGGCCCACCTTGCTTTCCACGCGCACCAGGTCGCCAGTTTTCACGCCCAGCTTCTTGCCGGTTTCAGTGTTCATCCACACCGGGTTGCTGTGCATGATCTCGGCCAGCCATTTCACAGCCGCGGTGCGCGACTGCTTGTGGACGTTGATCTTGTAGGTGGTGAGGATCATCTCGTCGTCCTTCATGTCCTTGTGCCAGGGAATCTGCTTGAAGGTCGGCATGGGGTTGAAACCGAAGTCGGCCCATTCGTCCACTCGCACGTTGATGAGCCGGTTCTTGGTGGGGAAGCCGGCGTAGTTCCTGCCCTTGCGCTGGACGCCGATGGCCTTGCCGTTCTTGACGATGGTGCCGTTCTTTTCCACCACCGCGCCGGTCATGTCGGCGGAAGACAGCTCCTTCTTGTGCAGGCCGTACTCGGGCTGGATTTCGCGCCCGGTCTTGTCCACGATCTTGCCGGTGCCCGGGTCGAGCTTGCCGTAGATCGGGAACACGCCGTGCTTCTTGAGGAAATCCAGGCCGCCCGCTTCCTTCAGCCCTGGCACATTGTCGAAATGCTGGCGCATGTAATCCTCGCCATCCTTGAAGTTCCAGTACTGTTTCATGCCCCGTTTACCGTCCGGATCCAACTTGTGGATGATGTCGCGCATCATGATGCGGTTTTCGCGCGACTCGCCCAGCGGTTTGATCACCGGCTGGCGGATGCCCAGCCATGGCCACAGGGAATTGGGCATGGATTCCGGCTCCCAGCGCTCCAGGTAAGGGCAGTCGGGCAGGATGATGTCGGCCAGGGCCGTTTCCTCGCCCATGAAGGGGCTCATGGAAACATAGAAGGGAATCAGCTTCTCATCGCGGAACAGCTTGCCCCACACCGCGTCCGATCCCGGATTGGTATAAACCGGATTGTCCTGATAGGTGAAATAGACGTTGATCTTCTGCTTGCCCTCGGCAATCCAGAACGGCGTCAGGTGGCTGACCTTGTGCCCCGCCAGCGGATATTCGGACGGATGCGCCAGGTAGGACGGTTTGGCCGGCTTGGGCGGCTCCGGCTGCGGCTGCGGCCAGCCCATGCCGCGCGGCATGCAGTAGCCGCCCCTCACCTCGATGTTGCCGGTCATGATCGGCAGCATCATGCACGCCTTCTCGTTGTATGAGCCGTACAGGTGCTTGGCCGGGCCGCGGTAGGTGTAGGTGGTGGCCGGTTTGGTGGTGGCGAATTCACGCGCGATGCGCTCGATCGTCGCCACCGGCACGCCGGAAAGCTTGGAGGCCCATTCCGGGGTGTACTGCTGGTAATGGGCCTTCAGCTCGGCGACGCTGACATTGGTCCAGGTTTCGATGAAATCGCTGTCCTGCAGGTCATCGCGCAGGATGACATGGCCCAGCGCCAGGGCCACCGCGCCATCCGTGCCGGGGAACACCGGAATCCACTCGTCGGAGCGCCCGGCGGTATTGGACAGGCGCACGTCGAAAGTGACCAGCTTGGCCTTGTTGTCGGCCATGCCGTCAGCCAGACGCTGGGAGTACGGGTTGTGGAAATACGCCGCTTCCATGATGTTGGAGCCGAAGTTGAGGATGTATTTCGCGTTGGCGAAATCCGGCGTTTCAATGTCCGGCCCCCAGGTGGGCTCCATGCCGATCTTCTTCGACGACTCGCACACCGAGGTATGGTTGACCACGGTGGCGGATCCCAGGGTTTTCATGAAGCGGTCGATCACCCCGCCGGTGCGGTTGCGGCCGTATTTCAGCATGATGGTATTGGGGTCTTCCTTGAGCGCCGCATCCAGCTTCTGGGCAATTTCAGCCAGCGCCTCGTCCCAGGTGATGCGCTTCCATTTTCCCTCGCCGCGCGCGCCCACGCGCTTCAGCGGGTAGAGGATGCGGTCGGGATCATAGGTGTACCACATGCCGGAGTTGCCCTTGGCACACAGGCGGCCGCGCGTGGAGACGTGCTCCGGGTTGCCTTCGAGCTTGACGATGCGGCCATTCTCCACATACGCCATGGCCCCGTCCTGGATGTTGCACACATGGCAGGTGATGGGAATCGCCTTGCGCTCGGAGAAATTCACCGGGTTGAAGTCCTTGCCGCCCAGTTCGGTTTCCATCGCCTTGAGCAGTTTGGGCGAAGCCGCTGCGGCGGCCGTGGTAGCGGCGCTGGCCTGGAGGAAGGCGCGGCGCGAGATTTTGAAGTTCAGCATGTTCTGGTCTCCCCGATCTTTAAAAGTAGGTCTGCACGATCTGGCCGCCGACCAGGATGGAGTAGCGCAAGGCCATTCCCCCGATCAACAGCAGCAGGGCAGAAAGCATCATTCCGCTTTGCTGGCGCCCGAAGGGCGCGAGCAGGAGCAGGATGGGCGCGGCGGTGCCGAGCAGGATACCCACGCCGATGAAGATGCCGCCCAGCGTGCCGCTGGTCATGAACATGAAGGTCAGTTCCTGGCCGGTGCCGCCGTAGGCGGTGGTGCCAAGCAGGGAAATCAGCATGATGCCCACCGCAGCAGCCGACCACAGCATGAAACCGCGCAGCATGGCTTGCAGCTTCTCCGTGCCTTTACCCAGGAATGAGGCCACCGCCGCGCCGGAAACCAGCGACATGGCGACGAACAGGATGGGCATGAGCGGCGTGTTCCACACCGGCCGGTTCTGGTGCACGGTCAGGTCAAATCCGGTATAGACCGGCAAACCCAGTGCCAGCAGCGATCCCACCACCGCCAGCTTGCGGCTCATGACCTCGTCGTTCTTGCGCATCATGAAAAAGTAGGCCAGCGACACCAGCCCGAAGGAGATCAGGTTCAATCCGCCCCAGGTCAGCGGCGAGGTGAAGTTGAGATAGGCCGGATTCATGATATTGAGGAAGCGCGCCGGCTTGGACAGATCGCCGATCAGCAGCACACCGCTTACTGCCAGCAGCACAAACGAGAGATAAAAAGCGCTGTTGCGCAAGGACCTGAATTCCTCGCGGAACCAGGACAGGGCGGAAAAGAAGAACAGTGCCGCCGAAATGCCGATGGTAAAGAAATAGATCGAGTAGGTGCTCGACCACGGCATGTGGTGGAAGATGTTGAAGTCACCCATGATTTAGCTCCTATCCCTGGTGGTTATTGTTGAACGCCTGGCGGTCTTCTGCCTGCACGTCGAGCGGGTTGTAAACCGCGCGCCCATGTTCGGAATTGTTGCGGTCCAGACCGATGTAGAACACGTGCGGCTTGGTGCCCTCCTCGGGACGCAGCACTTGGGTCGGGAGTGTCGCCACCAACCTGGAGACCTCGCTGCCGGGGTCGTTGAGGTCGCCGAAAATGCGCGCGCGGCCGATGCAGGTCTGCACGCAGGCAGGTGCCAGGCCCTGTGTTACCCGATGGTGACAGAAGGTGCACTTGTCCACCACGCTGGTGATGTCGGTGTAGGTGCGGCTCTTGGGCAGCATGAAACGGGCGTTGTAGGGACAGGACGCCATGCAGGCCTTGCAGCCGATGCAGCGGTCGTAGTGCTGGAGCACGAATCCGCCGTCCTCCACCTTGTAGGTGGCCCCCACCGGACAGGAACGCACGCAGGGCGGATCGTCGCAGTGGTTGCACAGGCGCGGCATGAAATGCTTCCTCACGTTGGGATAGGTGCCCACCACCTTGTAGGGCACCCAGGTCCTGAACACGCCCAGAGGCACATCGAATTCCGCCTTGCAGGCAGTCATGCAGGCATCGCAGCCGATGCAGCGGCGCAGGTCGATCACCATGGCATAGCGTTTCAGCCCCGGCTTTCCCCTGGTTTCGATCGATGAAGTTCGCAGTTCGCTCATGGTGACAGTTCTCCTCCTGTATGTGTTTTCTTTCCGCTAAGCTGCCGGCGGGTCGCTGGAACCCATTGGAGCAACGGGTTATGCTCATTAATAAGCATTTTTCGGACCAAGTGTAATTTGCCTTGTTTTTAAAGAATTATTTTTGTGTACCCTTATAGATGTGTAACCATCGGGTTATATTCCTTCACCGGTATCGTATTACCATCCGGTAATATGTCGAACGGCATGTTTCCGGTCACAAAACATTCTTCGGGAAGGGGCAATGACTTCCCGCTTTCGCAGGCAAGGAATCCGAAACGGTGCCGGTGAGTGTGAATTCCTTCCCGCGCATGCCCGTCGGGGTGAGGATCATATGAGAACGCCTCCTGGCGTATTGCCAGGGGGCGTTTCCGGACGGGGCGGGCCGTGCCACGCTGGCCGACGTTCCTTGGAAAGTCAATCAACGGGGCAGCAAGCCAACGTCGAACTTATAGACAATGCCGACCGAGATCGCTGCCGGACTCGTGCCAGCCGTAATCGGGGGCACACCCTGGTCTCCGTGGCCCCAGTCGTAGGCACTATATGACACGCCCGCATCGTTCCTGGTCTTGGCGTAAGCAACGTACAAGGTGGTACTCTTATCCCAGGCGTGATCATAGCCCACCGCCCACTGCTTGGTGCCAGTGCCGGAGGTGCCGCTCAGGTTGCCGGCACCGGCGTACTGGGCTTTGACCGTTCCACTGCTGCCAGCCTTGACGGCAGCGCCCAGCGTGTACTTGTCGCGGTCGGCACCCGACACGCCTCCGATATCGGTTTCCCGCTGCCATCCTGCGCCCACGTTGAACGCGCCGGCATCATAGCTGGCGATGATCGCCGAAGCCTTGGCGTCAGATTTGCCTGTTCCCTGGCCGAAGTTGGCGTAAGCGCCACTCAGTTTGAACCCGCCGATCGCATAGTCTGCCTTGCCGATGGAGGCACGGTTGCCGCTGGTTCCCTGGTTCGGCACATAGCTCAAGCCGAGGGAAAGGCCGCCGAAATCCGGTGTGCGATAGTACATGGCATGGTCGGCGCGACCCGGCAAACCATCGCCGCCCCAGACATTGCCCAAGTCTCCCACCTGGTCACCGAAAAGGTTGTAATCGTAGAGCCATTGGTTGAGTGCAGGCAGGCGGCCTGCCAGTAAAGTGCCGAAGTTGCCCTTGACGCCAACGAACGAGTCGCGGGCGCGTGTGAAAATTTGCCCGTTAGAGTTCGCTCCGCCGTTGCCGTCGCCCGTGCCGTTGCCGGTGAGGTCGACCCCCGATTCGTACTGGGCAAGAATGGAAAGTCCTTTGCCGAGGTCATGGCTTCCCTTGAAGCCGAGTCGCGAGGAGTTGCTGTGAAGGTAGCCGCTTGAGCTGGTACCATTGTCGATGCTGTCGGCGGACAGATGGCCGACGCCGTAGACCGACAAGTCGAGCGCCCACGCGGGAGCGCTGATGGCCATTCCGAAGCCAGTCGCCAGAGCGATTGTCAAGACCGTTTGGTTCATTCTGATCTTCCCTGTGTTCCAAGACATGATTTCCTCCTTCGTTAATTGCGTCGCTTTTTTCACAGATACCCCCTAGGGTCGATGTATTTCATGCACGGCTTGAAAAAAGCCGGACAAGCGCGTTTACGCAATTCTCGTGCCATAAAAATAACCTGCTGATATACAAAGGGATCAATGGCTTTTGTGGGTTTCCTGTTACGGTTCTGTTATGCTTGGCCAAGGGAAAGTATTACTCTATGGTAACGTGTTGTGGGCTCGTAATTTGATGCCAGCTTGACTAGCCGCGAAGGAAGAGGGCCGATGTCTAGAAGGAAATTTTGCGCCGCGATGGCGGCTTTCTGCCTTACCCAGGTGCTGCCGTTGCCGGCGATGGCGCAGCCTGGCAATCGGGCGCCTATCCGCATCGGCCTGACGCCGGTGTTCCTTGACGACCAGACCGCCTTCGTCAATGCCTGGCGAACTTATCTGGAAAGCCGCCTGAAGCGGCCGGTGGTATTCGTCCAGCGTGCCAGTTACCGCGAGATCGTCGATCTCATGCGCAACGGCAAGCTGGATTTTGCCTGGCTGTGCGGCTATCCCTATGTGCGCAACAAGCAGACCATGAATCTGCTGGCGGTGCCGGTGTACCAGGGCAAGCCGGTCTACCATTCCTACCTGATCGTTCCCGCCTCGGATCGGCAAACCCGCTCCATCGCGGATTTGAGGGACAAGGTGTTTGCGTTTTCCGATCCCGATTCCAATTCCGGTTATCTGGTGCCTGTCTACGACCTGTACCGCATGCAGGAAAAACCCAGCGCTTTCTTCAGCAAGACATTTTTCACCTGGGCACACCGCAAGGTGGTGGTGGCGGTAGCCGACGGTCTGGCCCAGGGCGGCGCGGTGGACGGCTACGTGTGGGACATGCTGGCATTGCAGCATCCAGAACTGACATCGCAAGCCCGGATCGTAGAGAAATCGGCGGAATTCGGCTTCCCGCCGTTCGTGGCAGGGAAAACGGTCGCGCCGGAAGACGTGTCGGCGATGAGAAAAGCCCTGCTCGCCATGCCGCAGGACGAGGAAGGCGCAAAACTGTTGCGGCAATTGCAGCTTGACGGCTTCGTGACAGGCGACGAACACCTGTTCGACAGCATTGCCCGGATGATGCGTGCCATCATGGATAAGTGACATGTTCCGCGATCTCAGCTTCCGCTACAAGATCCCCCTGCGCGGCAGCGTGCTGGTGGTCTTTACCGCGCTGGTGGTCACCGCTTCCCTGATGTTCCGCGCCTACGACGACCTCAAGCGGGACGTGCTGCTGAATTCCGAAAGCATGGGACGGGTGCTGGCCCACACGCTCACCCCGGCCATCTTGCACGACGAGGTTTGGAGCGCCTACGAAATCATCAATTCGCCGTTCCAGGCTTCCCCGAAAGCGAATGTCAATCAGGCGGAAGAAATCCTGGTACTGGATGCGCGCCAGCAGGTCTACGTTTCCACCCACCCCAAGCAATATCCCATGCTCTCCGACCCGGCCCGCGCCAGCCCGGTGCAGGCGCGACTGCAGCAGGCGATCGCCGACTACCGCGGCAGCGAGCCCAAAGCGGTGGAACTTCCCGGCTCGGGCAAGTTTTACATGGTGACGCCCATCATTTCCGACGGCGTGGCGGTGGGGACGCTGGTGATGGGCTATTCCAGGTCGATGTTCATGCCGCGCTTCTACGACATCGCCCGGCGTGCCGTGGTGATGACGCTGCTGGCGCTGGCGGTGCTGTTGCCGATGAACTGGTACTGGGCCTGGCGCATGGCGCAGCCCCTGATCCAGCTCGCCGAGTGCATGGGGAAAGTGGGGCCGGCCTTGCCTGACGCTCAAGAGTGCAAGATGTACGAATCGCGAGACGAGATCGGCCAGGTGGGGGTGGCTTTCAAGCGCATGTTGAACGAACTGAAAGACAAGGAGAATCTGGAAAAACAGATGTTCTTCTCCGAGCGGCTGGCCGCAGTGGGACGGCTGGCTGCTGGCATCGCCCATGAAATCAACAATCCGCTCGGCGGCATGCTGAACACCATCAGCACCTATAAGAAGCACGCCAACGCCGACCCCCAGACCGCCAAAACCATCTCGCTGCTGGAACGGGGGCTGCTGCAGATCAAGGACACCATCGCCGCCCTGCTGGTGGAGGCCAAATTCCAGAGCCATCCCCTGACCGTGCAGGACATCGAGGATACCCGCACCCTGGTGCTGCCCGACTTCCACAAGAAACCGGCCGAGTTAAGCTGGGAAAACGACATCCTGGAAATCTTGCCGCTGCCCTCGACCCTGGTGCGGCAAATCCTGATCAACCTGCTGTTCAACGCGGTTCAGGCGGTGGAGCCGCAGGGCCATGTGCGCTGCCATATCTACCGCGACAGCCGCAATTTAACCTTGGCAGTAGAGAACGACGGTAAGCATATCGAGGCCGAACAGCTGGGATACCTGTTCGAGCCGTTCGCCACCGGCCGCGAGGGTGGGCACGGCCTGGGATTGTGGGTCACCTACCAGATCGTGCAACAGCTGAAAGGGGAGATCGTGGCACAAAGCCAGCCCGGGGAAACCCGTTTCACCGTGACCCTGCCGCTTGAGGAGCATGCAGCATGAGCAACGCCAACCTGCCCCGCCTGTGCCTGGTGGAGGACGATGAGATCATGGGGGAATCCCTGTGCGACCGCTTCGAACTGGAAGGCTTCGCCTGCGACTGGCACAAGACCGGCGCAAGCGCTCTGGCGAGCCTCGGTAAAAGGGATTACGCGGTGGCGATCAGCGACATCCGCCTGCCCGACCTATCCGGCGACGAGATGTTTGCCCGCTTGCTCAATTCGGGCGTGGCGCTGCCGCCTTTCATTTTCATCACCGGCTACGGCGCGATCGACACGGCGGTGAACCTGCTCAAGCAGGGAGCGGCGGACTACATCACCAAGCCGTTCGACCTCGATCTGCTGATGGAAAAAATCCGCGCCCTCGCCGTTTCCCGCCTTGCTCCAGCGGCGAAACCGGGCCTGGGGCTGTCCGCGACGATGCGCCGGATCGCCGACATGCTGCCGCGCCTGGCGCTGCACGCCAGCACCATCCTGATCACGGGTGAATCCGGCGTCGGCAAGGAAAAGGTGGCGCTGGAACTGCATAACTGCGACCCCAAGGCCGCCGGCAATCCCTTTGTCGCTGTCAATTGCGGCGCAATCACGGAAAGCCTGCTGGAGGCCGAGCTGTTCGGCTATGAGAAAGGGGCGTTCACCGGCGCTGCCCGCACCAGGAAGGGCTTATTCGAGCAGGCCAGCGGCGGCACGCTGTTCCTCGATGAAATCGGCGAAATGCCCCTGGCGATGCAGGTCAAGCTGCTGCGCGCCATCCAGGAGCGGAGTATCGTGCGCGTCGGCGGCGAGACGCCGATCCCAGTCAATCTGCGCCTGGTCTGCGCCACCCACCGCGACCTGAAACAGATGGTGGAACAGGGCACTTTCCGGGAAGACCTCTTTTACCGCATCAACGTGATCCAGCTCAGAATTCCGCCGCTACGGGAGCGCAAGGAGGACATCCTGTGGTTTGCGGAGCTGTTCCTGGAACAGTACGCGGCACAGCACGGAGTGGACAAGAAATCGCTTCACCCGTCTTCGGAGCTGGCGCTGCTGGAGTACCCATGGCCCGGTAACGTGCGCGAATTGAAACATGCCATCGAACGCGCCTACATCTTGTCGGGAGAAGATGTTTTGACGGCGGAAATCCTGTTCGAGGACGGAATTTTGGCCCAATGCGCCGCTCTCCCGCGCGAGGCTAACCTCACGCAATACCTGCAAGCCTGCGAACGCCGCTATATCCTGAACGCGCTCAACCACCAGCAGTGGCATATGGGAAACACAGCCGCCGCCCTCGGTATCAGCCGCAAGAATTTATGGGAAAAGATCAGGAAGCTCGAGATTCAGGCTGATATTTTGGAGAGACAGTGAGGGCCCCTCGATAGTCCGCGCAATATGAATGATCGGGTCGCATCAATCAGAACGGACAAATTCCAGTGCCCAGATTCATCTTTACGGGGCGCCAGATTTCTTGCCCCGTCTGCGCTATCGGCAAAGGCACCTAGAGCACCAGCGTCACCGCATTGTCCAACACAATCGGCAGGGCGCCGATGGCAAGCAGATTGGCGTCATTCATAAGCATATTCTTCAGGCATCTACTTCTTCGCCCCAGATCAGGGCTTTGACATGGGTCACGTTCACCTCGTCGGCTGTCAGGCCGCAAGC
>PQAG01000015.1 GCA_003104895.1 Nitrosomonadales bacterium
TGCTTTCCGCTCAGATTGATAGTGCAGGCAAAAGCGCCGCGCACGCTTTCCGCCCGTTCCTTCCAGGGCAGGCCGACCTGCGGCGGCGTGGCGCGGATGCGTTCGGCGCCGTGGGCGAGGAGGGGCAGGTCCAGCCGCCCGGCCACGACCTTCGCCAGCTCCAGCGCCTGATTGAAACCCCGCTCCCGCAGGCGGGAGGGATGCAGCGGCATGGCGATCAGCACATCGGGGCGTGGAGCGGATTGCCGCACGCTTTCCGCCAGCGCCGTCCCCAGCAGGGGCGCAAGGGCGAACTGATGGCGGTATTTCAGCGCCTGAATCAGGACATCCAGCGGAAATTCGTAGCGCAGCGCCGCGATCGTGCGGTCAAAGGCGGGCGGGGCTTTCAGGCAATGGCCGCAGGTCAGCCCGTCCGCCGTGGGCAGGGCGCAGCGCGGGCAGTGCGGGTCATGGTGCCAGGGCAGGCTGGCGTAACAGGCCGGGCAGAGCGTCTGATCTCCCCCTGTCGCGCCGCACAGCAGGCAGCGATGGGGGAGAATGCGCTGCACAATATTTGTGCAGCCGTTCAGAATGAGTGATCTATAATTTGACAAGTCAGCCGTAATCTCTGATTATGCGGACCATTTTATCATTCGCGCGTACTGACGTATGGACCAGAAAAAAATCATCAGCGCCGCCCAGCAGCGTTTTTCCGCCCGGATCTTCAATCTTGCCAGCATAATCGCGGTGCTGATCCCGCCCCTGCTGATGATCTGGATTGCGGCGTCGATTTTTGCCTACGCCTCGGTGGCCCACCATCCCAACCCCAAGGTGGCGCATTACAACCGTTTCGCCGGTTACCGCTTTTACGGCGTGGCAGGCGCCATGGTGGTGTTCGGCCAGCCGATCTACGGCTTGTTCAACAATTGGCATGGCCTGCTGGCAGTGTGGGCCATTTTCGCCGCAGTGGTGATTCCCTGGGGCATTCGTGACCTGTTGCGGGTGCAGCGGGAGAATTGGCAGGATATGGAAATCGAGGTGAACACACATGAATAATGCAGCAGACCTGAAACACGTGGCCAAGTCGCCCTGGACCGTGGCGGAAATCGAGGAGCTGTTCGCGCTGCCCTTCAACGACCTGGTCTTCAGGGCGCAGACGGTGCACCGCGAGCGCTTCGATCCCAATGAAGTGCAGGTGAGCACGCTGCTTTCGATCAAGACCGGCGGCTGCTCCGAGGATTGCGGCTACTGTTCGCAATCGGCGCACCATGAGACGCCGGTCGAGCGCGAGCCGCTGAAGAAGCTGGACGAAGTGATTGCCGCCGCCAGCAAGGCCAAGGAAAAGGGCGCCACGCGCTTCTGCATGGGCGCTGCCTGGCGCGGGCCGAAGCAGAAGGATCTGGAGCCGGTGCTGGAAATGGTGCGCGCGGTCAAGGCCATGGGGCTCGAAACCTGCGTCACGCTGGGCATGCTCAAGGAAGAACAGGCCGCCCAGTTGCGGGAAGCCGGGCTCGACTACTACAACCACAATCTCGACACCGCGCCGGAATTCTACGGCCAGGTGATCACCACCCACACCTACCAGGATCGCCTCGATACCCTGGGCCGGGTGCGCAAGGCCGGGATCAAGGTATGCAGCGGCGGCATCATCGGCATGGGCGAATCGCGCACCCAGCGCGCCGCCCTGATCGCCCAGCTGGCGAACCTGGACCCGGTGCCGGAGTCGGTGCCGATCAACATGCTGGTGCAGGTGGAGGGAACGCCGCTGAAGAATGCCGAAAGCCTCGACCCGCTCGAATTCGTGCGCACCGTCGCGGTGGCGCGCATCACCATGCCGGAAAGCCTGGTGCGTCTCTCCGCCGGGCGCGGCGAAATGGCGGACAGCGTGCAGGCGCTGTGCTTCCTGGCGGGCGCGAACTCCATCTTTTACGGCGAAAAGCTGCTCACCACCGGCAATCCGGATACTGATTCCGACCAGGCGCTGTTCGACAAGCTGGGAATCCGTGCAATGGCGGCGTGAGCGCCGTTTCATGTCTTTTCCCCATTTCTCGGAAGACCTGCAGCAGCGCCGCGAACAAGGCCTGCTGCGCCAGCGCCGCATGCTGGAGGGGCCGCAGGGCGCCCGCGTGCGGGTGGACGGGGCCGATCTCCTGTCCTTCTGCAGCAACGATTACCTCGGTCTCGCCAGCCACCCGGCGCTGATCGAGGCCGCCTGCCAGGGCGCGCAGCAATACGGCGCGGGGGCGGGGGCGTCCCACCTGGTGAGCGGCCATTCGCTGGCGCATCACCAGCTGGAAGAAGCGCTGGCGGCTTTCAGCGGAATGCCCGCGGCGCTGCTGTTTTCCACCGGCTACATGGCCAACCTGGGCGTCATCACCGCGCTGCTTGGGCGCGAGGACGAGATTTTCGCCGACAGGCTGAACCATGCCTCCCTCAACGATGCGGCCCTGCTTTCGCGCGCCCGCTTCAGGCGCTACGCGCATCTCGACCTGGCCGCACTGGAGCGCCAGCTGGCCGCATCGAATGCGCGCCGCAAGCTGGTGGCGAGCGATGCGGTGTTCAGCATGGACGGCGATCTGGCCCCGGTGCCCGGGCTGCTGGCCCTGTGCGAAAAATACGACGCCTGGCTGCTGCTGGACGATGCCCACGGCTTCGGCGTGCTGGGAAAAACCGGGCGCGGCATTCTCGAAAATTTCTCCTCACGCCTCACCCCTCACTCCTCACGAATCATTTACATGGCCACGCTGGGCAAGGCAGCCGGCGTCTATGGCGCTTTTGTCGCGGGCGCGCAGCAATTGATCGAGGGCCTGGTGCAGAACGCGCGCGCCTACATTTACACTACCGCCACCCCGCCCATGCTGGCGGTGGCCTTGCAGGAAAGCCTGCGCCTCATCGCCGCGGAGGGCTGGCGGCGCGCGCGGCTGGCGCAGCTGGTCGCCATGCTGCGCAATGGCCTGAGACTGCAACGCTGGCAGCTCATGCCGTCGGAAACGCCGGTCCAGCCATTGCTGATCGGCGCCAGCAAGGAAGCCGTGGCGGTGAGCCAGGGCTTGCTGGAAAAAGGCATACTGGTCCCGGCGATCCGCCCCCCGACCGTGCCGCAAGGGACGGCGCGGCTGCGCATCTCGCTTTCCGCGGCGCACAGCGAGGAAGATGTCGAACTGCTGCTGGACGCGCTGCACCAGCTGGAGCCGCGATGAGCCTGCACATTGAGGTCTCGGGCAGCGGGCCGGACCTGGCCCTGATCCACGGCTGGGGCATGCATGGCGGCATCTGGGACAGCGTGCGCCCTGAATTGGCGCGCCACTTCCGGGTGCATGCGCTGGACCTGCCCGGCTATGGCGCCAGCGCCGCTTGCCAGCCTTATGACCTGGCGGCACTGGCGCAGGCGGTGGCCGGATCCCTGCCTGCCGGAATCCATGCCGTCGGCTGGTCGCTGGGCGGGCTGGTGGCGCAGCGCTGGGCGCTGGACCGGCCGCAGCAGGTGCGGCGCCTGATGCTGGTGGGCTCCTCGCCCTGCTTCGTGCAGCGCGGCGGCTGGGAGAGCGGCATCGAACCCTCGGTTTTGCGGACCTTCGCCCAGGACCTGGACCAAGACTATGCCGGCACGCTGCTGCGCTTCCTGTCCCTGCAGGCGCGCAACGGCGAAGGGTTGCGCACGGTGATGAAATACCTGCGCGCCGCCCTGTTCGCCAAGGGACGGCCCAGCGCCGAAGTGTTGGAGGCGGGGCTGAAGCTGCTGCTGGATACGGATCTGCGCAACGAGGCGGGAAACTTCCAGATGCCGCTGGCGATTCTGCATGGCGAGCGCGACATGCTGGCCCCGGCAGGCGCGGCCCGGTGGATGGGGGCACAGATCCCGGGGGCGCGGCTGGAGTTGCTGCCGGGCTGCGCCCATGCGCCGTTCCTGTCCCACCCCGAAGTCTTTTTGCGCGTGGCAAGGGAGTTTTTCCAGTGAATGATGCTTTTCTGATCGACAAGCGCCAGGTGCGGCGCTCTTTTGAGCGCGCCGCGGCAAGCTACGACCAGGTGGCTGTGCTGCAGCGCGCGGTGGCGGACCGCATGGCGGAGCGCCTCGGATATATCAAGCACCAGCCAGCCGTCATTCTCGACGCGGGCTGCGGGACCGGTTATGCCCGGCCCCTGTTGCAGGGGCATTATGCCGCTGCGCGCCTGGTTTCCCTCGATCTCGCCCTCGGCATGCTGAAGATTGCCCGTGGCGTGCGTCCATGGTGGCAAAAGATGCTGCCAGTGAAATCCGCGGCGGGTGCCTATGTCTGCGGCGACCTCGAAGCCCTGCCGCTGCAATCCGGCAGCGTGGACCTGCTGTGGTCCAGCCTGGCGCTGCAATGGTGCAACGACCTGGACGCGGCCTTCAGCGGCATGCGCCGCGTGCTGGCGCCCAAGGGCCTGCTGATGTTCAGCACCTT
>PQAG01000016.1 GCA_003104895.1 Nitrosomonadales bacterium
GCCTCCGCCAGGGTGAACAGCACTTCCTGGATGGAGATGTCGACGAAGCGCGAGGTGTCATAGGGCACGTCCCAGCTCACGCCCTTGGGAAAGTAGGGTTCCATCTCGGCCATTTTGGCGCGCACCGCCTTGACCACGTCGAGCGCATTGCCGTTGGGCGCCACGCGGATGGCGATGGCGGCGGTGGGCTGGCCGTTGAGGCGGGCGAAGATGTTGTAGTCCTGCGAGCCGAGTTCCACCCGGGCAACGTCCTTGACCCGCACGGCGGAGCCGTCCGGCTGGGTACGGATCAGGATGTTGCCGAACTCCTCGGGCGTCGACAAACGGCTGCGCGTGACGATCACGGCGTTCATCTGCTGCCCGGCCGCTGCGGGCGCCTGTCCCAGTTCGCCGGTGGCGAGCTCCACGTTCTGGGCGCGCACGGCGCGGGTGATGTCGCCGGGCGAGAGGTTGTAGGCATGGAGCTTTTCCGGCTGGAGCCAGAGGCGCATGGAATACTCGGTGCCGAACAGGATGGCCTCGCCCACGCCCTTGACGCGCCGCAGCGGGTCGAGCACGCTGGCGGCGGCGAAGCTGCCGAGATCGACGGCCTTGAGGCTGTTGTCCGGCGAATGCAGGGCGACGAACATGACGTAGTTGCGCGACGGCTTGGTCACCGTTACCCCCACCCGGCGCACGTCGTCGGGCAGGCGGGCCTCGATGCGCTTGTAGCGGTTCTGCGCTTCCACCGAGGCGATGTCGATGTTGGTGCCGGGCTCGAAGGTCAGGGTGACCGTGCCCGTGCCCAGTTCCGAAGCCGACTCCATGTAGAGCAGGTGCTCGATGCCGTTCATTTCCTGCTCGATCAGGGCGGTGACCGTATCCTCGACCACCTTGGCCGAGGCGCCCGGATAGACGATGTTGAAGGCGATGGAAGGCGGCGCGACCGCCGGGTACTGGGACAGCGGCAGGCCCCTGATGGCGAGGCCGCCGGCGAGCATGATCACCAGGGCGATCACCCAGGCGAACACCGGGCGGTCGATGAAGAATTTTGCGAACATGGTTTACCCCTGTTTCTTTTCACCGGCCGGCGGCTGCGCGGCAGGAGGCGCGTCCGGGTTCCACGGCACCGCCTTGACCGGCGTGCCGGGGCGCGCCTTCTGCAGGCCGTTGACGATCACCCGCTCGCCGCCTTTCAGGCCTTCGGCAATGATGAAGTCGCCGCCGCTCATGCCGCTGGTTTTCACCGGCCTGGGCGCCACCTTGCCTTCGTTATCCACGATCATCACCAGCTGGCCCTGCGGCCCGGGCTGCACGGCGCGCTGGGGCACCCGCAGGGCCTGGTCCTGCATGGCTTCCGGGAAGCGGATGCGGACAAAGGCGCCGGGCAGCAGCTCGTGCCCGGGATTGGGGAACACGGCGCGCAGGGAAACGCTGCCGGTGGCCGGATCGACGGCCAGGTCCGAGAACAGCAATTTGCCCGGCTGCGGATAGGTGCTGCCGTCTTCCAGCACCAGTTCCACGTTTGCCTGTTCCGCCTTCCTGAGCTTGCCGGTTTTCACGGCCTGCCGGAGCCGCAGCAGATCGGCGCCGGGCTGGGTGAAATTGGCGTAGATCGGGTCGATCTGCTCGATGGTGGCCAGATGCGTCGCGCCGGCCCTGCTCACCAGCGCCCCCTCGGTCACCAGGGCGCGGCCGATGCGGCCGGAAATCGGCGCCGGCACGGTGGTGTTTTCGAGGTCGATGCGGGCGCGCGTCAGCGCCACTTCGGCCTGCTTGAGCCTGGCCTCGGCCAGATCGACTTCCTGCTGGCTCACTGCCTTGATGGCGAGCAGCGGCCGGTAGCGCTCCAGCGTCAGGCGGGCGACGTCCAGGTCCGCCTTTGCCGCGTCGAATGAGACCTGGTAGTTGCGCGGGTCGACGCGGAACAGGGTGGCGCCCGCCTTGACGCCGGAGCCTTCCTCGAACAGGCGCTTCTCCAGGATGCCGTCCACCTGCGCCCGCACCTGGGCGGTGCGGAAGGCCTGCAGCCGGCCCGGCAGTTCCTGGGTGAGGGTGGCCGAACCCGGCGTGACGGTGATGACATCGACTTCCGGCGGCGGCATGGCGCCGCCCGGCCCGGGACCGGAAGCAGGTTTCTGGCCGCCTCCCTTGCCGCAGCCCGCAAGCGCGATGATCAGCAGAAGTGCCAACGGGAAAGTCCGGTTCATGTTCGATTCCTTGTTCAGTGGGTTGCGGCGTAGGCGCGCAGGAAGCAGTCGATAATCTGTCCGGTCCGGGCATTTTCCTGGGATTCGGGCAGCTCGTGATTGCCGCTGATGCGGCGGAAATGGTCGATGTTGTTGAGCATGCCCAGCAGCATCTCGGCGGCAAAGCGCGGGTCGTCCTGGCGCAGTTGCCCGTTAGCCATGGCCCGGCCGAGGAACTCCGCCAGCCGGGCCGCGGTCTGTTCCGGGCCCTTGGCAAAGTAGGCCTGCGCCAGCGCCGGGAAACGCGCGGCTTCGGCCATCAGGGTGCGGAACATGGCCAGCCCCTCGGCGCCATGCACCCTCTGGCGGAAGGTCGTGCCGAAGCGGAGGAGGGTGGCGCGCACGTCGCCGGTCTGGCCGTCCAGGGATACCACGATGGCATCAGAAATCAGGCCGGCCGATTCGCTGAACAGATCGTCCTTGCTCGGGAAATGGTTGTACAGCGTCTGCTTGGCCACTCCGGCGCGCGCAGCGATGCCATCCACGCTGGCCCG
>PQAG01000017.1 GCA_003104895.1 Nitrosomonadales bacterium
GCCGGTTTGGCCGGCTGGGCGGCTTCGCCTTCCAGCACCTTCTTGGCGCCGCTGATCACGGCCTTGGGATAGGTCATGTTGGGGGAGATCATCACCAGCGCGATGGCGGTGATGGATCCGGCCAGCATGCCCATGACGATGCCGCTGGTGTTGCATTTCTTCCAGTACAGGGTGAGGAACACCGCCGGGAGGTTGGAGGAAGCCGCCACGGCAAAGGCCAGCGCCACCAGGTGGGCGACGTTCTGGCCCTTGGCGAGGATGCCGACGGTGATCGCCATGATGCCGACGATCACTGAGGACACTCGCGCCGCGGTCACCTGCTCCTGCGGCGTGGCATGGTCGCCCTTGATCACGCCGACGTAAATGTCGTGCGCCATGGCCGAAGCAGCTGCCAGCACCAGGCCCGCGACCACGGCKACGATGGTGGCGAAGGCCACGGCGGCGACGAAGGCGAGGAAGAAGTTGCCGAGCATGGAGTTTTCACCGCCGCCCAGGAACTGCGCCAGCAGCGGGCCGGCCATGTTGCCGCCGGCGTCGATCGAGGCGATCTTGGCCGGGCCGACCAGCATGGCGGCACCGGTGCCGAGGAACAGGGTCAGGACGTAAAAGCCGCCGATGATGCCCATGGCCCAGATCACCGACACGCGCGCGGCCTGTGCCGTCGGTACGGTGAAGAAGCGCATCAGGATGTGCGGCATCCCGGCGGTGCCGAGCACCAGCGCCATGCCCAACGAGATCTGGTCGATCGGACTCTTGAGGAACAGCCCGGGTTCGAGGAAACGCTGGCCGAGCTCTTCAGGTGACATGTTGGCCGCCTTGTCTCCCAGCAGCTTGGCAACCTGACCCTGCACGTCCGGATCACTCACCACCGCCTGGAGGTAGCCCGGCAGGCTGAAACCGTAAGGCGCCCATACCAGCATCACCAGCAGGATCGAGGCAAACACCAGCAGCACGGCCTTGGTGATCTGCACCCAGGTGGTGGCCTTCATGCCGCCGAACACCACGTAGGCCAGCATCAGGATGCCCACGCCGATCACCGAGATTTCGTAGTCGATGCCGATCAGGGTCTTGATCAGCACGCCGCCGCCGACCATCTGCGCGGTCAGGTAGAAGGTGGACACGGTGATGGTGGAGAGCGCCGCGACGGTCTTGGTTTTCTTCGGATCGTTGCGGAACGCCAGGATGTCGCCCATGGTGTACTTGCCGATGTTGCGGCAGGGCTCGGCGATGACCAATAGAACGGTAATGTAGGCCACCAGCCAGCCCACCGAGTACATGAAGCCGTCGTAGCCATAGAGCGAGATCAGCCCGGCGATGCCGAGGAAAGACGCGGCGGAAAGATAGTCGCCGGCGATGGCCCAGCCGTTCTGGATGCCGGACACCGAGCGGCCGGCGGCGTAGAACTCGGAAGTGGTGTGGGTGGTACGCGCTGCCCAGAAGGTGATCGCCATGGTGATGGCGATAATCACGCCGAACACCGCGAAGGTCATCCACTTGAACTCGTCGGCCACCGCGCCGCCACCTGCCGCAAAGGCGGAGCCGCTGGCCAGCAGGGCAGCGGCGGAAAGAGCGAGCTTGTGATAGGTTTGGTTCATGTCAGGCTCCCATCTTGTGTGCGTCGTTGATGATTTCCTGCGCCATGGCATCGAATTCGGCGTTGGCCTTCTTCGAATAGACCCAGGCGATGGTCCAGGCCACCACGAACTCCGACAGCGCGAACAGGATGCCGACGTTGACCGCGCCCCACACCCTGGTCTTGAACAGATCCTGGTAATAGGCCGCGCCGATCGGCAGCAGAAAGTAATAGATCACCGAAAAAATCATCAGTCCCCACAGGAAGGTGGTCTTCTTGCGGTGCAAAGCCTGGAAGCGCGGATCGGCATCGATTGCGGCCCAGTTCATCTCGCGTTTTGACATTTCTTGTTCCCCGATTAAAATTGTTTTCCAGCGGGCAATTGGGCGTCAATGCGCCATTCCCCGCCTTCCCAGAACCTTACCCTCCCGGCCTTACACAAACCTTACAATGCGCATCCTGATTGCCGAAGACGATGAAGTGCTGGCCGACGGCCTGTGCCGCTCCATGCGCCAGGCGGGCTATGCGGTGGATCATGTCGCCGATGGCCTGGACGCCGGCCTGATGCTCAAGGGCGAGCAGCCTTTTGACCTGGCCATCCTCGATCTCGGCCTGCCGCGCCTGGACGGGCTCCAGGTGCTGCGCAGCCTGCGCGAGCGCAACCGCCAGGTGCCGGTGATCATCCTGACCGCCCGCGATGGCGTGGAAGACCGGGTCAAAGGCCTCGACCTCGGCGCGGATGACTACCTGGTCAAACCCTTCAGCCTGCCGGAGCTGGAAGCAAGGGTGCGGGCGCTGCTGCGGCGCGGACAGTGCGGCGTGAACCCGGTATTTGCCTGCGGCACGCTGGTTTTCGACAGCATCGGGCGGCGCGCCGCCATCAACGGCGAGGCGCTGGAACTCACCCCGCGCGAACTGGGGGTGCTGGAGGCGCTGATGTCGCGCATCGGCCGGGTGGTGAGCAAGGATCAGCTGCTGGAGCGGCTCTACAGCTACTCCGAGGAAGCCAGCGGCAACGCCATCGAGGTCTACATTCACCGCCTGCGCAAGAAAATCGAGCCCGCCGCCGTCACCATCCGCACCATCCGCGGCCTGGGTTACATCATCGACAAAGCGCCTGCCTGACAATCAGGCCAACATGGAACCACCCCATGGAAGAAGACGTTCTCTCCCTCCGCGACCACCTCATGAACTGGCTGCTGACGCCGCTGTTCGTGCTGTGGCTGTTCAGCACGGTGGCCGGCTACGTCGCCACGCTCAACTATGCAAACCAGCCCTACGACCTGGCGCTGCTGGAGCGGGCGCAATCGGTGGCGGCACAGATGCGGCTGGGAAGCGGCAAGGAGCGGTTCGACATCACGCCAGTCCTGCCGGACGGCAGCGACCCCGGCATGCCTGACCGGGTTTATTACGCCGTCAGCGATGCGGACGGAAAAATGCTGGCGGGCAACGCCGACCTCGGACGTCCCCTCTCCCACCGGGGCGGGAAAAGCGGGCCGCTGTTCAGCAACACCGAGCGCGAGGGAGAAAAAAACCGCATGGTGAGCCTGGTTTATCCCGGCGCTTCCCCCGCCCGGCCCCTGCAGCTCCACATGTCGGAAACCATACACCAGCGCCAGGCGCTGATCCGCGGCATTTTCGCCAACATCGTGATCCCCCAGCTGCTGCTGATCGTGATTGCCGTGGCGGCGGTCTGGTATGCGCTCAAGCAGGGATTGTTGCCGCTCGAGCGCCTGCGCCGGGAGGTGGCGCGCCGCCAGCGCGACGACCTGAGCGAGCTGGATGAAGCCAGGGCGCCGGAGGAGGTCCGGCCCCTGATCCGCGCCGTGAATGATCTGCTGGCGCGCCTCAGGCAGGTGATGCTGGCGCAGCAGCGCTTCATCGCCGACGCCGCCCACCAGTTGCGCACCCCCTTTGCCGGCCTGACTACCCAGGCCGAACTGGCGCTGCGCGAGACCGGAGCGGAACGCAAACAGCATGCCCTGAAGCAAATCCTCACCAGCGCCGAACGCGGCAGCCACCTGGTGAACCAATTGCTGGCCCTGGCGCGCAACGAGCCGGGCGGTCAGGGCGTTGAAACATTCACGCCGCTCGACCTCAACCGGCTCGCRCAGGAATGCACCCTGCGCTGGGTGCCCCAGGCGCTGGAAAAGAACATCGACCTGGGTTTCGAGGATACTCCGCGCCTGGCGCCCTTGCGCGGCGATGCGGCCAGCCTCACCGAAATGCTCAACAACCTGCTCGACAATGCCATCCGCTATACCCAGTCCGGTGGACACATCACTGTCGGGGTGGGCTACGAGGATGGTGGGGCAGTGCTGCGGGTGGAAGACAACGGCCCCGGCATCGCGCCGCAGCACCGCGAACAGGTGTTCGAGCGCTTTTACCGCGTACTTGGCAGCGGGCAGAGCGGCAGCGGGCTCGGCCTTGCCATCGTGGCGGAGGTGGTCAAACGCCACGGCGCCACGATTCGCCTGGATGAGGGGCGGGACGGGAAAGGAACGCTGGTCACGATTCGCTTCCCCCACCACGGGGCCTGAGGAAGTTAGGGGAAATGGTGCGGGCTCACTGCACACGTTTCACGTGAAACCTCAAATCTCTCCCCGTTCAGAAACTGAAATATTTCTCCATCACCGCCTGCAGCTTGCGCGCCTGGCGGAAGGCCTCCTTGAGGATGCGCCGGTCCAGACTGTTCAGGCTGTCCGGGTTGACCCGGTTGGACAATGCCGCGCCCGCCTCGCACTGCTCGTGCTGCAGGCGCAGACGCAGGAGCTGGAGGTAGAGAAAGGCCTCGATCCAGCCCTCCACATCCCCCTTGTTCATGCTCCAGGCCTCGCAGGCGGCACGCAGGCGGCGGATGGTCGAGGTTTCCCCGCTCCCGGCCGCCAGGCTGAAGATGCGCGCGGCATCGACGAAGGGCGAGACGCCGTTGAGCTTCAGGTCCAGCGTGCCGCCGTCCACCACGAAATCCCGCACCATCCCCAGCGGCGGCCGGTTGCCCAGGGCGTTCTCCACCATGTGCCTGAGGAACTGGCGGTTATCCTTGATCCGGGTGTTGAGCCACTCGCGCAGCTCGTGCGCCAGCTCATGATCGCCCCACAAGGGGCGGAAATCGAAGAATATGGTGGCATTCAGCAACACCGGCGCATCGCCGCGATGAATCCACTCGGCAAAAATCCCCTTCCACTCCTCCAGCGAGAGGCA
>PQAG01000018.1 GCA_003104895.1 Nitrosomonadales bacterium
GGTGCTGCCGCCCAACTGGCCGCACGGCAATCCGGTGGACATCATCGGCGATGCGCAGGCCGACCGTTACCACCATGCCGTCAAGGCCTGCCTCGAAGATCCCGGCGTCGACGGCGTGCTCGCCATTCTCACCCCCCAGGCCATGACCAAGCCGCTGGATGCCGCCAATGCGGTGATTGAACTCGCCAACCAGTACAGCAAGCCGCTGCTGGCCTGCTGGATGGGCGACACCCAGGTGGCGGAAGCGCGCGCGGCCTTTGCCGCGGCGAAAAAACCCAGCTTCCGCACCCCGGAACCGGCGGTGGAGGTGTTCTCCTACCTGTCGGATTACTATCGCAACCAGAAACTGCTGATGCAGATGCCGGGCCCGCTATCCCACCACCTGGAGCCCGACGTGGAAGGCGCGCGCATGGTGATCGACGGCGCCCTGCTGGAGCGGCGCAAGGTGCTCAACGAGATGGAATCCAAGGCCCTGCTGTCGGCCTTCCACATCCCGGTGGCAAAGACCATGGTCGCGCGCAGCCCCAACGAGGCATTGCTGATTGCCGAGCAGCTCGGATTCCCTGTGGCGATGAAAGTCAACTCGCGCGACATCACCCACAAGACCGATGCCGGCGGCGTGCTGCTCAATCTCGGCAACGCCCAGGCGGTGCGCGCCGCTTACCACGAGATCATGGACAACGTGCAGCGCAACCGCCCCAACGCGCACATGGACGGCATCTCGATCGAGCCCATGATCGTCAAGCCGAACGGCCGCGAGCTCATGGTGGGCGTGACCAGCGACCCGGTGTTCGGCCCGGTGATCACCTTCGGCGCCGGCGGCACCACGGTGGAAATCATGGGCGACCGCGCCGTGACCCTGCCTCCGCTGAACACCTTCCTGGTCAAGGACCTGATCCAGGGCACTCACGTCGCCAGGATGCTGGGCGCCTTCCGCCACATGCCCCCGGCCGACATGGAAGCGCTCGAAAGCGTGCTGCTGCGCGTGTCGGAAATGGTGTGCGAGCTGCCGCTCTTGATGGAAATGGACATCAACCCGCTGATCGTGGACGAGCACGGCGCGCTCGCCGCCGACGCGCGCGTGGTGGTGGAATACCGCCAGCCCAGCGCCGACCGCTACGCCCACATGGCGATCTACCCCTACCCCACGCACCTGGTCAGCCACTGGCAGCTCGCCGACGGCACCGACATCACCATCCGCCCCATCCGCCCGGAAGACGCCGAGCTGGAGCAGAAATTCGTCCACGACCTGTCCGAGGAATCGCGCTATTTCCGCTTCATGCGCAGCGTGCAGGAACTGTCGCCCGAGATGCTGTCTCGCTTCACCCAGATCGACTACAGCCGTGAAATGGCCCTCATCGCCGTCACCCAGGAGCATGGGGTCGAACTGGAACTCGGCGTATGCCGTTTCGCCATCAACCCCGACGGCGAAAGCTGCGAATTCGCCCTGGTGGTAGCCGATGCCATGCGCGGCAAGGGCCTGGGCCAGAAACTGATGACCGCGCTGATGGACGCCGCCCGCTCCAAGGGCCTGAAAACCATCGAGGGCGAAGTGCTCGGCAACAACCGCAGCATGCTCAAACTCATGACACGGCTGGGTTTCAGCATAGAAACCAGTGCGGAAGACGAGAGCATCAAGAAAGTCGTCAAGGTGCTGTAATGCGAGTCGAGAACCAAAATTACCGTACCATCTGGCCCGCCGAGGACGGCGTGGCGGTCGAAATCATCGACCAGACGCGCCTGCCGCACGAGTTCGTCACGGTGCGGCTGGAGAACCTGCACGACACTGCCATCGCCATCAGGAACATGCTGGTGCGCGGCGCCCCGCTGATCGGCGCGACAGCGGCCTATGGCGTGGCGCTGGCCATGAGCGCCAGGGCTTCGGATGCGGCGCTGGAAGAGGCCTGCGCCGCCCTCGCCGCCACCCGCCCGACCGCCATCAACCTGCGCTGGGCGCTGGCGCGCATGAAAAACCTGCTCCTGCCGCTGCCGCCCGAAAGCCGCGCCCATGCTGCCTGGCAGGAGGCCGCCGCGATCTGCGACGAGGACGTGGAGATCAACCGCGCCATCGGCGCGCACGGCCTGAAGCTGATTCGCGACAGGCTGGAAGCCAAGGGCGATCCGGTCAACATCCTCACCCACTGCAACGCCGGCTGGCTCGCCACGGTGGACTGGGGCACTGCCCTGGCCCCMGTCTATGCCGCCTTCGATGCCGGCATTCCCATCCACGTGTGGGTGGACGAAACCCGCCCRCGCAACCAGGGCGCCAGCCTCACCGCCTGGGAACTCAAGCAGCACGGTGTGCCGCACACCGTGATCGCGGACAATACCGGCGGCCACCTGATGCAGCACGGCATGGTGGACATGGTGATCGTCGGCACCGACCGCACCACCGCCAGCGGCGACGTGTGCAACAAGATCGGCACCTACCTCAAGGCGCTGGCGGCCTTTGACAACCAGATCCCGTTCTATGCCGCCCTGCCCGGCCCCACCATCGACTGGATGCTGCAGGACGGCGTGCGCGGCATCCCCATCGAGCAGCGCGAGGCGGAGGAAGTCACTCAAATCCGCGGCCGCACGGAAGAAGGCGAGGTGGTGACCGTCACCCTGACCCCCCACGGCAGCCCGGCGGCCAACTACGCCTTCGACGTCACCCCGGCGCGCCTGGTCACCGCCCTGATCACCGAACGCGGCATCTGCCCGGCATCAAGCGAAGGGTTGCTTGGCCTTTATCCGGAGCACGCACGATGAGCAAAACTGAAGCACGTACAGTGAGCGAAGCCGGAGTGCTT
>PQAG01000019.1 GCA_003104895.1 Nitrosomonadales bacterium
AGGCCGCCGTCGCGCACCAGCAGGTTGCTGCCCAGTCCGGCGAAATACACCGGGCCCTGGCAGGTGGCGAGGAAAGCCGTCAGATCCTGCAGATCGGCCGGGATGTAGCAGCGCTCCGCCCTGCCGCCCGCGCGCCAGCTCACGTGCGCCGCCATCGGCTCATCGAGCAGCAATGTGCCGCGCAAGGTTGCATGCAGGTGGACTTGCGTCATGTCCATCACCCTTTATCCATTGCCAGTTTCGCCGCCACCTGGCCGATGGAGCCMGCGCCCATCACCAGCACCACGTCGCCGTCCTGCGCCATGGCCATGATCGCTTCCGGCAATTCGCCCACGCTTTCCACGAAAACCGGYTCCACCTTGCCCGCCACCCGCACCGCCCGCGCCAGGGCGCGKCCGTCCGCCGCCACGATGGGCGCTTCGCCAGCGGGRTAAACRTCGGTCAGGAGCAGGGCGTCCACGCTGGACAGCACCTTGACGAAATCCTCGAACAGATCGCGGGTGCGGGTGTAGCGGTGGGGCTGGAATGCCAGCACCAGCCGCCGGCCGGGGAAGGCGCCGCGCGCGGCCGCCACCGTGGCGGCCATCTCCACCGGATGATGGCCGTAGTCGTCAATTAGAGTAAAACTTCCTCGCCCTTGCTCGGGCGAGGAAACGGTTGCCCCCTCTCCCCTCTGCGGGAGAGGGTTGGGGAGAGGGATTGCCACTTCGCCATAGCGCTCGAAACGCCGGCCGACACCCTTGAACTCGGCCAGCGCCTTGACGATGGCGGCGTCTGAAGCGCCCACTTCGCTGGCCACCGCGATGGCTGCCAGCGCGTTCAGAACGTAATGCATGCCGGGCAGGTTGAGGGTGATGTCGAGTTTCGTGGTCTTGCCGTTGACGCGGATCACGGTGAACTTCATCTGGCCGTTGCTGGCCTGCACGTCGACGGCGCGCACCCTGGCGTCTTCGGACAGGCCATAGGTCCATACCGGCTTGGTGAACCGCGGCAGAATCTCGCGCACCACCGGATCGTCCACGCACACCACCGCCATGCCGTAGAAGGGCAGATGCTGGGTAAAATCCACGAACGCCTGCTTGAGGCGGTTGAAGTCGTGGCCGTAGGTTTCCATGTGGTCCTGGTCGATGTTGGTGATCACCGCCAGAATCGGGTTGAGCAGAAGAAATGAGGCATCGGATTCGTCCGCTTCTGCCACCAGAAACTCGCCCGAGCCCAGGCGCGCGTTGGTGCCCGCGGCTTCCAGCCGGCCGCCGATGACGAAGGTGGGGTCCATGCCCGCCTCGGCCAGGATGCTGGCGATGAGGCTGGTGGTGGTGGTCTTGCCGTGGGTGCCGGCGACCGCGATGCCCTGCTTGAAGCGCATCAGTTCGGCCAGCATCATGGCGCGCGGCACGACGGGAATCTTGTGCTCGCGCGCAGCGATCACTTCCGGATTGCTTTCCTTGACCGCCGTGGATGTGACCACGACATCGGCATTGGCGACATTGCCTTCGGCATGCCCCTTGAAGACCCTGGCGCCGAGATTCTTCAGGTGCTGGGTGGCGGCGTTGGCGGAGATGTCGGAGCCGCTGACCTTGAAGCCCTGGTTCAGCAGCACTTCCGCAATCCCGCTCATGCCGGCGCCGCCGATGCCGACGAAATGAATACGCTTAACTTTATGTTTCATTATGCGTTTCCTGTAAATGGTCAAGTCGGCATCCGGTGGCATTCGCGGACGCTCCCATCCCCGCCTTGCGGGGCCCCTGCTCGCTGCTCATGCCAGCCATGCCCACGAAATGAATGTTTTTTACCTTATGCCGCATGAGCCAACTCCTTGCAGATTGCCGCAACGTGATGCGTTGCATCCGGTTTTGCCAGGGCGCGTGCTTTTTTTGACATGGCCAGCAGCTTTTCGCGCGTGAGTTCCTGTAGCAGCGTGGCCAGCTTTTCTGCCGTGAGTTCCGTTTGCTGCATCAGCACTGCCGCGCCGCTGTCGCTCAGGAAGCGGGCATTGGTGGTCTGGTGGTCGTCCACCGCGTGGGGATAGGGCACCAGCACGCTGGCTGCGCCGGCGGCGGCGAGTTCCGCCACGGTCAGGGCGCCGGAGCGGCAGATCACCAGGTCGGCCCAGGCATACTGCGCGGCCATGTCGTCGATGAAGGGGCGGCAGTCTGCTTCAACACCAGCCGCCTGGTAATTGTCCTGAAGCGCCTCGATGTGCTTGGCGCCGGACTGGTGAACGATCTGTGGCCGCTGCGCGGCGGGGATCATGGCCATGGCTTGGGGAACCACCTCGTTCAAGGCTGCCGCGCCAAGGCTGCCGCCCACCACCAGCACCCGCAGCGGGCCTTCCCGCCCGGCAAGGCGAGCGGCTGGCTCTGCAATGGCGGCAATGCCGGCCCGCACCGGGTTGCCGCACCACTCGGTTTCGGCCTTGCCGCACGGCAGGGGCTTGTCCTTGTCGCCCTTGAAAGCGCCGGGGAAGGCGACCAGCACCTTGCCGGCGAGGCAGGCCAGAACGCGGTTGGTCAGCCCGGCGATGGAGTTCTGTTCGTGCACCGCCAGCGGCCTGGCCAGCAGGGCGGCCATCATGCCGCCGGGGAAAGCCGGATAGCCCCCCATGCCCAGCACCACGTCGGGGCGGTGCGCCAGAATGGCCCTGATGCTCTGCCAGAAGGCCCGCAACAGCTGCAGCGGCAGCAACACGGGGCGCAGCAGCCCCTTGCCGCGCAGGCCGGAGAAATTGATCCAGGCCATCTCATAGCCGTGCTGCGGCACCAGGGTGGCTTCCATGCCATTGCGGGTGCCGAGCCAGATTACTTTCCAGCCTTCATTGCGCAGGTAATCGGCGACGGCCAGCGCCGGCATCACGTGCCCGCCCGTGCCGCCTGCCATGATCATCAAGGTTCGTGAGGAGTGAGGAGTGAGGGGTGAGGAGGCGTAGTTCATACTGCATACCCCTTCAACAATTGCCGATTCTCATAGTCCACGCGGAGCAGCACTGCCAGCGCGATGCAGTTGGCAACGATGCCGCTGCCGCCGAAGGACAGCAGGGGCAGGGTCAGGCCCTTGGTGGGCAGCAGGCCCATGTTGACGCCGATGTTGATGATGGCCTGAACCGCCAGCCAGATGCCGATGCCCTGAGCGGCCAGGGCCGAGAAATGCCTTTCCTGCTTCTCTGCGGCGCGGCCGATCAGGAAGGCGCGGATCGTGATCCAGGCAAAACCCAGCACCACCGCGGCGACTCCGGCAAAGCCCAGCTCCTCGGCAATCACGGCGAGCAGGAAATCGGTATGCGCTTCGGGCAGGTAGAGCAGTTTTTCCACGCTGGCGCCCAGCCCCACGCCCAGCCATTCGCCGCGCCCGAAGGCGATGAGCGCGTGGGAGAGCTGGTAGCCCTTGCCGAACGGGTCGGCCCAGGGATCCATGAAGCCGATGATGCGCTGCATGCGGTAGGGCGAGGTCCAGATCAGCAGCAGGAAGCCGATCACCAGCAGCACGATCAGGCCGGCGAACAGGCGCCAGTTCAGGCCGCCGAGCCAGAGGATGCCCATGGCGATGGAGATGATCACCGCGAAGGCGCCGAAATCCGGCTCGCGCAGCAGCAGCCCGCCGATCAGCAGCATCACCATGAGCATGGGCATGAAGCCCTTGGTGAAGTTGTCCATCAGCGCCGCCTTGCGCACCGTGTAGTCGGCGGCGTACATCACCACGACCAGTTTCATGAATTCCGATGGCTGCAGGTTGGCCACGCCGAGGGATAGCCAGCGCTGGCTGCCGTTCACTTCGCGGCCCACGCCGGGGATCAGCACCAGGACCAGCAGCACGATGCCGGCCAGGAACAGCCAGGGTGAGAGCTTCTGCCAGCCGCGCAGCGGCACCTGGAAGGCGATGGCGCCGGCGATCAGGCCGGCAGCCAGAAAGACGCCCTGGCGCAGCAGGAAATAGCTTTCATTGAAGCCGGTCATGCGGCTCGCGCCCGCGCTGGCGATGGAGGCGGAGTACACCATGATCAGTCCGAAGGCGAGCAGCAGCAGCACCGACCACAGCAGGGGCTGGTCGTAATCGGAGCGGGCGTGCTGGGCGGCCGGGTAGTACATCAGTCCTTGCCCTCCTTTGCCAGTTGCCGCACTGCGCTGACGAAGGCCTCGGCGCGGTGCACGTAATTGCGGAACATGTCGAAGCTGGCGCAGGCGGGGGAGAGCAGCACGGCATCACCGGACTGAGCCTGGCTGAAGCTGAACTGCACCGCTTCCTCCATGCTGCCGGCGCGCAGCAACGGCACGCCGCTTTTTTCCAGCACCGCGCCGATCCTGGCGCCGTCGCGCCCGATCAGCACGACGGCACGGGCGTGCCTGGCCACGGCCGGGGCGAGCGGGCTGAAATCCTGTCCCTTGCCGTCGCCGCCGGCGATCAGCACCACCTTGCACGGCATGCCGGTCAGGGCCGCCACGGTCGCGCCGACGTTGGTTCCCTTGGAATCGTCGTAGAAGGTGACGCTGTTGATCTCGGCCACCTTTTCCACCCGGTGCGGCAGGCCCTTGAAATGGCGCAGCGCGTCGAGCAGGGGCTCGAAGGGCAGCCCGATGGCGCGGCACAAGGCCAGAGCCGCCAGGGCATTGGCGGCATTGTGCAGGCCGGCCAGGGGCAGCTCGTTTACGGGCAGCAGGCGCCTCGAACCCTGAGCCAGCCATTGCTGGCTGTCCATCTTCAGGATGCCCCAGCCGCATTCATTGGCGGGCGCGTCGAGGCCGAAAGTTTCGATATGCCGCCCGGGCAGGGCCATGGCCATGGTGCGCGCATCTTCGCGGTTCAGTATCTGGGCGCCGGAGCCATGAAATACGCGGGTTTTGGCGGCAGTGTAGTGATCCATGCCGGTATAGCGGTCGAGATGGTCCTCGCTGATGTTGAGCACGGTGGCTGCAGAAGCATCGAGGCTGGCCGTGGTTTCGAGCTGAAAGCTGGAGAGCTCAAGCACGAAGACGCCGGGCATTCCGTTCTGTTCCGCCTCGATCAGGGCATCCAGCACCGGCAGGCCGATATTGCCGGCCACCGTGGTCCTGAGGCCGGCGGCACGGCACATGGCGCCGGCCATTTCGGTGACCGTGCTCTTGCCGTTGGAGCCGGTGATGGCTATTAGGTGAGGGGCGAGCGGTGAGCGGTGAGCGGCGAGGGCCAGGGCGAACAGTTCCACGTCGCCGGCTACCGGCACGCCGCGCGCGACTGCTGCGGCGACGTGGGGTTCGGCAAGGGGCACGCCGGGACTGATGGCGATCATGTCGATGCCGTTGAACAGCGCGTCGCTGAATGGGCCGGTGATCAGGGGCACAGCGGGGAATCCGGCATGGAAACGGGTGGCGTGGGGGGGCGCTTCGCGGCTGTCGGCGACCGATACCCGTGCGCCGTGGCGCAGCAGGAAGCGCGCCATGGACAGGCCGGTGTCGCCGAGCCCGAGAACGAGTATGTTTTTATCCTTGATGTTCATGAATATCCGGGTAATGAGCGATGGGTCATGGGGGATGAGTACCCCTCCAGCCCTTTACTCATCACACATTCCCCATTCCTCATTAGCGTAACTTCAACGTCGAAAGACCGACCAGCACCAGCATCATGGTGATGATCCAGAAGCGCACCACCACCTGGGTTTCCTTCCATCCCTTGAGCTCATAGTGGTGATGCAGCGGCGCCATGCGGAAGACGCGCTTGCCCGTGAGCTTGAAGGAAGCCACCTGGATCATCACCGACAGGGTTTCCACCACGAACACGCCGCCCATGATGAAAAACACGATTTCCTGGCGCACGATCACCGCCACCACGCCGAGCGCGGCACCCAGGGCCAGCGCGCCGACATCGCCCATGAACACTTCGGCCGGGTAGGCGTTGAACCACAGGAAACCCAGGCCCGCCCCCGCCAGCGCGGCACAGAAGATGGTCAGTTCGCCGGCGCCGGGAATGTGCGGAACGCCCAGGTAGCGGGCAAAGTAGAAGTGGCCGGCGACATAGGCGAAGATGCCCAGCGCCCCCCCCACCATCACCGTTGGGAGGATGGCGAGGCCGTCCAGGCCGTCGGTGAGGTTGACCGCATTGCTGCCGCCGACGATCACGAAGTAGGTCAGCACCATGAATCCCACCGCGCCCAGCGGGATGGAAACGGATTTGAAGAAGGGCACGATCATTTCGGTCTGCACCGGCAGATTGGCGCGGTAGGCGAGATAGGCGGCGACGCCGGCGCCGATGAGGGATTGCCAGAAAAACTTGGCCCTGGCCGACAGCCCCTTGGGATTGCGGTGCACCACCTTGCGGTAGTCATCGACCCAGCCGACGATGCCGAAGCCCAGCGTGGTGAGCAGGGCTACCCACACGTAATGGTTTTTCAGGTCGGCCCACAGCAGGGTGGCGATGCTGATGGACACGAGGATCAAAGCGCCGCCCATGGTCGGTGTGCCGCTTTTGGCCAGGTGGGTTTGCGGGCCGTCATTGCGTACCGCCTGGCCGATTTTGTAGGCCGTCAGCTTGCGGATCATGGCCGGTCCGACCAGGAATGAAATCAGCAGCGAAGTCAGGATCGCCAGCACCGCGCGCAGGGTGATGTAGTTGAACACGTTGAACGCGCGGATGTCCTGCGCCAGCCACTGGGCGAGAGCTAGTAACATTTTTCCTCCGGAAAAATGGTGATGGGTGATGGGCGATGGGCGATGGGGCGGATACTCAGCGGCCGTGCGCCCTGCTTCGCGGGGTAGTGGCTCATTACCCATTGCTCATTACCCATTACTCTTCACCTCGAAGCTTTTCACCACCCGTTCCATCTGCATGAAGCGGGAGCCCTTGACCAGCACGGTGACGTCCGGCGCGAGCAGGTTTTCCAGGTCGGCCAGCATTTCCTCGATGCGCTCGAAGAACCAGGCGTTGGCGCCAAATTCTGCCGCTGCCGCGCGGCACATGTCGCCGTGGCAGAGCAGGATGTCCACCCCGGCCTGTTTGGCCGCCTTGCCGATCTCGCCGTGCAGCGCAATCGCATCGGGGCCGAGTTCGCCCAT
>PQAG01000020.1 GCA_003104895.1 Nitrosomonadales bacterium
TGATGCGGTTCCAGCCCAGCTTTCCGGCGAGGATTTCCCGTGCGGCGCGCGGACGCTCGGTTTCCAGTTCCAGCAGCAGGCCGGGGATGCCTTCCTTCAGCTTCTGCGGCGTGTCGCACTGGATCAGGCGGCCGCGGTGCATCAGGCCGACGCGGGTGCAGCGTTCCGCCTCGTCGAGGTAGGCGGTGGAGACGAAGATCGTCACCCCTTCCTTGAGCATGGCGTAGAGAATGCGCCAGAAATCGCGCCGCGACACCGGATCGACGCCGTTGGTGGGCTCGTCGAGAAACAGGATTTCCGGCTTGTGGATCAGGGCGCAGGCCAGGCCAAGTTTTTGTTTCATGCCGCCCGAGAGGTTGCGCGCCAGACGCTTCCTGAACGGGGTCAGGTAGGAGAAGCCGAGCAGGCGCTCTTCCAGCGGCTCGCGTTCGCGCCGCGGCACCTCGTACAGGTCGGCATAGAAGCGCAGGTTCTCCTCCACCGTGAGGTCGCCGTACAGGCCGAAGCGCTGCGACATGTAGCTGATGCGCGACTTGATCTGCTCCTCGCCGCCCCGGATGGGGAAGCCCGCCACTGTCGCGCTGCCCTCGCTGGCGGCGAGGATGCCGGTCAGGAGGCGCATGGTAGTGGTCTTGCCGGCGCCGTCCGGCCCAACCAGGCCGAAGATTTCCCCGCGCCGCACTTCCAGATCGAGCCCGCGCACCGCCCACATGCCGCCGAAGGCGCGGCCCAGCCCGCTGGCCTCTATGGCGGCCTGGTTCATTTTGCGGTCTGCGTGGTAATCGTCACATCAGCCGGCATGCCGGGCTTGAGCGTGCCGTCGCGGTTGTCCAGTGCCACGTTCACCGCGAACACCAGTTTTACCCGCTCTTCCTGGGTCTGCACGTTCTTGGGCGTGAATTCCGCCTGTGACGAAACGTAGCTTACCTGGCCGGCGAATTCGCGGCCTGGATAGGTGTCAATTCTGATTTTCGCCGGGGCGCCCAGGCGCACCTTGCCGATCTGGTTTTCCGGGATATAGACCCTCACCCAGGGCCGGGAAATGTCGGTGACTGTCACCACCGGGCGCCCTGCTGCCAGCGTTTCGCCCACTTCCGCATGCTTGCGGGTGACCACGCCATCCACCGGGCTGCTGGCCTGCAGGTCTTCCCACGTGACGCGGGCGGCCTTGACAGCGGCCTGCGCTTCGCCGAGCTGGGCGCGCGCGGCGCTGATGGCTTCCGGGCGATAGCCGCTTTGCAGCAGCTTGAGCCGTTCCTGCGCGGCGCTGTGCTGCTGGGCCGCCACGGCGGCCGCGGTGCGGTCCTTGTCGCGCCGTTGCTGGCTGGCGGCGCCGCCCTGAAAAAGCGCTTCGGAGCGCCGCGCCTCCTCATCCAGATTGGCCTGGCTGGCGCGAGCCTGCTCGACCTGGGCTTTTGCCTCGGCGATCTCCTGCGGACGGTAGCCCTGCTCCATATCCCTGAGGCGCGCCTCGGCCGCCTGCTGCGCGGCTTCCGCCTGCTGCAGCCGGGCTGCGGCTTCACGCTCATCGAGCGCAGCCAGCAATTCGCCCGCCTTGACGCGGCTGCCCTCATCCACCGGGCGCTTGCGCAGGATGCCGGGGGTGCGGAAAGAAACAGCGATTTCCGTGGCATCCATCGTGCCTGAGGCGAATACCGTGCCGTCCACCGGCCGTGCCGCCCAGGGCGCGAATTTCCACAGCACGGCCGCGCCGATGCCTGCGGCGAGGACGCCGGCGAGGATTATTTTCTTGTTCATAGCTTTGCTCCTTGCTGGATAGAGTGCCCTGAAAGGCCCGTTGCAGCGAATCTTTGGCGCGATGAAATGCCGCTGTTCGCGTTTTGGGCGAGCGGCGCGCCGCCGCAGGTCATGCTGCAGCGGTGCCATGAGAGGTATTGTTCGAGGGTGCGCGGATCAATGCCGGACGAGGAATGCGCCGCGCCGGATTTTTTGCCGGCCTCCGCGGGCCTGAAGCTGCCGGGCGCAAGCTCGCCCATGGCGCGCAGCAGCCGCGCCTGGCTCGCGGTGATGTCATACCCGGCCTGGAGGCGGCTGGCGGTGGCGGCCCAGAGGGCGGTTTCCGCGCCGAGCAGGTCGGTGATGGTGTTCTCGCCGCTGTGATAGCGCAGGGTTTCGATGCGCAGCGCTTCGCTGGCCTCTTTTTCCCCCTGGGCGGCGGCTTCCAGGCGGGCGTGCGCTTCGGACAGGGCGCCGAATGCCTGTTCGACCTCGCTGGCGGTACGGTTGCGGGCGTCTTCCTGCTGCAAGGCGTTTTGCCGCTGTTCCAGGCTGGCCTGATCCACCCGGCGCTGGCGGATGGCGCCATCGAACACCGGCAGTGAAAGCTGCACGCCCATCTGCCAGTCGTCGTAGCCCTTCCAGTTGCTGCCGCTGCTTTCCTGCGCCTTCGCCACCAGGCTGATTTGCGGCAGGCGCTCGCCGCGGGCGATGGCGGTTTTCTGCTCGGCCGCCTTGCCCATGGCATCGAGCCTGAGCAGGTCAGGACGCTGCCGCCGGGCGCGATCCAGTGCTTCTTCAGGCGAAAGCGGCAGAAGCGGGGCGGTCGCGCCCAGTTCAGCCAGGGACGGCGCCGGGCCGCCTTCGCCCAGCAGGGCGGCCAGCAGCGATAGCGCATCCTTCTCGCCCTGCGTCACGGATACCTTGTCGTAACGCGCCTGGGACAGCTGGGTCTGGAGGCGGAGCAATTCGAGCCGGGCGGCGCGCCCTTCCCGCATGCGCAGGCCGATATCGCGCTCTTCCTGCTGCAGCGCCTTGACGCGCGCATCCAGCACCTTGCCGAGCTGGCGGAAATGCAGCGCCTTGGTGAAGGTGGCGGCGACATTGAACAGCAGGTCCTGCCCGCTGGCGCGCAGCGCCTGGATCGACGCGTCGCGGTTGTGCGCGGCCAGCGCCTCGCCAGCCACCAGCTTGCCGCCGCTGTAAAGGGGCAGGTTCAGAGCCAGGCCGATATTGGCAATGTCCCGGTCCATCGGGGGAAATATGCCTGCCTCGCGGATCGGCGTAACGAAAGTGGGGTAGGCATAGCGGGTGTAGGCCGCATTCAGGTCAACCTTGGGCAAATGCTGGCTGCGGGCGATGTCCTGCTCCAGCGTTTGCCTGCTGACCTCGGCCTGCTGGCT
>PQAG01000021.1 GCA_003104895.1 Nitrosomonadales bacterium
CGATACAGGTCGTTCAGGTCGGAAGTCGCGAAGCGGCCGCCGTCCAGCGGCACCAGCGGGCGCAGTTCGGGCGGCAGCACCGGCAGCACTTCGAGAATCATCCAGTCGGGCTTGATGCCGGACTTCTGGAAGGCTTCCAGCACCTTGAGCCGCTTGGCGATTTTCTTGATCTTGGTGTCGGAACCGGTCGCGCCCAGCTCCTTGTGCAGTTTTTCCACCTCTGCGTTCAGGTCAATGCCGCGCAGCAGCGCGCGCACGCCTTCGGCGCCCATGCTGGCGGAGAATTCGTCGCCGTATTCCTCGACCTTGGCCAGGTAGTCGTCCTCGGTCAGCAACTGGCAGCGGTTGAGCGGCGTCATGCCGGGATCGGTCACCACGTAGGCTTCGAAATAAAGCACGCGCTCGATGTCGCGCAAGGCCATGTCCAGCACCATGCCGAGGCGGGAAGGCAGCGACTTGAGGAACCAGATGTGCGCCACCGGGCTGGCCAGCTCGATATGCGCCATGCGCTCGCGGCGCACCTTGGACAGGGTCACTTCGACGCCGCACTTCTCGCAGATCACGCCGCGGTGCTTGAGGCGCTTGTACTTGCCGCACAGGCACTCGTAATCCTTGACCGGCCCGAAGATCTTGGCGCAGAACAGGCCGTCGCGCTCCGGCTTGAAAGTGCGGTAGTTGATGGTCTCGGGCTTCTTGACTTCGCCATAGGACCAGGAACGGATCTTCTCGGGGGAGGCGAGGCCAATCTTGATGGCGTCAAACTCTTCTTCCTGAGTGACCTGTTTGAACAAATCGAGCAATGCTTTCATGAAAACCTCCGGTTTTGGCTTTCTGCTACCAGCTTTCCGCTGTCAGCTTAAATCTATAAATACAAACGTTTATTCAGAAACTCCATCAGGATTGGCGGTTCCCCGCTGCATCCTGATGGATGATTGCTGGCAGCTGGCTAAAATCTTTCCAGATCAATATCAATACCGAGCGAACGGATTTCCTTCACCAGCACGTTGAAGGATTCCGGCATGCCCGCATCAATCTTGTGCTCGCCCTTGACGATATTTTCATACACCTTGGTGCGGCCGCTGACATCGTCGGATTTGACGGTCAGCATTTCCTGCAGCACGTAGGAAGCGCCATAAGCTTCCAGCGCCCACACCTCCATCTCGCCGAAGCGCTGGCCGCCGAACTGCGCCTTGCCGCCCAGAGGCTGCTGGGTCACCAGGCTGTACGGGCCGGTGGAACGGGCATGCATCTTGTCGTCGACCAGGTGGTGCAGCTTCAGCACGTGCATGTAGCCGACGGTGACCTGACGCTCAAAAGCCTCGCCGGTGCGGCCATCATGCAAAGTTACCTGGCCGCTGCGCGGCAAGCCGCCCAATTCCAGCATGCCCTTGATTTCTTCCTCGCTGGCTCCGTCGAACACCGGGGTTGCGAAAGGCACGCCATGCTTCAGGTTCCTTGCCAGCTCCAGCACCTCGGCGTCGCTGAGGGAGGCGATATCTTCCGGCTTGCCGGTGCTGTTATAGATCTTGTCAAGGAACTTGCGCACATCCTGCACCTTGGCATGCGCTTCGAGCATTTCGCCGATGCGGTTGCCCAGCCCTTTGGCCGCCCAGCCAAGGTGGGTTTCCAGAATCTGTCCCACGTTCATGCGTGAAGGGACGCCCAGCGGGTTGAGCACGATATCCATCGGCGTGCCGTCTGCCATGAAAGGCATGTCCTCGATCGGGACGATCTTGGAAATCACACCCTTGTTGCCGTGGCGGCCGGCCATCTTGTCGCCCGGCTGCAGGCGTCGCTTGACCGCGACATAGACCTTGACCATCTTCTGCACGCCGGGAGGCAATTCGTCGCCGCTGGTGAGCTTTTTCTTCTTCTCTTCGAACATGGCATCGAATTCGACACGCTTCTGCGCCAGACTGTCCTTGAGCTGCTCGAGCTGGCGCGCCGCATCTTCATCGGACAGGCGRATGTCGAACCAGTTRTGGCGCTCCACCTTGGCCAGATATTCCTTGCTGACCGCGGTGCCCTTGGCMAGCTTGGCCGGGCCGCCGTTGGCGGTCTTGCCCACCAGCAGGCGTTCGATACGGCCGAAGGCATCTTCTTCCACGATACGCATCTGATCGTTCAGGTCATTGCGGAAGCGCTTCAGTTCATCGTCGATGATCTGCTGCGCGCGCTTGTCGCGCTCGATGCCTTCACGCGTAAATACCTGCACGTCGATGACCGTGCCGGACATGCCGGAAGGCAGGCGCAGCGAGGTGTCCTTCACGTCGGAGGCCTTCTCGCCGAAGATGGCGCGCAGAAGCTTTTCTTCCGGTGTGAGCTGGGTTTCGCCCTTGGGTGTCACCTTGCCCACCAGCACGTCGCCCGCCTCGACTTCGGCGCCGATGTAGCAGATGCCCGAATCATCCAGACGCGCCAGCTGAACTTCGGACAGGTTGGAAATATCGCGCGTGATTTCTTCCGGTCCGAGTTTGGTGTCGCGCGCCACCACGCTCAATTCTTCGATATGAATCGAGGTGTAGCGGTCTTCGGCCACCATGCGCTCGGAAATCAGGATCGAATCCTCGAAGTTGTAGCCGTTCCATGGCATGAATGCCACGAACATGTTCTGACCCAGCGCCAGTTCGCCCATGTCGGTGGAAGCGCCATCTGCGATCACGTCGCCGCGCTGCAGAATATCGCCCACCTTGACCAGCGGACGCTGGTTGATGTTGGTGTTCTGGTTGGAGCGGGTGTACTTGGTGAGATTGTAGATATCCACACCCACTTCGCCGGCCACGGCTTCGGCATCGTGCACGCGCACCACGATGCGGCTGGCGTCGATGTAGTCGACGATGCCGCCACGGCGTGCCTGCACGGTCGTGCCGGAGTCCACAGCCACCGTGCGTTCGATGCCGGTGCCGACAAATGGCTTCTCGGCACGCAGACAGGGAACCGCCTGACGCTGCATGTTGGAGCCCATCAGCGCGCGGTTCGCGTCGTCGTGCTCGAGGAAGGGAATCAGCGAGGCCGCGACGGACACGATCTGCGCCGGCGCCACGTCCATGTACTGCACCTTGTCCGGCGTGGACATGGCAAATTCATTGTGATGGCGGCAGGACACCAGCTCGTCCACCAGCTTGCCCTTCTTGTCCAGGCTGGCATTCGCCTGCGCGATCACGTACTGGCTTTCTTCAATGGCGGAGAGGTAGTCGATCTGATCCGTCACCTTGCCGTCAATCACCTTGCGGTATGGCGTTTCGAGGAAGCCATACTCATTGGTGCGCGAATACAGCGCGAGCGAATTGATCAGGCCGATATTCGGGCCTTCCGGCGTTTCAATCGGACACACGCGGCCATAATGGGTCGGATGCACGTCGCGCACCTCAAAGCCGGCACGCTCGCGGGTCAGGCCGCCCGGACCGAGGGCCGATACGCGGCGCTTGTGGGTGATCTCGGACAGCGGGTTGGTCTG
>PQAG01000022.1 GCA_003104895.1 Nitrosomonadales bacterium
CGCCATTCGTTTTTTCCTTTCGTCGCGACAAAGAAAAAGCCCGGCCGATACGCTTTGGTCATATCAGCCGGGCAGCGAAGCCCGGTAAGTGTGAAGGCCGGTTGCCTTCTTCTGTCAGTTCGATTTCAAGTTAAGCACAAGCAACCATTCGTGGCAATGTGTTCTTACCGGCCCAAATCATCGCCTAAGCGCACATGGCAAAAAAAGTCGAGGAGAGATCGAGGGGATGGCAGCCGGCTAGAGATAGCGGCCTCATTTTCCACCGCTACCGAGCGGAAAATCGCGCAACTTGCCTATCCAGAGAGGCTTCCGGGCATAGCTATCCTATAGGTGCCTCCGTTGGTGATGGGCTCGGCACGGCTCCTTCACCCAGTCCCTCCGTAGCCCAGAGGCTGCGAAGCCGTCGCGTGCGTGGACAACGGGAACACTTCCCATACCTTCTGCATCCGTCGGATCATCTCTACGCTGGCTCGCAGTCGTAATCCCATCACACAGTTATTCCGATTCATCCGTCCCATCATCTGGATCAGGAGCAAGCGGAATTTCTTTAAGCGCACATTCCGCAACTCCGGCTCAAAACACATCCGCCGAATCGCGCTGGTAATGTTGTAGGCCAAATACGCAATCTTGAGCCAGGCGGCGTTGACCGCAAAGTGCTGGCTGGGCATGTGCCCTCCTCCTAACTCGTTCTTCACTTCATCGTGCGTGTGTTCGATCGTGCCCGCCTTCTCCCGATGCCAGTCCAATAACTGGTCTCCTCTCCAATCCAGGTTTGTCACCACTGCATGATGATGCCGATCACTCCCATCGGCGAACAACACCCCTTGCGGCTTGAGCAAACGCAAACCCACATAACGCAGGGGCTTGCTGTCCTTCTTCTCGCTGGCTTCACCCGGCACAAATACCACTTCGGCCCATTGCCGCAACGTACCATCCTCCTCCTTCCCAAATGTCTGCCAATCCTTCTCCGCCACCCCTTGGATCCCTTTGGCTAAATCGGCGCTCATGACGGCACTCACCGCAAATCCAATCCGCCCGCCCGCTTCCAGGGCTCGGTCAGGCGAGCGCAGCCACTCGATCAATTGGTTCTCATGACAGGCCGAATCCCCTCGAAAGTAACGCATCTTCACCCACGTCGGCAGCGCCGCAAAGGCCATCTGGGCACAAGCCAGCGGGGCTTGGCGCGCCGGCACGTTCCCATCCCGAAACTCATCCCCCACCACTAAGTCCAATTCCGCCCACACCGCGCACATCGGTTGGTAACCTCGGCCTCCTTCGTAGTGCGCCTTGGCCGCTCTCTTGTGGCTTTCGATAATGGTGGCGTCCTGATCAATGGTGGCGATGCGTTGCGGTTCTCCTTGCTCTTCATACAGCTTGGCGATCCGGCGCACGCATCCCGCCTGCACCTGCCCTAAAGCGGCTACCGGCCCGCTGCTGGGCACAATGAAGCTCTTTTGCTCTTCCCGAGACGGGCGCATCGCTTCCAAGCTTTCATCGTGAAATAATCCCAGGAAGTTCCGCACCGCCGTGGCCTTGGGGGGGCAGTAGCCCAACCCCCGTTCCAGACAGGGATCATTGCTGAGCAAGCGCACATCCTCCGGCGACTCTCCGCCGATCGCCTGCAGCAGGGCTAAAGATTCGATCATCTGCCCTTCGTCATGCCCTCGCTTGCGTTGGCGCAGTTTGACATTGGCCTCGATCAGGCCGGGCAGGCCGAGCGAGCGAAACGCGCGTGAAACGGCCAGCGCCCCCGCGTGGGGGCTGCTGGCCTCGGTGAGTGGGCGCGGATCCAGCACGAAAGGCGTCTTGTGCAGGATGGGCAGAGCCGCTGACATCGATGGAATGAGGTATACAACATCTATACATTATAGTCAAGACAAAAGCCGCTTCCTCATTTCTTTTTTTCGCACTTTCCCAGAATTAGCCGACGATCAGGGATCACTCTTGGACTTTTTCGCAAATGTAGGCATGCTGTAATGCATAGTTGTTAAATCATGTCTTTACATATCCGCACGATGTGCCGTATTCAGTAGGCATGTTCATTGCCGAGGTCATCTCCAAAGGCAAGCACGGCAAATCTTACACCTCCACCCTCCTGCGCGAATCCTATCGCGTCGGCGCCACCGTTAAGTCCAGAACTCTGGCTGTTTTGACCCACCTCCCAGCGCATGTCCTGGCAGCCGTCCGCCGCGCCATTGCCCAGCCGGCCGACTCCCTCTCCCAAGTGGCCGACGGTTCCCACGGCTCTCTGCGGCTTCGCCAAGCCGAGAGCTTCGGCGCTCTCTGGGCCGTGGATCAAGTCGCCCAGCGCCTGGGCATCAAGAAAGCTCTGGGCGTGACCTGGGAGGCCGAGTTGAGCTACTGGCAAGCGCTCGCGCGCGTGCTCCGCCCTGGCACCTCGCTCCTGGCCATGGTCCGGCTGGCGACGACCTGCGCCGCCGCCGCGCTCCTGGGCTGGCAACGCGCCTTCAACGAGGACGATCTCTACGCCAACGGGGCCTGGCTGGAAGGCCGCCATGCCGTCGTGGAACGGCGGCTTTGGGAGGCTCGCCCCACCCCGCTCAAGGACCAGCTCTTCCTTTACGATGTGACCAGCAGTTACTTGGAGGGCGACTACAATGCCTTAGCCGCTTGGGGCTACAATCGAGATCGCAAGGAGGGTAAAAAACAGGTCGTGGTTGGCTTGCTCACCGACAGCCAGGGCGAACCGGTTTCGATCCAGGTCTACCGCGGGAACACCAGTGATCTCAAGACCTTTGCCCAGCAAGTGCAGAAGGTCAAAAAGGAGCTGGGCTGCCAGGGGGTCACCCTGGTCGGGGACCGGGGCATGATCCGCACCGACCAAAAGGAAGTGGCCCAAAAAGCGGAGTTTCATTTTATCACCGCTCTCACCAAGCCCCAGATTGAAAAGCTTTTGGCGGCCCAAGTGCTCCAAATGGAGTTCTTTGAGGAGCAAGTCCACGAGGTGGTGTCCGAAGACGGCCGGCGTTTTGTTTTGCGACGCAACCCCGCACGGCAAGAGGAACTCAAGCGGACGCGCCAACAGAAGCACCAGGCGCTGGAAGACGCCCTCAAAAAGGCAAACACTTACCTGGATGAACATCCCCGGGCCAAGGTTGCCACCCAGCGGCGAAAGCTGGCCGCCCGACTGGAAAGCTTCCAGGTGGAGAGCTGGCTCAAGCTGCACGTCTGCAAGCAGCGGCTGGTCTTGAAGGTCAATGACCAGGCCCTCCAAGCCGAGGCTCAGTTGGATGGGTGTTATGCCGTCGAGACCGACCTCAAAGCCTCGCAGGCGAACACCCAGACTGTCCATGATCGCTATAAGGATCTGGCCTATGTCGAACGGGACTTTCGCACGTTAAAGAGCGGACATTTAGAGTTTCGCCCCTGGTTTGTCTGCACCGAGGACAACACGCAAGCCCACGCTCTGACGTCGATGCTGGCCTTGAAAGTGCGGCGGCACTTAGAGCGGGCGTGGTGGTCGCTGGACCTGACCGTGGAAGAGGGGTTGCGGGAACTGGAAAAGCTCTGTGTCATGGAACTGGTTCATCCCCAAACTGGCGAGATCGTCGCTCGTCAGGTCCCGGAACCCAATGCGTTACAGAAACAACTGCTGGATGCCTTGAAGCTGGACCTCCCCGCCAGGGTGCCCGAGGCCCGGGTGCGCGTAGGCACGCGCAAGAAAATCAACAAGGTGCGCAAAACCCTTGAAAAATAAGGCTGCTCTCCACTTTTCCCCCTCAAAGTCCGGTGGAAGTTCCGCTACAACGATCTTCGAATCCGACAGTTGTCCGGTGAACCGGAGCAGAAGGTCGTCTGGATCGAATTGAGGATACAACCGACCCAAACGGGATCGCAGGTTCATTGAAGGCCGGCATTTGGGGCACATTGGGTTGTTGGACTCCGTCGCAAAGCCGGCCATGATCGCGCTATGAATCTCCTGGGTTGCAGCGAAGAATCCGATGGCCTCAACCGGAGGACATTCTTGAAGGTCGCCGGCGTTGCAGCTGTCGGCGCAGGCTTGCCAGGATGCGCGTCATCCCAGGCCAAGGGCGATGCCAATCCAGCCGCTGTCCGAGTCAAAGTCTCTCCGTCTACCGACCCACTCGTCGCTCGTACCTTCGCGATTCTCAAAGCCCGAATTGAACAGCGTTGCGCAGTGAATGTCGTCGAGATCGGCGACCGGCCGCAAATTATCCTGACTCTCGACAATCGCCTCCCAGCGCAAGCTTTCCAGCTAGACGAAATCGGCGCCGCCGTGCGGGTGGTGGGCGGCTCATCGCAGGGTTTGCTTTACGGCGTGGGCAAGTTTCTGCGGACCAGCCGATATGACCGGACTTTTCAGGCATCGGCTTGGCGCGGAACGTCGAAGCCGCGCGG
>PQAG01000023.1 GCA_003104895.1 Nitrosomonadales bacterium
TCGTGGCCAAGGTGATCGAGTAAAAAATTGGTTAGGGGTGAGGCGAGAGGGGTGAGGCGGAAACCTGCCCCTCACGCCTCACCCCTAACCCCTCACAAAAAAATAGGCCAGTAGCTCAATTGGCAGAGTATCGGTCTCCAAAACCGAGGGTTGGGGGTTCGAGGCCCTCCTGGCCTGCCATTCACAGCCGGCAATGCGGGTGGTAAATGTTTTCCGCTTTGCAGTGGCTAAATAAATACACATGACAACAACAGACAAGATCAAGTTGGGCCTGGCATTCCTGCTGCTGATGGCAGGCGTGGCCGGCTTTTACTATTTGGGCAATCAGGCTGCTGTGGTCCGGGTGCTTGTGGTGCTGGCGGGCGCGGCCGCCGCTGCGGGAGTGGCCTGGATGTCGCAGCCGGGCAAGCAATTCCTTGCTTTCAGCAAGGAATCTGTTGCCGAGACGCGCAGGGTGGTATGGCCAACCCGCAAGGAAACAATGCAGACAACGGGTGTGGTATTCCTGCTGGTTGTGGTTGTTGCCTTGTTTTTATGGGTCGTTGACGCCAGCCTGATGTGGCTGGTGCAGTTGCTGATGGGTCAGGGGGGCTAATGTCGAAACGCTGGTATGTGATTCACGCCTACTCGGGTTTCGAGAAGAGCGTGCAACGCGCATTGCTGGAGCGCATCGAGCGCGCCGGCATGCAGGACAAGTTTGGCGAAATTCTGGTGCCGCTGGAAGAAGTGGTCGAGATGAAGGGTGGACAGAAGTCCATCAGCGAGCGCAAATTTTTCCCGGGCTACGTGCTGGCTCAAATGGAAATGACCGATGAGACCTGGCATCTGGTCAAGAGCACGCCCAAGGTGACCGGATTCGTGGGAGGCAGCGGCAACAAGCCCACCCCGATTACGGACAAGGAAGTCGAGGCCATCCTGAAGCAGATTCAGGAAGGTGTGGAGAAGCCGAAGCCCAAGGTGTTGTTTGAAGTGGGAGAGTCGGTCCGTGTCACGGAAGGTCCGTTCAACGATTTCCACGGCAATGTGGAAGAAGTGAATTACGACAAGAACAAGTTGCGTGTGTCGGTGCTGATTTTCGGCCGTGCCACGCCAGTCGAGCTGGATTTCGGCCAGGTCGAAAAAGCATAACAAGCAGTGCGGAGCGCGGGGCTCCGGGCTGTTTTTAAGGGCGCGCTTCATTGAGGCGCGTGCAATACGGGAAGGCTGACAGCTTCAGGCGCGGTTTCATCGTGCCGGAAAGCCCCGGTTTCCAGTCTGTCGGCCGCTAGACCCATACACAAGGAGTAGTTGAAGTGGCAAAGAAAATCATAGGCTACATCAAGCTGCAGGTTCCGGCCGGCAAGGCCAACCCCAGCCCCCCCATTGGCCCGGCTCTGGGCCAGCGTGGTTTGAACATCATGGAATTCTGCAAGGCGTTCAACGCCGCAACGCAGGGCGTCGAGGTCGGCCTGCCGATTCCGGTGGTGATTACCGCTTACGCGGACAAGAGCTTCACCTTCGTCATGAAGACCCCGCCCGCAACCGTGCTGATCAAGAAGGCATCCGGCGTGCAGAAGGGCAGCCCGCGTCCCCATACCGACAAGGTTGGCAAGCTGACGCGCGCTCAGGCGGAAGAAATCGCCAAGACAAAAATGCCCGACCTGACCGCGTCCGACATGGATGCCGCTGTTCGCACCATTGCTGGCAGTGCGCGCAGCATGGGTATTGAAGTTGAAGGGGTGGTGTGACATGGCAAAATTATCGAAAAGAATGAAGGCAATCAAGGGTTCAGTGGATCGTACCAGGCTGTATCCCCTGGCAGATGCGCTGACTCTGGTGAAGAAGAACGCCACTGCGAAATTTGATGAGTCCGTGGACGTGGCCGTGAACCTGGGTATTGATGCACGCAAATCGGACCAGCTGGTGCGCGGTTCTGTGGTGCTGCCCCGTGGCACCGGCAAGACTGTGCGCGTAGCGGTGTTTGCGCAAGGCGACAATGCCAAGGCGGCCAAGGATGCGGGTGCGGATATCGTCGGTTTTGACGACCTGGCCGCCGATGTCAAGGCTGGCAAGATGGATTTCGACGTCGTGATCGCAACGCCGGACGCAATGCGCGTTGTCGGCGCGCTGGGCCAGATCCTCGGTCCGCGCGGCCTGATGCCGAACCCGAAAGTCGGTACCGTGACCCCCAACGTGGCTGAAGCGGTCAAGAACGCCAAAGCCGGCCAGGTTCAATACCGTACCGACAAGGGCGGCATCGTGCAATGCACGATCGGACGCGCTTCCTTTGGCGAGGATGCGCTCAAGGAAAACCTGCTGGCTCTGGTTGAGGCATTGAACAAAGCCAAGCCGGCCGCGTCGAAGGGTGTATATCTGAAGAGAATCGCTGTCTCCAGTACGATGGGGGCAGGTGTCCGCGTGGACCAGTCCACGCTGACTGCTTAAGGATTGGGGATGCCGGCGCTTGCGCCGGCTTCAGTCCAAGACCGTGGGGACCGTGAATTTCATTTCAAGGTTTAATAGCCGGGCAGCAGGCAGGCTCCCTACGCAGACGGTGTAACCCCGTGAAAGAATGCCGGGTAATGCTCCATGTCATGAAGCATTACCCAGGATGTTGGGCTGTAACAGGCAAAACACAGGAATTCTGATCAGGTCGCCGTAAGGTGGCATATGTGAATGCATATGCCGTTTGTTGGCTTGATAGGAGAAAAGACTCGTGAGTCTCAATCTGGATGATAAAAAAGCCGTCGTTGCCGAGGTTGCGGAGCAGATTGCCAAGGCTCAGACCGTAGTTCTGGCTGAGTACAGTGGCATTGAAGTCCCCAACATGACCGTGCTGCGCAGCAAAGCCCGTGATGCGGGTGTATATCTGCGCGTGGTGAAGAATACCCTCGTGCGTCGTGCTGTCGCAGACACCCCGTTCGCTCCTTTGGCTGAACAGATGACCGGTCCGCTGATCTATGGTATTTCGGCTGACCCGGTAGCTGCCGCCAAGGTGTTGAACGATTTTGCGAAGGGCAACGACAAGCTGGTGCTGAAAGCGGGCTCTTACGCCGGCAAGGTGCTGGACAAGGCAGGCGTGCAAGCGCTGGCCTCAATCCCGAGCCGCGACGAACTGCTGGCGAAACTGCTGGGCGTCATGAAGGCCCCTGTGTCCGGCTTTGCCGGTGCAATGGCTGCTCTGGCCAAACAGCGCGAAACCGCCTGATCCGCGAAGCCGCGTAATTAATTTGTCTCAAGATTTGAATTAGGAGTATTGAAATGGCTGTTACTGCAGAAGACATTCTCGAAGCCGTAGGCGCAATGACTGTAATGGAACTGAATGACCTGGTTAAGGCATTTGAAGAAAAATTCGGCGTTTCTGCCGCGTCCATGGCAATTGCCGCACCGGGTGCCGGTGCTGGCGCTGCCGCTGCCGCTGAAGAAAAGACCGAATTTGACGTCATCCTGACCGGCGCTGGCGAAAACAAGGTGAACACCATCAAGGTGGTTCGCACCATCACCGGCCTGGGCCTGAAAGAAGCCAAGGACCTGGTGGACGGCGCTCCGAAGGCTGTCAAGGAAGGCATTTCCAAGGCTGATGCTGATGCTGTTGCCAAGCAGCTGATCGAAGCCGGCGCAACTTGCGAAGTCAAGTAATCCGTAGTTGAAGCACGGATTCAGGCTGGTGGGAAACCACCAGCCTTTTTCCGTTTATTTGTGCGCCACCGTAGAAGCTAGAAGAAACGCAGCGGGCGACGCTTCGTTTCTTCTATCCTCTGCTGCAGCAGGTACTCCATGGAGATCTCAATGAGCTACTCATTTACCGAGAAAAAACGCATTCGCAAAAGCTTCGCCAAACGGGAGAGCGTGCAGGAAGTGCCCTTCCTGCTGGCGACGCAGATCGATTCCTACGCCGGCTTCTTGCAGGCAGAAGTGCCTGCCGCCGAACGCAAGAATGATGGCTTGCAGGCGGCGTTCAGCTCGGTCTTCCCGATTTCCAGCCATTCCGGCAATGCGCGCCTCGATTACGTCAGCTATGCCCTGGGCGAGCCGCCCTTTGATGTGAAGGAATGCCAGCAGCGCGGCCTGACCTTTGCTGCGCCGCTGCGCGTCAAGGTGCGCATGACGCTGATGGACAAGGAGGCTTCCAAGCCAACCGTCAAGGAAGTGAAGGAGCAGGAAGTTTACATGGGCGAAATTCCGCTCATGACCGATAACGGTTCGTTTGTGATCAATGGCACCGAGCGCGTTATCGTTTCCCAGCTGCACCGTTCACCGGGCGTGTTCTTCGAACATGACCGCGGCAAGACCCATTCCTCGGGCAAATTGCTGTTCTCTGCGCGGGTCATTCCTTACCGCGGCTCGTGGCTCGATTTCGAGTTCGATCCCAAGGATTATCTCTTCTTCCGCGTCGACCGCCGCCGCAAAATGCCGGTAACCATTCTGCTCAAGGCGCTGGGTTACAACCCGGAGCAAATCCTGAGCATGTTCTATGCGACCGATACTTTCCACCTGGGCAAGAAGGGCGTGCAGTTCGAACTGGTGCCGGAGCGTCTGCGCGGTGAAGTTGCGCGTTTCGATATCACCGGCAAGGACGGTGCGGTGATTGTCCCCAAGGACAAGCGCATTACCGTCAAGCATATCCGCGAAATGGAACAGGCCGGGATCAAGAAAGTGACCGTTCCGGAAGAGTTCATTCTTGGGCGCGTGCTGGTTGAAAACGTGATTGACAAGGAAAGCGGCGAGATCGTCGCCCAGGCCAATGACGAAGTCACCGAGGATCTGCTTGCCAAACTGAGTGCTGCCGGGGTCGCAAAGGTCAACACCATCTACACCAACGATCTGGACCAGGGCGCCTACATTTCCGCGACCCTGCGCACCGACGAAACGGCAGATCAGCTGGCTGCACGTGTTGCCATTTACCGGATGATGCGCCCTGGCGAGCCGCCCACCGAGGATGCGGTGCAGGCGCTGTTCGACGGGCTGTTCTTCAACGAAGAGCGCTATGACCTGTCCAAAGTGGGACGCATGAAATTCAACCGCCGCGCCTATCCCGAGAAGCGCGTCGAGAAAAGCGCCGAGTGGCT
>PQAG01000024.1 GCA_003104895.1 Nitrosomonadales bacterium
GTCAAGACCTACAACGCCGGTGTAAAAGAATACCGGCAAACTTACTGGACGCCGGAATACACCCCGCTGGATACCGACCTCCTCGCCTGTTTCAAGATCACCCCGCAGCCAGGCGTGCCCCGCGAGGAAGTGGCTGCCGCCGTGGCCGCCGAATCCTCGACCGGCACCTGGACCACCGTTTGGACCGACCTGCTGACCGACCTGGATTACTACAAGGGCCGCGCCTACAAGATCGAAGACGTGCCTGGCGATGATACCTGCTTCTACGCTTTCGTGGCTTACCCGATCGACCTGTTCGAGGAGGGTTCCATCGTCAACGTGCTGACCTCCCTGGTCGGCAACGTGTTCGGTTTCAAGGCATTGCGCGCCCTGCGCCTGGAAGACGTGCGCTTCCCGATCGCCTACGTCAAGACCTGCGGCGGACCTCCCCAGGGTATCCAGGTCGAGCGCGACAAGATGAACAAGTATGGCCGTCCGCTGCTGGGCTGCACGATCAAGCCCAAACTGGGCCTGTCCGCCAAGAACTACGGCCGCGCCGTTTACGAGTGCCTGCGCGGCGGTCTGGATTTCACCAAGGACGACGAGAACGTCAACTCCCAGCCGTTCATGCGTTGGCGTGACCGTTTCGAGTTCGTGCAGGAAGCCACGCTGAAAGCCGAACGCGAGACCGGCGAGCGCAAGGGGCACTACCTGAACGTGACCGCGCCGACACCGGAAGAGATGTACAAGCGTGCCGAATTCGCCAAGGAAATCGGCGCGCCGATCATCATGCACGACTACCTGACTGGCGGCTTCACCGCCAACACCGGCCTGGCCAACTGGTGCCGCGACAACGGCATGCTGTTGCACATCCACCGCGCCATGCACGCCGTGCTCGACCGCAACCCGCACCACGGCATCCACTTCCGCGTTCTTACCAAGTGCCTGCGCCTGTCCGGCGGCGACCACCTGCACTCCGGCACGGTGGTGGGCAAACTGGAAGGCGACCGCGATGCCACCCTGGGCTGGATCGACATCATGCGCGACGAATTCATCAAGGAAGACCGCAGCCGCGGCATCATGTTCGACCAGGACTTCGGCTCCATGCCTGGCGTGATGCCCGTCGCTTCCGGCGGTATCCACGTCTGGCACATGCCGGCGCTGGTCAACATCTTCGGCGACGACTCCGTGCTGCAGTTCGGCGGCGGCACGCTGGGCCACCCCTGGGGCAACGCAGCCGGCGCAGCAGCCAACCGCGTTGCACTGGAAGCCTGCGTGGCAGCGCGCAACCAGGGCGTCGCCATCGAGAAGGAAGGCAAGGCCATCCTGACCAAGGCAGCGGAAAGCAGCCCGGAACTGAAGATCGCCATGGAAACCTGGAAAGAGATCAAGTTCGAGTTCGACACCGTCGACAAGCTGGACGTGGCACATAAGTAATTGATGTTAGTGAGGAGTAAAGAGATAGGAGTGAGGAGAAAAACCTTGCTCCCCTCACTCCTCACTCCTAACCCCTCACAATTTAGGAGCAAATCATGAGTGAAGTAATGGATTACAAATCGCGCCTGTCCGACCCGGCCAGCCGCAAGTTCGAGACCTTCTCCTACCTGCCGGCCATGACCGCGGACGAGATCAAGAAACAGGTCGAGTACCTGGTTTCCAAGGGCTGGAACCCGGCCATTGAGCACGTCGAGCCGGAATACCTGATGGATTCCTACTGGTACATGTGGAAGCTGCCGATGTTCGGCGAGACCGATGTGAACAAGGTGCTGGCGGAAGCTGAAGCCTGTCACAAGGCCAACCCCAACAACCACGTGCGTCTGATTGGTTACAACAACTTCAACCAGTCCCAGGGCGCGGCGATGGTGATTTTCCGCGGCAAGACCGTTTGATGTAGCACTTCCCCGCCGCCCCCTTGCGGCGGCGGGGATTTTCTTCCGCGCATGGATGGAAGCGGCTGCCAATAGCGGCCTTTTGCACCCCTGTGTTGAATGATAGATGGAGACAGTCATGAGCGACATCATCCAGCAGTACCGTATCGAAAAAGAACCCTATTACCGCCCCGTCTCGGACGAGGTGGAAYTGTAYGAAGCCGCCTACAGCGTGCGYATGCCGATGATGCTGAAAGGCCCGACCGGTTGCGGCAAGACCCGCTTCGTCGAGCACATGGCCTGGAAGCTGGGCAAGCCGCTGATCACCGTGGCATGCAACGAGGACATGACCGCCTCCGACCTGGTSGGCCGCTTCCTGCTCGACGCCARCGGCACCCGCTGGCAGGATGGCCCGCTGGCCATCGCCGCGCGYTAYGGCGCGATCTGCTACCTCGACGAAGTGGTCGAGGCGCGCCAGGACACCACCGTGGTGATCCACCCCCTGACCGACATGCGCCGCGTGCTGCCGCTGGAAAAGAAGGGCGAACTGGTGCATGCCCACCCCGACTTCCAGCTGGTGATTTCCTACAACCCCGGCTACCAGAGCCTGATGAAGGATCTGAAACAGTCCACCAAGCAGCGTTTCGGCGGCCTCGACTTCAACTATCCCGAGCATGCCATCGAGACCGAGATCGTCGCCCATGAAACCGGCGTCAGTGCCGAAGTGGCCGGCAAGCTGGTTTCCATCGCAGAGCGCGCCCGCAACCTCAAGGGACACGGACTGGACGAGGGGATTTCGACGCGCATGCTGATTTACGCCGGAAGCCTGATTGCCACCGGCGTCGATCCGGTCAAGGCCTGCCGCGTCGCCCTGGTGCGCCCGATCACCGACGACCCCGACATGCGCGATGCGCTGGATGCGGCGGTAACCACCTTTTTTTGAGTGAGGAGATAGGAGTGAGGAGTGAGGAGCAAGAGCGGGTTCTACCCCTCACCCCTCACCCCTCACTCCTCACCAAAACATGGCTATCAATCTCGAAGACTATCAGGAACTGATCGACTCGCTTTCCCCGGAATTGCAGGAAAGCCTGCATTCCGCCTGGCTGGAAGCCGCCAAGGTGTTCAGTGCGCGCGGCCTGGACAATTACCTCAAGAGTGCCGCCGCCTTGAAGACCCTGGGCAAGGGCGACGAACTGATCGCCACCTGGATCGACCATGCGCCGCTGGTGGCCAAGGAAATCGGCGAGGACATCATTCCGGATCTGGTACAGACCGCACTCGAGCTGGCCTCCAAGACCTCCGGAGCCGTCATCGAGCTGGTGCTCAGCACCGCGCCCACGGCGGCCAATCGTCTCGGCGACGAAACCCTGTTCCGCGCCTACCTGCAATTCGTCAATAACC
>PQAG01000025.1 GCA_003104895.1 Nitrosomonadales bacterium
GCTCCTATAGAAACCAGGCTTGTTGCCCCATGCTTTACGTTTATTACCCACAGACTTTACAATTAAACGCAATTTACTTTACATTTAACGGGTCATGACCCCATACCTCCGCCGCGCCATTCTTGCCACCATCGCCGAAGACGGCAGCAATGTCGCTGCGCGCCTGGCAGGACAGCATGGGGTATCGCGCCAGTCGGCCAGTGTCTGGCTGGGGAAACTGAAGCAGGAGGGGGTGGTCGCTTCTTCCGGCGTCGGGCGCGGGGTGCGCTATCGCCTGGCGACGCTGGCGCAGGTGCGGCAAGTGTATCCGCGCGCGGAGCTGCACGAGGACAGGGTGTGGAGCGAGGCCATTGCCCCGGCGCTGCGCGATCTGCCGGCCAACGTGCGCGATATCTGGCGCTATGCAGTGACGGAGATGGTGAACAATGCCATCGATCATTCCGGCTCCGAGCAGGTGACGGTGGAATTGCAACGCGATGCGCTGAATACCACGGTATATGTCGCGGACGAAGGGGAGGGTATTTTCCTCAAAATTCAGCGCGCACTGAATCTGTACGACCCGCGCGAGGCAATTCTGGAATTGGCCAAGGGCAAGCTGACCACCGATCCGGCCCGCCATACTGGAGAGGGCATCTTTTTTTCTTCCAAGGTGATGGATGCATTCGATATTCATTCCGGCAAGCTGCACTTCATGCATGACGAGTGGGGGGCGGATGTATTGCTGGAGCGCCCCGCAGATGCGTCGGGAACGCTAGTGCTGATGCGGTTGGCCAATGATGGCGGGCGCACCTTGCAGGAGGTGTTCGACCAGTTTGCCGCACCGGAGGAATACACATTTGCCAAGACCATCGTGCCGGTGCGACTGGCGCAGCATGAAGGGGAAAAGCTGGTTTCCCGCTCGCAGGCCAAGCGGTTGACCATGCGTTTCGAGCGATTTCAGACAGTGGTGCTGGATTTCGATGGGGTGGAGGAGATCGGCCAGGCGTTTGCCGATGAGGTGTTCCGCGTATTCCAGCAGGCGCATCCGGCCACCGCGCTGTTGCCGATACACATGACGCCGGCGGTGGAAAACATGTTCAAGCGGGCGATGAGGGCGTGAAACTGCGGCCCCATGCGGCAATTTCTGCGTCCGATATTGGACCAGATCGCCGCCTGATTTATTTTAGTTATTGAGTAAAATCTAAAACAACAGATTAAGTTGTTTTAATTTCCGGGGGGAAGCTTCGCCATGCAATTGTCGGGTGTGGGGCAGATAGAGCGGAAAACGCAGGCGCGCGTCGTTGCGCTGTTTCGCAACCGCCTGAACTACGACTATCTGGGCAACCGGATCGACCGCGAAAACAGCAATATCGAGCCGGCACTGCTCACTGCCTGGCTGAAAACGCGGGACGTTGGCGAGGCGCTCATCAGCCGGGCGCTGCATGAGCTGAACAAGGTGGCGACGGACACCAGCAAGCACCTCTACGACCGCAACAGCGCCGTCTATGATCTGTTGCGCTATGGCGTGAAGGTGCAGCCCGGTGCGGGCGAGAACAAGGTCACGGTCTGGCTGATCGACTGGACGCACCCCGAGAACAACCATTTCGCCATCGCCGAGGAGGTGACGGTCAAGGGCGCGGATGCCAAGGCCAGCGCCAAGCGGCCGGACGTGGTGATCTACGTCAACGGCATCGCGCTGGGGGTGCTGGAGCTGAAGCGCTCGACGGTCTCGGTGGCCGAGGGCATCCGCCAGAATCTGGACAACCAGAAGAAGGAGTTTATCCAGCCTTTCTTCTCCACCATGCAGTGGATCATGGCCGGCAACGATACGGAGGGGCTGCGCTACGGCACCATCGAGACGCCGGAGAAGTATTACCTGAAGTGGGTGGAAGATGTAGGGGCGGGTTTGAAACCCGCCCCTACGGTGGGCCGGGAACCGGCATTGGCGATTCCAAAACCCGCCCCCGCATTGGATACCCAGTTATTGCAGGTGTGCGAGAAAGCGCGTTTTCTCGAACTGATACATGATTTCGTGGTGTTCGATGCGGGCATCAAGAAACTCTGCCGCCAGAACCAGTATTTCGGCGTCAGGGCTGCGCAGGATTTCATCCGCCGCCGCGAGGGCGGCATCATCTGGCACACCCAGGGCAGCGGCAAATCGCTCACCATGGTGTGGCTGGCCAAGTGGATCCGCGAGAACCGCCCCGAGGCGCGGGTGCTGATCATCACCGACCGCACCGAGCTGGACGAGCAGATCGAGAAGGTGTTCAAGGGCGTCAATGAGCAGATTTACCGCACCACCAGCGGCGCGGATTTGATCGACAAGCTGAATGGCACCGGGGAATCGCTGCTGTGCTCGCTGGTGCATAAATTCGGCGGTGACGTAGGGGCGGATTTCAAACCCGCCCCTACGAGCACCAGGGCGTTCATCGAGTCCATCCAGCATCTGCCGCCCGGCTTCAAGGCCAAGGGTGACATTCATGTGTTCGTGGACGAGTGCCACCGCACCCAGTCTGGCGACCTGCACCAGGCCATGAAGGCGCTGCTGCCGAATGCGCTGTTCTATGGTTTCACCGGGACGCCGCTGTTGAAGGCGGACAAGGCCAAGAGCATCGAGATATTCGGCCGCTACATTCATACCTACAAGTTCGACCAGGCGGTGCGCGAGGGTGTGGTGCTGGATTTGCGCTACGAGGCGCGGGACATCGACCAGAAGCTCACCAACAAGGACAAGATCGACCAGTGGTTCGAGGCCAAGACCAGGGGATTGAACGACCTGGCCAAGGCACAGCTCAAGCAGAAGTGGGGCACCATGCAGCGGGTGCTGTCCTGCCAGGATCGGCTGGAGAAGATCGTCGCCGACATCCTGCTCGACATGAGCACCAAGCCGCGCCTGATGGACGGCCACGGCAATGCGATGCTGGTGGCTGGAAGCATCTACGAGGCGTGCAAGTTCTACGAGCTGTTCGCCAGGACCGAACTCAAGGGCAGGAATGCCATCGTCACCAGCTATGCGCCCGCGCTGGCTGATACCAAAGGAGAGACGACCGGCGACGGCGAGACAGACAATCTGCTCAAGTACGGCGTCTATGCCCAGATGCTGGCGGACTGGTTCGGCGAACCTGCTGAGAAGGTCATCAGCAAGGTGGAGAGGTTCGAGCAGGAGGTGAAGAAGAAATTCGTCGACGAGCCGGGGCAGATGAAGCTGCTGATCGTGGTGGACAAGCTGCTCACGGGGTTCGATGCGCCGTCGGCGACCTACCTCTACATCGACAAGCAGATGCGCGACCACGGCCTGTTCCAGGCGATCTGCCGGGTGAACCGGCTGGACGGCGAGAGCAAGGATTACGGCTACAT
>PQAG01000026.1 GCA_003104895.1 Nitrosomonadales bacterium
GCTGGAGTGGGGGCGGCAGGAGGCTGAATCATTTCAGGAAAATCCGGTCCATGCGGTCCCAGCGGAAGTCGCGGGTCAAAGCCTTGATGCGCCCCTCCATGCGGTGCAGGTTCAGGTAGTGGCGGAAGCGCGTTTTCATGCCGATGCCGCCCTGGCGCGGCTGCCCGGGGTCCAGTTCCCAGGGGTGGAAATAGAATATCCCGGGCTGCATGTCGTGTTTGTTCACTCTTTGCAGGAACCAGCGCGAAAGCGGGTACGGCCAGAAGCGGAAATAGCCGCCGCCGCCGGCTGGCAGGTTTCTCTGCAGGAGGCGCACGGTGGTGACGGGCAGTTCCAGCAGCCCATCCTTCCCTCTGGGGTAAAAGGCGAAGCGGGGTGCATCCGGCATCCCGTAATGGTCATGCTGGATGGGGTAGATGCTGGAGCTGTAGCGGTAGCCGGCCTGAAGAAGCAGGTCCAGGGCCCAGAGATTTTTGCTGCCTATGGAAAAACTCGGTGCACGGTAGCCTTGTATTTTCTGTCCGCCGATATCTTCGAGCAGGGTCTTGCTGCGGGTGATGTCATCGAGAAATTCCCCTGCTTTCTGGTCGGAAGCCCTGAGATGGGCATAGCCGTGGCTGGCGAGTTCGTGACCGTTTTCGACAATGCGGCGCACCATGGCGGGGTATCGCTCCGCAATCCAGCCCAGGGTGAAAAAGGTTGCCTTGACGCCTCCCTCATCCAGCAGGGTGAGGATGCGATCGATATTTTCTTCTACCCGGCATGAAAGGGATGGCCAGCTATCTCGCGGAATGTGGGGCGCAAAAGCCGAAACCTGGAAGTAATCCTCCACGTCGATGGTCATCGCGTTGCGTATCAGATCTGGGGCCATCTGCTCCTTGCTGGCGGAGGTGTGCATGACGGTCAGCTCCGCAGGCCATTTTCCAGCCAGCTGCGAATTGCGGCCGCAATGCGTGTCGAGGCCTGTCCGTCCCAGAATTCGGGTACTCTGCCCGCCTTGCCGCCGCCCTGCATGATCTCGTCGAACGCGGCCAGTATCCTTGCCGGGTCCTGGCCGGCGATGGTATTGGTTCCCTCGTCCACCGTGACCGGCCTTTCGGTATTGTTCCTGAGCGTGATGCACGGTACGCCGAGGGCCGTGGTTTCTTCCTGGATTCCGCCTGAATCGGTCAGCACGACCCGCGCATCCTTCATCAGGCCCAGCATTTCCAGGTAACCCATGGGAGGCAGTTGCACCAGTTGAGGAACATCCAGCATCTCGCCCAGGCCGGATTTTTCTATCATGGCGCGGGTGCGCGGGTGCATGGGAAAGATGACAGGCAGCCTGGCGCTGATTTTAAGGATGGTTTCAAGCAGGGTGCGCAGGGTGCCGGGGTCGTCCACATTGGAAGGCCGGTGCATGGTGAGGACGGCGTATCCGTCATGTCCGTTAAGAAAGGTTTCCTTGCCAGCCTCTTTCAGGATTTGGGACGCCGGGACAGCTCTTTCCAGGTTGCGGCGCAAGGTGTCGATCATGACGTTGCCGACGAAGCGGATGCGGGAATCGGCAATGCCTTCGCGCAACAGGTTTTCGCGGCCGCTGCGCTCGGTGGTGAACAGGAGATCGGAGATCTGGTCGGTCAGGATCCGGTTGATCTCTTCCGGCATGGCGCGGTCGAAACTGCGCAGGCCAGCCTCGACATGAATCACCGGGATCCCTTTTTTCGTGGCAACGAGCGCGCAGGCCAGGGTGGAGTTCACGTCGCCGACCACCAGCACGGCAGAGGGCTGTTTCTTGTCCAGGGCCGGCTCGAAACGGCGCATGACCTCGGCCGTTTGCGCTGCGTGGCTTCCGGAGCCCACCTCAAGATTGATATCTGGCTGCGGGATGCCGAGCGCTTCGAAATACTGGTGATTCATGGCTACGTCATAATGCTGGCCGGTATGAACGAGGCTGACAGCCAGCTCCGGTCCGAGATCAGCCAAGGCTGCCATGATCGGGGCCATTTTCATGAAATTCGGGCGCGCCCCCACAACGCAGAGGATGCTGCGCCGAGTTTGGGAGGCTGGCATGGCGGTATGCATTAGTTCTTTTCTTTTGGAAGGTTCCTGACGCTGGACAGAGAGAGAATCTGCTTGAGCAGATCCAGCACGGAGATGACCGATTTTTCCATTTTTGAAAGCCTTTCGTCCACGTTGTCCAGATTGGCGGGCATGTCGGACTTCAGTCCTGACTCTGGCGGGCTGGGCGGGTACTGGGCATCGTCCCCAGAGGCGGGAAGATTGAATTCCTGCTGAATATCGCCAATCACATCATTCACCTCTGAACTTCTGAAAGCGTGAATTTCTTCAAGGTAGCCCATCAGGAAAAGGCGGTCGCAAAGCGTATTGATCTTCCGGGGGATGCCCCCCGAGTAATCGTAAATGGCGGCAAAGGCATCCTCGCTCATGGAAGGATCGCCGTGCCAGCCAACAGTATTCAGCCGGTGCTCGATATAGGCGCGGGTCTCAGCGGCATCCATGGGGCCGAGGTGGTAGGTGGCAATTACCCTTTGCCGCAGTTGCTGCATGTCGCCGCTAAGAAGCGTTCTCCTGAACTCGGGCTGGCCGAGCAGAAAGGTTTGCAGCAAGGACTTGTCAGCGGTCTGGAAGTTGGAGAGCATCCTTAATTCTTCCACCGTGCGGGGTGAAAGATTCTGCGCTTCGTCCACCACCAGGAGCGCGCGCTTTCCCTGCTGGTCGCAGGTGCGCAGGAACTGCTCCAGTCTGGTCAGCAGGGCGGCCTTGCTGGTGTCTTCATAGGGAAGTCCGAAAGCAGCGGCCACCATTCTCAGGGTATCGTCCGAATCGAGGTGGGTGTTGACGATTTGTGCCGCAAGAATTTTTTCCGGCTCCAGCTTGCGGAAAAGATTGCGCACCAGGGTGGTCTTGCCCGCGCCGACCTCACCTGTGATGACGATAAAGCCTTCTCCTTGTGACAGGCCATATTCGAGGTAGGCCATGGCGCGCTTGTGGCCTTTGCTGCCATAGAAAAAAGCCGGGTCAGGTTTCAGCTGGAAAGGTTTGGCGTTGAAGCCGTAGTATTGTTCATACATCGGTCAGCGTTCTCTAGAAGCTCATGTGCAGGGAGGCCGTGATGGCATTCTCGCGGTAATCGCCGCCGCTTTGGCTGGAATCGCGCTGATTATGCCGGTAATCCAGGGCACCGTTGAGCTTGGGCTGAAATTTCCTCGCCAGGCCGAGTCTGATGGTCTTGATGTTGTCCTTCCTGTCTGTCACGGGTGAAGTGACTCTTGTATATCCGGCACTCATGTTGGCGCTGGTGAGTGCGGAAAGCCGCCAGTTCCACAAGACATTCGTGCCAGTTTGTCTTGTATTGTCGTTGAGCGCCAGAATGTCTGTTCCAAGCAGGGCGCTGTCCATTTCCTGTGCTGTTTGTGCCTCACGTTTCATATCAAACACACTGAAAACAAGCGTGTTTTTCACTCCGTTTAATGCTACGGATGCCTGCAGGCGTTTTTGCAGAAATACCCGGTTGGTGAAGTAATTGATGTTTTCTGCAAGGGCGGCCGGAAGACCGTTGGCCAGGATAAAGGCCTCCGCCGCCGCCAGCCGATCGGCTTCCGGGAGCGAATCGAACAGGTGGCTCTGAACCAGGAAATCCGCGGTGGAGATCGTGGCAGGAAGCAGAAACTGGGAGCGGGTGGTGGTGATGTCCTGGCTGTAATCTACGCTCCACGCTGTTCTACGCGTACTATGATTGGCAGAGAGCGAATATGTGGAACCAAAGAACCTTCTCCCTGTATTGGCCATGATGCGTGTTCTTTCGAACGGGGTCCAGGCAAAGCCGGCTGACCAGAAAGAGCCCTCCGGCTTTGTGCCGATAGCGAGATAGTTGTTTTTTTCGTAGCCGCCGGTTGCAATCAGGCTGAGCTTCGTCGAAACCAGGTAGCGGAGATTGCCTGAAATGGTTTCCATGTCGATCGTTCTGGCATTGCTGTAATCGATCTTTTGATCGCTGTAGTTCAGGCCCCAGCCCAGTGTTTTGAAGGCTGTCCCGCTGTTCAAGCTGAACTGGATGCGGTCCGATTGACTGGCCAGGTACCCGCCAGTGCTCGCATCGACTCCATCATGGGTGTAACGCAACTCGGATGAGGCCGTGCTGCCGAAACGGTGACGCAGATAGGGGCTGATGCTGTAGGTCCTTGTTTCGGTGAGGTTGTTTGTGGCATTGACGTTGTCAGTTGTCTGCGGCCCAAATGCAGAAATGTTTTGCTGGCTGATCGAAGCTTTGCCATCGAGAAAAAGAAAGTCATCAAGCAGTTCCGCATGTGCACCGGCATTCAGCTGGTGCCTGGTTGCGTTGCGGCGGCTATCTTCTGCGTAAATCAGGTTTTGCAATCCATAGCGGGCGTCGACCTTCAGGCGGGGGCCGGTTCCTGTCAAGGCTATGCCGGGGTTGATCTGGGTAACGAAATCGCTTTTTTCATTCCCTGCTGGCGCCAATGTAATGTTATCTGAATAGGTTTCCTTCAAATCCAGGGTGGGTGCAATTTTCCAGTCGGCGGCACCGGAATGGGCCGACAGCAGCGCCATTGCCGCTGCAGCAGAGTAAACGGCCGGAAATAAAACTCTGCCACTGTGATTGTTCCTGGTCACTTTAGCTGTAGTAATAGCCATAGTATTCTCCGCCGGGGAATGAGCTGGCCTTGTTGTAGATCAAATTGACGATATCGCACGATTCGATCTGCCGGAGGGCTTCCTTGACTGCCTGTTGTGGCGTTTTTTCAGCCGCCACCACCAGAACAATCTG
>PQAG01000027.1 GCA_003104895.1 Nitrosomonadales bacterium
CTGGCGAATTTCAAGATTCGTTCTTGCTGTCCATTTTCACATCTATTGTAATGCACGCGATTTAACATAATATACATTATACGAAGTTGCAATTAACCCCGCAGCCATCAAATAACCTGTAGAAGCCCAACGGCTTTCATTGATCAAATGGTTGCTATCCTCTATTCTTTGCCCATTTCCATCGATCAGTACAATTTATGAGCATTAGCATCAAGACCGCAGATGAAATCGAAAAAATGCGCGTGGCCGGAAGGCTCGCTGGCGAGCAGCTCGATTACATCGGACAGTTTGTCGAAGCCGGCATCACGACCGCCGAGCTGGACAAGATTTGCCACGACTACACCGTCAATGTCCAGCACGCCATACCTGCACCGCTGAATTATGCGCCATCAGGCCATAATCCTTATCCCAAGTCCATTTGCACTTCGGTCAATCATCAGGTTTGCCATGGCGTGCCCAGCGACAAGAAGCTGAAGAACGGCGACATCATCAATGTGGATGTCACCGTGATCAAGGATGGCTTTCACGGCGACAGCAGCCGCATGTACTACGTCGGAGAGCCATCCATTCAGGCCAGACGCCTGTGCGAGATCACCTATGAGTGCCTGTGGCTGGGCATCAAGGCCGTCAAGCCGGGCGCGCGCCTGGGCGATATCGGCCACGTCATCCAGCGCCATGCCGAGAAGAACGGCTTCAGTGTCGTGCGCGAGTTTTGCGGCCATGGCATTGGCCGCGAATTTCACGAAGACCCGCAGGTGCTGCATTACGGCAAGGCCGGAACCGGCCCCAGGCTCGAACCCGGCATGATTTTTACCATAGAGCCCATGATCAACGCCGGACGGCGCGATATCCGCCAGCTCGGCGATGGCTGGACCATCGTCACCAAGGATCACAGCCTCTCCGCCCAGTGGGAGCACACCATCCTGGTGAGCGAAAGCGGTTTCGAGGTGCTCACGGCCTCCCCCGGCATGCCGCCCATGCCCGCCTCCGTTGCCTGATCGCATGCCGTTACCGGGTCTGGATATCGCCCGCTGGCGCAACCTGATCAAGGACGGCCGCGCCTCCATTGCCGAACAGTTTTTCCGCAAGCAGCATGCCACGATTGCCTTGCGCCACCATGCGCAGCTGGTGGACGGTGTGCTGCGTGAAATCTGGCGTGACAGCGACCTGCCGGCTTCGGCAGCGCTGGTCGCTGTGGGCGGATACGGACGAGGCCTGCTTTTTCCGCATTCCGATGTGGATTTGCTGCTTCTGCTGGAGTCCGGACCTGACGCCGAGGCGGCTGCCAGGCTGGAGCAGATCATTGGCCTGTTCTGGGATATTGGCCTGGATGTTGGCCACAGCGTAAGGACAGTGCAGGAATGTCTGGAAGAATCCGTGAAGGATGTGACAATCCAGACCAATTTGCTGGAAGCCCGCCTGCTTTCCGGCAACCCCGCCATATTTGAGCGTTTGCTGTTTTCCCTGCATGACACGCTGGACCGCCCTGCTTTTCTCCAGGCTAAACTTCTGGAACAACAGCAGCGCCATGCGCGCTTTCACGACACTGCCTACAACCTCGAACCCAATCTCAAGGAAAGCCCCGGCGGGCTGCGCGATTTGCAGACGGTGCTGTGGATCAGCGAGGCCCTGAAGCTGGGCAGCTCATGGAAGGAACTGGTGGCCGAATCACTGATCACCGCTCAGGAAGCACGCCAGATCCAGCGCAATGAACAGTTTCTGCAAGGCTTGCGGATTCGCCTGCATTACCTGGCCCAAAGGAGGGAAGACCGGCTGCTGTTTGATTTTCAGACGCCCTTGGCAGAGCAGCTGGGCCTGATCAACCAGAAAAACCGCTCCGCCAGCGAACTCCTGATGCAGCGCTATTACCGCACCGCCAAGGCCGTCAGCCTGATGAACGAGATTTTGCTGCAAAATCTTGGCGCCCGTCTGCGCTCCGCGCCGGCAGCCCCTCCCCTCCCCGTGAGCGACCGCTTCCGGGCGCGCAACCAGTTGCTGGAAGCCTGTGATGAAGCCGTTTTCCAGCGCGAACCGGATGCCATCCTCGAATGCTTCCAGCTGTTGCAGCGCCATGGCGAGCTGAAGGGCATTTGCGCCCCGACGCTGCGCGCCCTGTGGCGCGCCGTACCAATGATCGATGCCGCATTCCGGCGTGACCCGGCCAATCAGGCGCGCTTCATGGACATCATCCGCGAACCAGGCGGATTGACACATGTGCTGCGCAGGATGAACCAGTATGGCGTGCTGGGCCGCTATATCCCGGCCTTTGGGCGCATTGTCGGGCAAATGCAGCATGACCTGTTTCATGTCTACACAGTGGATGAGCACACCCTGATGGTGCTGCGCAACCTGCGCCGCTTTACCGTCCCCGAGTTTGCTCACGAATTTCCCCTGTGCAGCCGCCTGATCGGCACTTTCGAGCGGCCCGAGGTGCTGTATCTGGCAGCCCTGTTCCACGACATCGCCAAGGGCCGTGGCGGCGACCACTCCAGGCTGGGCAAGACAGATGCGCTGCGTTTCTGCCGCCAGCATGGGCTGAACCAGGCTGATACGGAACTGGTTGGCTGGCTGGTCGAGAGCCATCTCACAATGTCCGCCGTGGCGCAGAAGCAGGACATCAGCGACCCCGAAGTGATTGCCGCATTCGGCAGCAAGATGCGCGATGAGCGTCATCTCACGGCGCTCTATCTGCTCACGGTGGCAGACATTCGCGGCACCAGCCCGAAGGTATGGAATGCATGGAAGAACCGTCTGCTGGAAAGTCTTTATCACGCCACCTGCCGTTTCCTGTGCGGTGCGGCAAGCGCCGGGGAACAGCAACTGCATGAAAGGCAGCGCGATGCACTGAGCATCCTGCGCCAGCACGCCGTCCCTGAATCCGCAGCCAAGAACCTCTGGGCCAAACTGGACGAGGGCTACTTCATGCGCCACGAAGCGCAGGAAATCGCCTGGCACACGCGCGTTCTCGGGAAGCTTGAAATCGAGGGCACCCCCTTTGTCCGGGCGCGCTTGGCGCCAAGTGGCGAAGGCCTGCAGGTGATGATTTACACCCCGGACCGGGATGATCTTTTTGCCCGCATTTGCGGTTTTTTCGAACGCGTGGGCTTCAATATCGTCGAAGCCAAGATCCACACCACGCGCAGTGGCGATGCGCTGGACAGCTTTGTGGTGCTGGACGAGGAACAGCGCGCAACGCACTACCGCGATCTGCTGAACTACATCGAATATGAGCTGGCGCAGCAGTTACGCCAGGCAAAACCGCTGGAAGAACCTTCGCGCGGCCGGGTCAGCCGGCATTTGAAGCATTTTCCCATCACCCCCCAGGTCAGCATCCGGCCGGACGAAAAAGGCCAATATCAGGTACTGTCCCTCACCGCGGGCGACCGCCCCGGCCTGCTCTACAGCATTGCCCGGGTTTTCCTTGTCCATGGCGTTCATCTCCATACGGCCAAGATCAACACCCTGGGCGAACGTGCCGAGGATACCTTCCTCATCTCCGGCGCACTGATGGAGCATCCCAAAGCCATTCTGCAATTCGAGACCGAGTTGCTTAAACAGCTACAGTCTTAAGCCGCAGGCGGGTTTTCCGGCACCTCGCCATGCTCCAGCCGGTATAGCCAGGCCAGCAGTTCGGCCACCGCCAGATACAGACCCGGGGGAATATGCTGGTCCAGGTCGACCTGCATCAGCAGGGAAACCAGGGCCGGAGATTCATGTACGTACACACCGGCTTCTCTGGCGCGCTCGATGATGGCATCCGCCAGCAGCCCGCGCCCTTTGGCCACCACTTTCGGTGCCGCCTGCCCGGCGTTGTAAGCCAGGGCGACGGCAGTTCGGCGGTCATCCGGCTGCTTCATGGTTTAACGTGAAACTCGCGAAGCGAGCCTGCATCCCTCTCTCCYTCYGGGAGAGAGCAAGGAGAGAGGGAAACCCTGATTTCAGCCAGCCGCAAACCGGAGGTTTCCATMCCCTCCTGCAAGACCGGCCGCTGTTCGGTCATCAGTTTCACGGTCGCGGGTTCCGCCGCCCCGAGCTGGATGCGCACGCCCTGCGGGTGCAGGATCAGTCTGGCGCTGATTTCCCCCAGTTGAGGCAGCACCAGATGCAAGCTGGTTTGCCACTCCGGCTGCTCGATACCCCCGCTGCCCTGCTCGCGGGCCGGGCGCTCCTCGATCCGCCAGTCCATCGTTTGGCCGGGCCAGACCTGGCCCTGCCACACCACCTGGCGGGCATCCAGCGCTTCCAGCTGCTGGCGCACGATGGGCAGCGTCTCGGGGTGGGCGGGCTGAATACCGGCAAGCGGTTTGCCTGAAAGTACATCGTTCTGATTCTGCATGAGGGAGGATGACTGCTGCAGCCCGGCGGGGTTCGCATCAGGCGTTGCCGGATTCGCCGCAGCGGGAGACAGGCGCCCTTGTGGTTCATGCAGCAAATCGCTTAGCGGGCGCTGACCCGCCACCCACTGCGCCTGATGGGATTCGTAAAACAGTCCGCTTTGCGTCAGGGCTCCGCGCAGGCTCTGAGCCAAATCCAGCGTTTTTCCCGGTGCGCCGGAAAGCAGCGGAGCCGTCTGTGCGATATTTGCCGCCCTGGTTCCTGCGGCTTCAGGCTGAGCTGCCTTTTCCAGCAACCCGCCAAGAAAACGTGCCGTTTCGCTGAGAGAAACCTGGAGCTTGGCGGTGGCGCCATTGGCGGTGGCGGCAACATTGCCAAGATCGCTCGCCAGGATGAAGGTCAGGCGCGGTTTGGCTGTGACGAAAACCAGCTCCACCGTGTCGCCAGGCTGGGTATTTTTGGGCAGATTCATGTCCAGCGCCTTGTCGGCGATCAGCACCTGGAACCGGCCGTTGGGCAGATTGGCGACGACGTGGGCGGGAACCTTTTCCCCCGGCATGAGCTGGGGCACTTCCAGCTGCTGCTGGGAAACCTCCAGCAGCGGAGGAGCCGATGTCTTGATCAGCAGTTGCAGCTGACTCAGGACATCGTTGTGGATCATGGCCGCCCCTGGTGCATGGCCACGATCAGCTCGGCTTCGCCGCGCGAAATGCCGCATCCGGCAGCCACCTCATCCACGCCCTTTCCCTGCTGCGCCATCTGGATGGCCTGGCCATAGGGAGAAGACGGGGAAGATGAATGGGTGTATTGAGGCTGCGGGCTGGGCCGATCCTCGAGCTGCTGGTGAATGGCCAGTATCTGTTCGCGCAGCTGCTCGATTTCGGCTTCAAGCGCAGCTATCCTGGGCTGTGCCGCCTCGGATTCAGGCTTCCAGCGCCTGAATCCGCGCTTGGTACGCAACAGCAGCAGCAACTCCGCGATATACACCGCGAGCACGACTGCCACGACAATCAGCAATTCACGCCATGTAATGACAAAGGAGTCCAAGGTCACATCCTTCAGCCAGCCCAGTGCAGGCGGTCAGGTTTTCTGCTTCAGCGACGACAGATAGTTCGAAAATTCACGGCTCAGTTCCGGGTGCTTGAGCGCTTGTTCGACGGTCGCCTTGAGATAGCCCAGTTTGCTGCCGCAATCGTAGCGCGTCCCATCAAACTGGTAGGCCAGCACCTGCTGTTCATGGAGCAGTGCGGCAATGGCGTCGGTGAGCTGGACTTCTCCTCCTGCGCCAGCCTGGATGCGCTCCAGATGATGGAAGATGCGCGGTGTGAGAATATAGCGGCCCACCACGCCCAGCGTGGAAGGCGCCACTTCCGGCGCCGGTTTCTCGACAATGCTGTCAACCCGGAATACCTGCTCCGACAAGGGCTGGGCATCCACGATGCCATACTGGCTGGTTTCTTCCCGCGCCACGTTCTGCACCCCCAGCACGGAACACTGGTAATAGTTGAATTTGTCCACCATCTGCTTCATCACCGGCGGCTTGGCATCGATCAGGTCATCGGCCAGGATCACGGCAAAGGGATCGTCGCCGATCACCGGCTTGGCGCACAGCACCGCATGGCCCAAGCCCAGCGCTTCCGCCTGGCGGATGTAGATGCAGGAAATGTGGCTGGGTATGACCGAGCGTATCATTTCGAGCATTTTGGTCTTGCCCTTGGCCTCGAGCTCGGCCTCCATTTCGAACGCCTTGTCGAAATGATCCTCGATCGCCCGCTTGTTGCGGCCGGTGATGAAAACCATGTCGGTGATGCCGGCAGCAATCGCCTCTTCCACTGCATACTGGATCAGGGGTTTGTCCACTACCGTCAGCATTTCCTTCGGGCTGGCCTTGGTCGCTGGCAGGAAGCGCGTGCCCAGGCCGGCGACGGGGAAAACGGCTTTAGTCACTTTTTGCATGAGTCTTTATTATCCTTTCAGCAGTTCGAGCAGTTCGTCTTCACCCAGAATCTTAACACCAAGCGCTAAGGCCTTGTCATATTTGCTGCCAGGGTCGGCGCCGGCCACCACGTAATGAGTTTTCTTCGACACGCTGCCGCTCACCTTGCCGCCCTGCGCCTCGATCGCTTCCTTTGCCTGCTCGCGCGACAGATTGGGCAGCGCCCCGGTGAGCACGAAGGTTCTGCCGGTAAGCGCGCCACCAGCCTGTCCCGCCCCCCCCTCCTCCGGCCATTCCACGCCGGCACCGCGCAGCTGCTCGATCACTTCACGGTTATGCGTTTCCGCCAGGAATTCCAGGATGCTTTGCGCCACCACCGGACCGATGTCTGCCACCTGCTGCAGATCGGCCATATCCGCTTCCATCAGCCGCTCCAGGTTGCCGAAATGCCTTGCCAGTTCCTTGGCCGTGGCCTCGCCCACGTTGCGGATGCCCAGGGCGTAGATGAAGCGGGCAAGCGTTGTGCGCTTGCTTTTTTCAATGGCATCGAGGATGTTCTGAGCGGATTTTTCCGCCATCCGTTCCAGGCTCGCCAAAGCTGACATGCCGAGCCGGTAGAGATCCGCTGGGTTGTGGACGATATCCTTGTCCACCAGCTGCTCCACCAGCTTGTCACCCAGCCCCTCGATGTCCATGGCCCGGCGGCTGGCGAAGTGCAGCAGCGCCTGCTTGCGCTGCGCCGGGCAATAAAGGCCGCCACTGCAGCGCGCCACGGCTTCTTCAGGGTCGCGGGCCACATGGGAACCGCATACCGGGCAGGCCTTTGGCATGACAAAGGCCGTGACATTTTCCGGGCGTTTCTCCAGCACCACGCTGACCACCTCCGGAATCACATCCCCGGCGCGCCGCACGATCACCATGTCGCCAATGTGCACGCCCTTGCGCCGTATCTCGTCCTCGTTATGCAGGGTCGCATTGGTCACCGTCACGCCGCCGACGAATACCGGCCTGAGGCGTGCCACCGGGGTCAGCGCTCCGGTGCGGCCAACCTGCACGTCGATGCCCAGCACCTCGGTCAGCGCTTCCTGAGCCGGGAATTTGTGGGCCACCGCCCAGCGCGGGGCGCGGGAGACAAAGCCGAGCAGTGCCTGCTGCGCGAGCAAGTTGACCTTGTACACCACGCCGTCGATTTCATACGGCAGGCTGTCGCGCCTGGCGCCGATGGCGCGGTAATAATCCAGCAAACCGGAGATCCCCTGCACCACCTTGCGTTCGGGGCACAGTGGAAAATGCAGGGCAGCAAGAAAATCCATGGCTTCGGCATGGCGGATGAAATCCGGCCCGCCCTCCGTCACCCCGAGTCCGTAGGCAAAGAAAGTCAGGCGCCGCCGCGCGGTGATTTTCGAATCGAGCTGGCGCAAGGAGCCGGCTGCGGCATTGCGCGGATTGGCGAATTCCTTCTCCCCGCGTTCGCGCTGATCCTGGTTCAGCCTGGCAAAATCCGCTTTCTGCATCAGCACTTCGCCGCGCACTTCCAGGAGGGACGGCACGTGCGGGCCATGCAGGCTGAGCGGAATCGGCTTGATAGTGCGCAGGTTTGCCGTCACGTCTTCACCGGTAAACCCATCGCCGCGCGTGGCGCCCCGGATCAGCAGGCCATTTTCATAAGTCAGGCTGATGGCGAGGCCGTCGAATTTGGGCTCAACCGCGTACTCAATCAGATCCTGCCCCAGCGCCTCGCGCGCACGGCGGTCGAAGGCCGCGGCATCCTCATCTTCGAAAGCATTGTTGAGGGACAGCATCGGCGTGCGGTGCTGCACCTGCTCAAACTGGGGGAGCGGCGCCCCGCCCACGCGCTGCGTGGGTGAATCCGGGGTCAGAAGTTCGGGATATTGCGCCTCAAGCTGCTGCAATTCGGCGAACAGGCGGTCATATTCGGCGTCGGGGATGGAAGGCGTATCAAGGACGTAATAGAGATAATTGTGGCGCTCGATTTCCTCACGCAGAGCCCGTGCGCGTACGGCAGCGGCTTGAGGCGCAGTCATCAGGCAAACAGTCTTCTGCTGCGCGGACTGCCGGGGATGATGCCGCGCTGTTCCATCTTGTGGTAAATGGCAACCAGCTGCTGGCGGATTTTGTCAATGCCGGAGTCCGTCAGTTCGCGGCGGTTGTCATCCACCATCAGGGCAGACAGCGGCCCGGCGAACTGGCGCGCAGCCTGCAGCATCTGGTTGAAAGCCTGCACGCCCCCCGCCGCCTTGGGCACGTCAAACAGGAAAGTCACGCCATGGGTGGCGAGATGTTTCATCGCATCCGCACTGAATGGCGCGGATTCGAGGTTGCACAGCGAAAACAGCTGYKCGCCTTGATCGTTCAAGYAATGGAAGCTGCCATCGGGCATCAGTTTCATCCCCGCCGATTCTGCCAGCCCGCGCAGYTTGGTGCCGGCGAAAGGCGCGCCATCCCTGGAGATGACATTGAACCCGATGAGCACATCCACATCGGCACAGAACTGGTCCAGATCGGCAGCAGCAGCCAGCGCAGCCTGTTTGTCGGGATAGTCGATCACGGCATAAAGATTGGCGGCGACGGCCTGCGTCATATCGCAGAAGGCATCCAGCTCCTCGCTGCGCGCCGGCCCATTGCGGTCGGCAAGCTGCATGCATGCGGCCAGTTTTACAAATTCAGTCCCTGGCGCGGCCTGGCCAATCTCTTCCCAGCCGGCCTGCTGATGGCGCTGTCCCAGCCAGCGCAGCGGTTTGCCCAC
>PQAG01000028.1 GCA_003104895.1 Nitrosomonadales bacterium
GGCGGCGAAATCGTGGCGCGCGAGTTCACCACCGACAAGTCCACCGACTTCATGGCGATCCTCACCGCGGTCAAAGCGAAAAATGCAGATGTGCTGTTCTTCGGCGGCATGGATGCGCAAGGAGGCCCGATGATCAAGCAGTTCAAGACGCTGGGGCTGAACGCCAGATTCCTCGTGGGCGACGGCGGCAGCACGCCCGAATTCATCAAGCTGGCTGGAGGCAGCGCCGAAGGCGCGTACAGCTCCCTGCCCGGCCTGCCGCTGGACAAGATGCCCGGCGGCAAGGCCTTTGCCGATAAATTCACCGCCAAATACGGCCAGATCCAGCTCTATGCCCCCTATTGCTACGACGCCGTGAGCGTCATGGTCGCCGCCATGCAGAAGGCCGGTTCCAGCGATCCGGCGAAATACCTCCCGGCGCTGGCCGGCATCACGCATGACGGGGTGACGGCAAAAATCAGTTTCGATGCGAAAGGCGACATCAAGGATGGCGCGATCACCCTGTATCAGGTGAAGAACGGCAAGTGGGAGGTGCTGGAGACGGTGGGCGGTGCCGCGCCGGCCAGGTAATTTAGCTTGGATATCTTCCTCCAGCAGCTCATCAACGGCCTGGTGCTGGGCAGTATCTATGCCCTGATCGCGCTGGGCTATACCATGGTGTATGGCATCCTCGAACTGATCAATTTCGCCCACGGCGAGGTGGTGATGATCGGCGCCATGGTCACCCTGGCGGTGGTGAATGCGCTGCTCGCCAGCGGGGTCGATCTGCCCGGCATCATGATTGTCGCCGCCGGGCTGCTGGTGGCGGTCGCCGTCTGCATGGCGCTGGGCTTCGCCATCGAGCGCATCGCCTACCGGCCATTGCGCCGCGCCCCGCGCCTGGCGCCCCTGATCACCGCCATCGGCGTGTCCATCGTGCTGCAGAACGCCGCCATGATCATCTGGGGACGGTCATACATCTCCTTCCCGCCCATCCTGCCGGCCACGCGCCACGACATCGGCGGCGCGGGCATCACCGGCCTGCAAATCTTCATCTTCCTGCTGGCGCTGGCGCTGATGGCGGGGCTGGTGCTGCTGGTGAACAAGACCCGCATCGGCCGCGCCATGCGCGCCACCGCCCAGGCGCCGGAGATCGCCGGCCTGATGGGGGTGAACGTCAATGCCGTGATCTCCTTCACTTTCATCCTCGGTTCGGCGCTGGCCGCCATCGCCGGCGTGATGGTGAGCGCCTACTATGGCATCGCGCACTATTACATGGGCTTCCTGCTCGGCCTCAAGGCCTTCACCGCAGCGGTGCTGGGCGGCATCGGCAACATCGCCGGGGCCATGCTGGGCGGCCTGCTGCTGGGGGTGATCGAGAGCATGGCCGCAGGCTACATCGGCGACCTCAGCGGCGGCTTTCTTGGCAGCCACTACCAGGATGTGTTCGCCTTCTTCGTGCTAATCGGGGTGCTGGTTTTCCGGCCTTCGGGTTTGCTGGGCGAGCGGGTGGCAGAACGGCCATGAGCTGGCCGCTAAAATCCGATCGCCGCGCCGCCCTGGTGGCATTTGCCCTGCTCGGCCTGCTGCTGGCGGCCGCGCCCTTCCTGGTGGGAGCCGGACTGGGCAACGGCTGGGTGCGCATCCTCGATTTTGTCCTGCTCTACATCATGCTGGCGCTGGGGCTGAACATCGTGGTCGGTTATGCCGGCCTGCTCGACCTGGGCTATGTCGCCTTCTACGCCGTCGGCGCCTATCTATACGCCCTGCTGGCCTCGCCGCATTTCGGTCTGCATCTGCCGGTGTGGCTCATTCTGCCGCTGGGGGCGCTGGTCGCAGGGCTGTTCGGCATGACGCTGGGCGCGCCGACGCTGCGGCTGCGCGGCGATTATCTGGCCATCGTGACCCTGGGCTTCGGCGAGATCATCCGCATTTTCCTCAACAACCTCAATGCGCCGGTCAACATCACCAACGGCCCGCAGGGTATCAGCATGATCGACCCGGTCGGCGCGGGCGGGGTGTCTCTCAGCCAGTCATGGGGCGTGTTCGGCATGCAGGTGCCGGGCATTTACGCCTACTATTATCTGTTCCTGGCGCTGGCCCTCCTGATCGTGTTCATCTCGCTGCGCCTGCAGGATTCGCGCATCGGCCGCGCCTGGGTGGCGATCCGCGAGGACGAGGTGGCGGCCGAGGCGATGGGCATCAACACGCGCAACATCAAGCTGCTGGCGTTTGCCATGGGCGCGAGTTTCGGCGGGATTTCCGGCGGGCTGTTCGCCGGTTTCCAGGGTTTCGTCAGCCCGGAAAGCTTCAACCTGATGGAATCCGTGATGATCCTGTGCATGGTGGTGCTGGGCGGCATGGGGCATATTCCCGGCGTGATCCTGGGCGCCATCCTGCTCACCGTCCTGCCCGAGGCGCTGCGCTACATCGGCCCGCTGGAACAGGCCCTGTTCGGCCGCGTGGTGGTGGACCCGGCCGACCTGCGCATGCTGGTTTTCGGCCTGGCGCTGATCGTGGTGATGATTTTCCGCCCCGCCGGGCTGTGGCCCTCTAAGACGCGGCGGCGCGAATTCAGCAGCGAAGCAGCGGTGCTGGAGCACGAGCAGGAGGCGCTGTATGACGCTTCCCGCTAATGGTCAGGACCATTTCCCCCTCCCCGGCCCTCCCCCGCTTGCGGGAGAGGGGGACGAAGTCTCGCTGCGCGAGTCTCGCGTAAACAGCTTGCTGCTTGCCGAAAAAGTGAGCAAGCACTTCGGCGGTCTGGCGGCGCTGAGCGAGGTTTCCTTCAGCATCCGGCGCGGCGAAATCTACGGCCTGATCGGCCCCAACGGCGCGGGCAAGACCACCCTGTTCAACGTGCTGACCGGCCTGTACTCGCTGGATGGGGGCCAGGTGAAGCTGGATGGCCACGCCATCCATGGCCGGAAACCCAGCCAGGTCACCGCCCTGGGCCTGGCGCGCACCTTTCAGAACATCCGCCTGTTCGCCAA
>PQAG01000029.1 GCA_003104895.1 Nitrosomonadales bacterium
GGCTCCAGCGCATTGATGGCGCGCACGGTTTGCATGTACTGCTTGATCAGCCGGTCGTTGCGGCTGCCGAAAATTTTTCTGACGAGCTTGGTAATCATGGAGACTTCAATCAAAAATTAGGGAGGCTCAGGCAAGCCGGGCGTCCCGATGGATGCCTGCTTGCCTGAGCCTCGTTCGTTATCCGGCGATTTTCAGGTAACGTGCCGGGTTTTGCGGGGTGCCGTTGCTCAACACCTCGAAATGCAGGTGCGGCCCGGTGGAGCGCCCCGTGTTGCCAACCTCGGCGATTTTCTGGCCCTGCAGGACTATGTCGTCAATCCTGACCAGCCGCTTCGAGGCATGCGCATAGCGGCTGGCCATGCCGTTGCCGTGATCAATGGTAATCATATTACCATACTGGGGGTGATAATCAGAGTAGACGACCACGCCACCTGCGGCCGCCCTGATGGGGGTGCCGGTCTCCGCCATGAAGTCTACCCCTTCGTGAAAGGCCTGCTTGCCGCTGAAGGGGTCGAGCCGCCAGCCGTAATTGGACGAAAACCAGCCTGCTGAAACCGGCTGCAGGGTGGGAAAGGTGCTTTTTGCAACCCGTTCGCGCAGCGTCATTGCCTCAAGCACGCTCAGGCTTTCGGAGCGCTTTTCCAGTTGCCGGTCAAACATGGCCAGCTCATGTTCGAGCTGGTGCGCGTTGAGCTGGTATTGCGGGGCTTGGGTTTCTGCGCCGCCCTGGCCAGGCTGTTTGCGGAAATCAAATTCCTGTTCGGGCAGGCCAAAGTGTTTGGCGAGCCGTTCCCCCACGGCATCCAGGCGCAGTACCTGGGCCTGCAGCTGGCCGAGCCGGGCGGCCATGGCGTTGAGGTTTTCCTGCAGGTGGGCGGTTTTCTTCGCCGGCTGCATCGGGTTGCCGGAAAGCATGGAATAATAGAGCCCCAGAGCAATGATGACAGGCAGAACCGCCCATCCCAGGATGAGTGCGATGGCTTGATTGCGGCCAAGCGTGATGCTTTTGCTTCTGGCCAGATTACTGGATACGAAAATAATGTTCACGAGGCAAAACCCTCCATGAGCGTGCGCAAACTGCAGTCCTATTTCACTTCAACGGCCGGCCTTGCCGCTTTGGCCGAGCGTGTTGCGCACGTGTCCGAATTGCAGCATTTATGGGAGACTTTAGCGCCGCCGCCTTTGGCCCGGATGTGCAGGATCAGCGGTTTGCAGGACCGGATTTTAGTGGTATATGCAAGCAATGGCGCAATTGCCGCCAAGGCCAGGCAGCTTGCGCCGACTTTGCTGGAAAAATTCCAAAAAAGGGGCTTCGAGGTTACTTCAATTCTGGTTCGAGTGCAAGCCAGCTTCCGTCCGCCCCAGGAGCGGCCGCCCAAGACCTTGCGTCTTGGTGCCGCGGGTGCCGCAAGCCTGCGCCAGCTGGCCGGGCGGCTGGAAGATTCGCCCCTCAAGCAGGCGCTGGAGAAAATGCTAGAGCGGCATGCGGTAGAGGACGGCGCGCCCCATGAAGATCAGGACGGCAAAAACAAGTAGCAGTACGGCTGAGAACTTCAGGAYCTGCCATGCCAGGCGGAAGTAGCGAGCATCCCTCAGCAGCAGGCCGARAATCAGGGATGAAACGATCCCGGTCAGCGCCAGATAGATGACWAGCCGGAGGACGATCAAGCGGTCTGGCTGTAGAAATTCAGCAAGGCGCCGGGCGCCTGCCCGGCCTGGTCGAAGGAYACGAATTCCCACGCTTCGGCATCTGCCAGCAAGGYGCGCAGCAGGCGGTTATTGAGCGCGTGCCCGGACTTGTAGGCGGTAAAGGCGCCGATCAGCGGGTGGCCAAGAATGTAGAGATCGCCAATGGCGTCGAGCACCTTGTGCTTGACGAACTCGTCCTCGTAGCGCAGTCCGTCGCTGTTGAGCACGCGGTATTCGTCCATCACGATGGCGTTATCCATGCTGCCGCCAAGCGCCAGGCCGTGAGTGCGCAGTGTTTCCACGTCCTGCATGAAACCGAAGGTGCGGGCGCGGGAGATTTCCTTGACGAAGGATGCCTGTGCCAGGTCCAGGGTAATGGACTGGCCCGAGGTTTCGAACACCGGGTGATCGAAGGCGATGGTGAAATTCACCCTGAAGCCGTTGTGGGGTTCGAAGCGCACCCATTTGTCGCCATCGTGGGCTTCGACCGTTTTCTTGATGCGGATGTATTTCTTGGCGGCATTCTGCTCCTCGATGCCCGCTGATTGCAGCAGGAACACGAAGGGCGAGGCGGAGCCGTCCATGATCGGTACTTCGGCGGCGGACAGGTCGACGTAGATGTTGTCGATGCCGAGGCCGGCCAGGGCGGCCATCAGGTGCTCCACCGTGGACACTTTTGCGCCATTCTGTTCCAGGGTGGAAGAGAGGCGCGTATCGCCGACGTTCTCAGGCTTGGCCTGGATTTCAACGGGCTCTGGCAGGTCAACGCGGCGAAACACGATGCCGGTGTCCGGGGCGGCCGGGCGCAGGGTCAGGTAGACCTTTTCGCCGGTGTGCAGGCCAATCCCGGTCGCCCGGATGATGTTTTTTAGTGTGCGTTGTTTGATCATGATCCTGCGCCCAGTGAGGCGCGATAAAAATTACAATGGGATTGTATTGGCTTAGCGTTTAATCATCAATAGATTAGAGCGTTTTTTTAAGAAGCCCCGTGATGCGTCAGGCGGCCAGGCAATTCCCGCGCCGCTCAACGCGCCGCTCAAAATAAAAAGGGTTAGCATTCTAAACCGATATTGGCAGGGYGCAAACAATTTATTGGGGTGCGCCGGTGATGCAAATCATGACTTTTGTCGGTATAATYCGCAACTTTTGAATTTCAGGCTAGGATTAAACCATGAGCGAGCATCACGAAGAGATGACAAAAACCACCCCGATGCAGGTTGTCATTGCAACCGTAGGCGGCCTGGTTGCTCCGCTGATTGCAATTTTCCTGATCATTCAACTGGTGCTTGGTATCCAGGCCACTCATGTAGGCGAGGACGCTGATGGCGCGCAGGCCAGGGCCGTTGCCGAACGCATCAAGCCGGTGGGCGAAGTCAAGGTGGTGGATGCCAGTGCTCCCAAGGTTGAAAAGAGCGGCGAGGAAGTGTTCAACGCCGTTTGCACTGCATGCCATACTTCCGGTGCGCTGGGTGCGCCCAAGCATGGCAACAAGGGCGATTGGGCAAAGCGTATCGGCCAGGGCTACGATACTTTGGTCAAGAATGCCATCAACGGTATCCGCGCCATGCCGGCCCGTGGTGGTGCAGCCGGCCTGTCGGATGCAGAGCTTGCTCGTGCGGTGGCATACATGGCCAATTCAGCTGGCGCCAATTTTTCTGCCAAGTAATTCAGCGGTTTAAAGGCATTCAAAAGGCGCAGCGCGAAAACGCTGCGCCTTTTTTATTTTCCGCCGTTCGCCAGCATCGCCCTGAGCTGGGCAAGCCGGGCGGCGCCTTCATCCTTCTGAGCCTGCGGGTCGGTCTGGCCGCGGCCGCTGCCGCGCAGGTCTTCCTGGTGGAGCTCGCCGATGAAGCGGCTGGGCTCGCAGCCCTGCCATTCGCCGGCACGCTTGCGCTTGCGGCAGTGGGACAGGGTCAGGCCCTTCTGGGCGCGGGTGATGCCGACGTACATCAGGCGCCGCTCTTCCTCGATCTGGCCGTTGTCGATGCTTTCGCGATGCGGCAGGATGCCTTCCTCCACGCCGACCAGAAACACATGGGGATATTCCAGTCCCTTCGCGGCATGCAGGGTTGACAGCCGCACCGCGTCCACGTCCTGATCCTCGCGGCTGTCGAGGATATTGATCAGGGCGATGGTCTGGGTCAGCTCGATCACGGTCTTGCCGTCCTCCTCGCCTTTCTTGCTGATCCAGCCGGCGAATTCCTGCACGTTGTTCCACTTGTTCTGCGCCGCCCGGGCCTCTTCCTGGTCGAAGAGGTGGGATTCGTAGCCGATGGCGTTGAGCAGGTCGGCCATGATGGTGGCGCAGGGTTCGCGTTCGGCGCGCAGGGCGAGGCTGTTGATGAAATTGCAGAATTCCATCAGCGGATG
>PQAG01000030.1 GCA_003104895.1 Nitrosomonadales bacterium
GGTGGGTTTCCGGCTCGTGCCGCTCGCCCAGCTGGCCCTCCGGGTCGGCGCCGGCCGCATTGAAATAGCGCAGGCAGACGGATTTCAGGGCATAAGCCCGGTCATAATCGGCCAGCATCTGCTCCACCATCCACTTGCTGCGCCCATAGGGATTGATCGGGTTCTTGGGGTGCGCTTCGCCGATCGGCACGCGGACAGGCTCGCCGTACACCGCTGCGCTGGAGGAAAAAATGAAGCGCTTGACGTCATGCGCCACCATTGCATCCAGCAGCTTGAGCGTATTGACCACATTATTTTCATAGTACCTGGCGGGGTTCTGCACCGATTCGCCCACCTGGATAAAGGAGGCGAAGTGCATCACGCCGCCGATCTTGTGCTCGCTGAACAGCCTGTCGAGAAGCGCGCGGTCAGCCAGATCGCCGAGGACGAACTCACCGCCCAGCACCGCGTCCCGGTAGCCGGTGGAAAGATTGTCCAGCGTGACCACGCTGTATCCGCGCCCGAGCAGCATTTTGACCATGTGCGAGCCAATATAGCCCGCGCCACCGGCTACGAGTATTGCTTCTTCATTTTGCGCCATCTGTCTCACTTATACCCAATTCTCGTCCAGAAAACCCTCTTCAAACCCCCATCATCCTGCGCCATTCTAGAAAGCTTACCACGTTGTTGATGCGGATCGAATGATCCATTTTTCCCGTCAAATGCTCTTCCAGCAAGGATTGCCTGACCTGCTCCCCGCCATAAATATCTTCCCGGCGGCCGTCATCGGGTTAGAGACAGCAAAAATCCCCATGGAAGAACCGATAGTTTGTCGAAAATCCTTACAGTGCCCAAATGGTGTACCCGGAAGGAATTCGATAAATAATTCATTGTTGACGATATTGTGTTAAATGGAACGGTTTTTGCGTGTAAGAATTAAGTTAAGTCAAATTCGATCTGTCAACAAAGACCTTCAGGTAGGGATTGGGTAGAACCAGTGTTTTTTAATTACTTTGAGAAGGAGCGGTTATCATGAAAACATCCTCTTGCAGACAAATCCGGGTTACCCGCATCGCGGCGACAGTGGCTGCGCTGATCATCACCTCGCCCGCCTTCGCAGCTAACCTGACAGGCAGCTCTTTTGAGATTGACGAGGATGCCAATCTCAAAGTCGAGACAGCGGGCCTGGATTGGAATAATGTATCCCAAACTAGGGTGCTGGACATCCCAAGCGGCCGGGATGACAACTCGTTCGGGCAAGGCGCGAAGGAAGACACCCCCGCCCCCACGGTCGTCACTGGGAGTATTCCGCCCAACAAGAGCGACCTCAAGGAGTTCGGCGTCTACGAGGAGATTCACGGGGAGGGCACTCAGTTTAACTACTTCCTGCACCTGTACTGGACTCGCGTTCAGGATCCCAGCGGCACCACGAACATGGACTTTGAGCTCAACCAGAATCCGCCACAGGCGCCGTTTCTTTCGAGCAACGGGATTACTCCGGTGCGCATTCACGGCGACCGGCTGATCGCATATGACCTGTCCAAAGGCGGCACTCATCCGAACCTGTTCGTTTACAAGTGGCTTGAACACGGCGAGGGGGGAACCATGTCATGCGAAGCTTCCAATAGCTTCCCATGTTGGGGCGGCCGGACAAACCTGACCTTGACAGGGGATGCCATAGGTTCGATCAATTCTTCGCCAATCCCTGCTGCTGATTCTGAGATAGGCTCCCTCGACCCGAGGACCTTCGGAGAGGCATCGGTCAATCTCGCCGCCATCTTCCCTTCTGGCGTCTGTGGAACATTCGCCAGCGCCTACGTCAAGAGCCGCTCATCGGACTCCTTCACCTCAGCGTTGAAGGACTTCATCGCGCCTATAAAAGTGCAGATCTCAAACTGCGGAGCATAGCGTTTACGCTGCCGGGCCTAGCCCGGCAGCTGGCTACTTTCCTAGCATGGCAAATGGAAGGCAGCCCAAAAGGACATCACAAAGAGCAGGGTCACGCGTGGCCCGCCAGATCGCCAAGCACGAACTCACCGCCCAGCACTGCATCCCGGTGGCGAGTAGAAAGATTGTCCAGCGACACCACCCGATATCCGCGCCCGCTGTGCACCGGGATCGCTTCCAGCAAGATGCAAAAATGCCGGGTCTGCAGGCTAACCATTCCCCACTTCAAACCCCCATCATCCTGCGCCATTCCAGAAAACTTACCACGTTGTTGATGCGGATCGAATGATCCATTTTTCCCGTCAAATGCTCTTCCAGCAAGGCATTCAGCGCTTTCCTGTCGAACCAGCCTTCGGTCAGGTCATCCTGGTTAAGCGCCTGGCGGAACCATTCAGGGCCGACCTTGCGAATGCTCTCGTCGTGATGCACGTATTCGCTGCGGTTATGCAGGCCCGCCCAACCGCCAGAAAGACTGGCGAGGCCAAGCCCTAGACTGCGCAGACCCATATTCAGGCGCCACGCCAGACCCTGTGGCAGGTAGTCCGCTCCCGCCTTCTGCAGCCGCGCAAACATGGCAGAGGGGCCCGCTGCGCCAGCCTGGTTCGAGTACAGGAGGTTGTGCCGGGTTTTTGCCACTGGAATGCGTGCCAGGTGCGGCGCAAAGCGCACCAGCATCCTGCGGTATGCCTTTTGCCCGATGCGGAAAGCCAGCGGCACCCTGAGCCATTCATCCACCAGCCGCGCATGAGCAAAGGGCGAGCGCACATCATAGACATGGGCCAGCGAGCGCATCATATAGCTGATGTAACGCGCCTGCCGGTCGCGCAGTTCGACCAGCACCGCCTTGTCGATGAATGACTCCGCATCCGCCTGCTCGATGGAGCGCCGCATGGTCTCGAAGGTGGCGCCTTTGACTTCCCGGTAGACGGCGGGGAGGAGAACCCGCCCCAATGCCTGGTCGCTGAACCCCATCGACTGATAACGCTTTTTCCACAGCAATTCCAGCTGCTGCCCATAATCTTCAACCCTGTCCATGCCAATGGGGATATGCCCCCCCGACAGCACATCGCCCAGAAACCCGCTGAGCAGCGTTTCTCCGGGAGCGCCGAACGCCATCAAACGCAACATGGGCAGGGCCTCGATGGAGACTTCGCCATCGTTCATGGACAGACCGTC
>PQAG01000031.1 GCA_003104895.1 Nitrosomonadales bacterium
ACCGGCAGCCTGACCTGGCATTCGCCCGCAGGCGTGCGCAGATTCAGCTCGCTATCCAGCGGACCGGGCCGGCAGGCGGCGCTCACCTGCGCGGGATGATCCAGGCCGAATTCGATGACGGCGTGGCCTTTAGCCAGTTCCCGCCACAGCTGGGCGAAGGCGTCATCGGCATTGATCACGGCCACGCCGCCGGCCGCCAAGCCGAGGAAAATCTCGCCCTTGGCGCGCGCCACTTCCTCCACGCTGCCGAGGCCGGCCAGATGCGCGGCGCCGGCATTGTTGATGACGGACACGTCGGGGCGGGCGATCCGGGTCAGGTATTCGATTTCGCCGGGGTGGTTCATGCCCATTTCGATCACCGCGAAGCGGTGCTGCGCGCGCAGTTTCAGCAGCGTCAGGGGCATGCCGATRTCGTTGTTGAGATTGCCCTCGGTGGCCAGCACGGCTTCTTCTCCCGCCGTTTCGCGCAGGATGGCGGCGAGCATTTCCTTGACCGTGGTCTTGCCGTTGCTGCCGGTGACYGCGGCCAGYTTGATGTYCTGCTGGCCGCGCCACACGGCGGCCAGCTGCCCCAGGGCAAGACGGGTGTCCGCCACGATCAGCATCGGCACGCCCTGCCATTCTGCCTGGCGCTGTTTGGCTGCGGTCTGGTCCACCATGGCCGCCGCCGCGCCCTGACGGATGGCCTGGGCTGCGAATTCGTGGCCGTCGAAACGTTCGCCCCTGAGCGCGATGAACAGGCAGCCGGGGGTAATGGCGCGGCTGTCGGTGGTGACGCTGGTAAAGGTCACATCAGCGCCCTGAGCGGCGCCCTGAATGGCGCCGGCGGCCTGGCTCAGGCTCAGCATGGCCGGTACTCCTGCAGGGCGCGCTGGGCGACCTCGGCATCGTTGAAAGGGAATTTCACGCCCTTGATCTCCTGGTAGTCTTCATGTCCCTTGCCCGCGATCAGCACGATGTCGCCGGGACGGGCCTGGCGGATGGCGCGGTCGATCGCGGCGGCGCGGTCTTCCTCGACGTGAAAGTTGGCTTCCATTCCGCTGGCGATCTCCGCCAGGATGGTTTGCGGGTCTTCGTTGCGCGGGTTGTCGCTGGTCACGATGACGCTGTCTGCCAGGCGGGAGGCCGCTGCACCCATGAGCGGCCGCTTGCCCTTGTCGCGGTTGCCGCCGCAGCCGAATACGCAGATCAGGCTGGCCTGAACCGGCTTGATTTCGCGCAGGGCCAGCAGCACTTTTTCCAGCGCATCCGGGGTGTGGGCGTAATCCACCACCACCAGCGGCTTGCCCTTGCCGCCGATCTGTTGCACGCGCCCGGCGACTGGCCTGACCTGGTTCAGGGTGGCCGCTGCGGTTTCGAGCGCGATGCCGCTGACCAGCAGTACGGCCAGCGTGCCGAGCAGGTTGGAGGCGTTGAAGCGCCCCAGCATGGCGCTGGAAATGCTGGCCTTGCCCCACGGGGTGGCCACTTCGAAGCTGAGGCCGTTTTCGTCCATGCCGAGATTGCGTCCCCTGACCAGCATGTGGCAGCCTTCTGCTTCCCCCCCGAAGCCGTAGCCCACCACTTTCACGCCGCTGCATCCCAGTTTCCCGGCCAGTTCCACGCCGAAAGAGTCGTCCAGGTTGAGTACCGCATATTGAAGCCCGGGCCAGCCGAACAGGGTGGCTTTGGTGGCGGCGTAGCTGGCCATGTCGCCGTGATAGTCGAGATGGTCGCGCGAAAGGTTGGTCAGCAGCGCCACGTCGAAATGCACGCCGTTGACGCGCCCCTGATGGAGGCCGTGGGAAGAGACTTCCATCGCCGCAGCGCTGGCGCCCTGGTCCTGATATTCCTTGAGCAGGCCGTGGAGCGTGACCGCATCGGGGGTGGTGTTGGCGGATGGCGACAGCGCATCCGGAAAGCCATTGCCCAGCGTGCCGATCAGCGCGGTTTTCCTGCCTGCCGCGGCCAGGCAGCGGGCAATCCAGTGGGAGCAGGAAGTTTTGCCGTTGGTGCCGGTGACGCCCACGGTCCAGAGATGCTTTGAAGGCTCGCCGCAGACCTGCGAGGCGATTTCGCCGATTGCCTGGCGCAGGCCGGAAACGCCGAGATTGGGCACCTTCCAGCCGGCGTTCCAGCTGAAGCCGTCGCTGTCCCATAGCACGGCATTCGCGCCGGCAGCGATGGCCCGGGGAATATATTTGCGGCCATCGGATTCGTCCCCGGGATAGGCGGCAAACGTGTCGCCAGGCAGGAGCTTGCGGCTGTCCGCAACCAGCCTCTGCATGCCAGTTTGCGCGATGAAATCAAGCACCGGGCTGCTCCTCACCCCTAACTCCTCACCCCTCACCGGATCACTCATACCATTTCCTTCACTTCCGGCGCGTCATCCGGCAGCAGGGTGTTGCTGGTGGGGGCATCGAGCGGAACGGACAGCATGCGCAGCGCGCCGCCCATGACGTTGCTGAACACCGGGGCTGCGACCGTGCCGCCGTAATACTGGCCGTTGCTGGGCTCGTCGATCATGACGGCGATAATCAGGCGCGGGTCGGATGCCGGGGCGAAGCCGACGAAGGAGGAAACGTACCTGTCGGCGGCGTAGCCATTGCCGTCCTGCTTGTGCGCCGTGCCAGTCTTGCCCGCGGTGCGGTAACCCGTCACCCTTGCCTTGGGGGCGGTCCCTCCGGGCTGCACCACCATCTCCAGCATGGCGCGCACAGCCTGGGCCGTTTGTTGGGAGAGGACGCGCTCGCCTGCCGGCATTTCGTCGAGCTTGAGCAAGGACAGCGGTTTCAGTTCGCCATCGCTGGCGAATACGGTGTAGGCCCGCGCCAGCTGCAGCAGGCTGACGGAAATGCCGTGGCCATAAGACATGGTGGCCTGCTCGATGGGGCGCCAGGTCTTGAATGGCCGCACCTTGCCGGGCGCTTCGCCGGGGAAGCCGCTGCGCGGCGGCTGGCCGAAGCCCATGTGGTTGAAAACCCCCCACAGATATTCCGGCTGCAGGGTGAGCGCAATCTTGGCCGCGCCGACGTTGCTCGATTTCTGGATCACCTGGGCCACGCTGAGCAGGCCCTGCGGATGCGCGTCATGAACCGTCGCCGGGCCAATGGAGAAATGCCCTGGCGAGGTTTCGATGCGGCTCTCGGGCGTGAATTTCCCTGTTTCCAGCGCGGCCGCAATGGCGACCGGCTTCATGGTCGAACCGGGTTCGAARATRTCGGTAATGCTGCGRTTGCGGGTGCTGTTGCGGTTCAGYTTGACMCGGTTGTTGGGRTTGTAKGAAGGCAGGTTGGCRAGCGCCAGGATTTCYCCCGTTTTRGCRTCCAGYACCACGATGGCGCCGGCCTTGGCCTTGTKYGCATCCACTGCCGCTTTCAGTTCGCGGAACGCCAGATACTGGATCTTGCGGTCGATGCTCAGGGCCAGGTTGCGCCCYTCCTGSGGCGTCTTGACGCTYGCCACGTCCTCGATGATGTGCCCCGGCCTGTCCTTGATGACGCGCCGGCTGCCCACCTGGCCGGCAAGCCATTGCTGGTAAGTCAGCTCCACGCCTTCCTGGCCGTTGTCGTCCACGCCGGTGAATCCCAGAACGTGCGCCGTCACGTCTCCGGCCGGGTAGTAGCGGCGGTAGCCGCGCTGCAGGAATACGCCCGGAATGCCCAGTTCCATGACCTTCGCAGCCTGCTCGGGCGGCAGGCCGCGCTTGAGATAGGCAAATTCCTTGCTGGTGTCGGCGAGACGCTTGTCGATTTCAGCCTTGCTCATGTCCAGGAGTTTCGCCAGGCGCTGCTTTTTGTCCGCACTCAGTTCGATGCCCTGCGGGCTGGCCCAGACCGATTCGACCGGTGTGCTGATGGCCAGCGGTTCGCCGTGGCGGTCGGTGATCATGCCGCGGTGGGCGGAGATTTCGATCACCCGGCTGTAGCGCGCATCGCCTTTCTGGACCAGGAAGTCGTTGTTCAGCACCTGCAGGTAGAGCGAGCGCACCAGCAGCGCGGCAAACCACAGCAGCAGCAGGGCGAGCACCAGCCATGCCCGCCACAGCGGGAGCCGGACCCGGAGCGCGCTGGAGGCCAGGCTCATGGCGCGGCTCCGCGCACAGGCGGCTGGAGCGGAACAACCTGGATCTTGGCCGGGTCGGGCACGCGCATCTGCAGATAGCTCGAGGCGATTTTTTCAATCCGGGCATGCATGGCCCAGGTGCTTTGCTCGAGCTGCAGCTGCCCCCACTCCACTTCCATCTGTTTGGCCAGGGACTCTTCCTGCTGCAGATCGACGAACAGCTTGCGCGCCTTGTGCTGGGAAGTGACCACTCCCATGGCGCAGGCGATGGCGAGGATCATCAGCAGCAGGTTGAGCTTGGCCATCACGCCTCCCCGCTGCGCTCGGCCACCCGCATCACGGCGCTGCGGCTGCGCGGGTTGGCGGCTACTTCGGCGGCTGATGGGCGCCGCGCCTTGCCTGCCAGAAAGAGGCGCGGCTGCGGAAGTTCGTTGGCGCGCACCGGCAGGCGGGAGGGAAGGGTGTCGCGATTGGCTTCGCCCTGCATGAAGCGCTTGACGATGCGGTCTTCCAGCGAATGGAAGCTGATGACCACCAGGCGTCCGTGAGGCGCGAGCAGATTCATGCACTGGGGAAGCACTAGCGACAGCTCCTCAAGTTCCTGATTGAGGAAAATCCGTATAGCCTGAAAGGTGCGCGTCGCCGGATCCTGGCCTGGCTCGCGCCGGGGAACCGCCTTTGCCACGACCTGGGCAAGTTGTCGTGTAGTAGCGAGAAGCCCTCCCTCTCGCGCCGCAACAAGCGCTCTTGCAATCTGTTTAGCAAACCGTTCTTCACCATAGCTTTTGATGACCTCCCTCAGTTCATCTTCCGGCACCTGCGCCAGCCATTCCGCCGCGGTTTGCCCCCTGCTTGTATCCATGCGCATGTCCAGCGGACCGTCGAAACGGAAACTGAAGCCGCGCTCTCCCTCATCCAGCTGGGGTGACGAAACACCCAGGTCCAGCAGGATGCCATCCACTTTTTTTATGCCCAGCTGCAGCAATGCCTGCTCCATGCCGGCGAAGCTGCTGTGGCAGATGTGAAAACGCGGGTCCGTGATGGCCCGCGCCGTTTCGACTGCCGCCGGATCGCGGTCCAGCGCGATCAGCCTGCCTTCCTTGCCCAGTCTTTCCAGGATCAGGCGGCTATGCCCGCCCCGCCCGAAGGTGCCATCGATATAAATTCCCTTGGGCTGGATGTTCAATGCATCCACGGCTTCCTCAAGCAGCACGGTGATGTGCCGGTTGATGCCAGGATCGCGCAGCGATTCTGCGCCCCCCTCGCCCGCTCGCGGGAGAGGGCCAGGGGAGAGGGGCTTGCTCACAGCGAGAAGCCTTCCAGTTCCGGCGGCATGCCGCCGTCGCGGAATACCAGCGCCTCGGCGAGCTGCTGGTTCCATTTTTCCTCGTCCCACAATTCGAATTTGTTGCCCTGGCCCACCAGCACCACGCTTTTGTCCAGATTGGCGAACTGGCGCAAGGGAGTGGGGACCAGGATGCGCCCGGCGCTGTCCAGCTCGACATCGCTGGCGTTGCCGACCAGAAGGCGCTGCAGGCTGCGGGTTTGAGGATTGAAGCTGGACAGGCTGTTGAGCTTCTTCTCGATCGGCTCCCAGTCGGAAAGGGGGTAGATCAGCAGGCACTTGCTGGGATCGGCGGTGACGATGAGGCGGCCGGCGCAATAGGACTGAAGAAAATCGCGGTGCCTGGACGGCACTGCCAATCTTCCCTTGCTGTCCAGATTTAATGTTGCAACACCGCGAAACATGGCGCCCCTTTGTGCTGTGGTTTGTGACCGGGTTCTCCCACAAAAACCCACCTGTCACCACTTTTTCCCACTATAGATAAAAAAACAGGCATGGTCAAGCGGAAAAACGGGTTTTTCTCTTACGCGACAAAGGCTTAGGCGCAAAAGGTAAACTAAAATTTATATGCTTTAGAAATAAGGGGATACGTAAAATAGTGAAAGTTGATTGTTAGGTTGATGGGCGGGCTGGGGCGGGCTGGGTGCGAAGCGGGAGACCGGCGCTTGTCTTTGCCCGGTGGCTGCGTTAAGGTCCCCTTTGTCATTCTTTACATTTAGATCCAATGAACCGCTACCTTAAATACGGCCTCACGGCAGTTGCCGGCATGGCGTTTCTCTTTGCTCTGTTGCTGGCGGCGGCGTCCCTGCTGCTCAATCCCAACGACTACAAGCCGCAGATCATCCAGCTGGTGAAAGACAAGAAGCAGCGCACGCTGACCCTGGCCGGAGATATCAGGCTGACCCTTTTCCCCAAGCTGGGGCTCGACCTGGGGCGCGCCTCCATCAGCGAATTCCAGTCAGACAAGGAATTTGCCGCCATCGAGAGCGCCCGCCTCTACCTGTCCTGGTGGCCCCTCCTGAAAAAGGAGCTGGTGGTGGACCAGGTGCGGGTGGAGGGCGTGCGTGCCAATCTGGTGCGTTTCAAGGATGGCACGACAAACTTTGACGATCTGCTGAAGAAGGAAGAGGAAGACAAGCAGATCAAATTCGATATAGACAGTGTGAAAGCCGGGAAAAGTGCGCTGTCCTTCAGGGATGAAATGGGCGGGCGCCAGTTTGCATTGAGTCAGATCGAACTCAAAACGGGCCGCCTGGCGAACGCCAGGCCAACCCAGGCGGAGCTTCGCTTCTACCTGCAGGGAGACAAGCCGGGCATCAAGGCGGATGTGAAGCTGGCAACGGAGCTGACTTTCGATACCGATGCCAGGCGCTTTTCCGTGCGCGGCCTGAATCTCGAAATCCAGGGTGAAGCCGCCGGCCTGAGCAATCTGGCCGCGGGGATCAAGGGTGATCTGGCGTTCGAGCAGAACGCCGGTGCGCTGCTGGCGGAGAATCTGGCTGTGGCGTTGGCCGGGCGCAAAGGGACGGATGACGTCGATGTCAGGCTGCTCGCTCCGAAGATTCAGTGGTCGGCGGACAAGCTTGTAACGGACAAGATCGATCTGGTAGCCAAGGTCAAGCAGCCCAGGGGCGAAATGGGCCTGGTGGCAAATCTGTCCGCATTGACGGGCGACGGCCAGTCCTTCAGGGCCGGCATGCTGAACGTCGATCTGAGTCTCTCCCGGGAAGGGGGCGAGTACAAGGGCAAGCTGGCCTCGCCGGTCAGCGGCGATTTCAAGAAAAAGCGCTTTGCCCTGGGCGACATCAGGGCGCATCTCGCGGCAAACGATGAAAAGAGGCCCGCGGGCGGCATGAAGCTGGATATTAGCGGCTCTGCCGAGCTGGATATCGAGCGCCAGGATGTGGCGGCGAAGCTGGCCGCACGGCTCGACGAGAGCGCCATCAAGGCAAGCCTGGGCGCGAGCCCTCTCGCCAATCCGCATTTGCGCCTCGATGTGGATGTGGACCAGATCGATGTTGACCGCTACCTGCCGCCCAAGAAACAGGAAAGCCAATCCCAGCCTGATAAACCGCTGGATTTCACCGTGCTGAAGACGCTCAATTCCAGCGGCAGCGTGAAAATCGGCAGCCTCAAGCTGTATGGCGTCAAGGCCAGCAACGTCCGGCTTGAATTCAGGGCGGGCGACGGCAGGCTGGACGTGAGCCCGCTGGCCGCCAGCCTGTACCAGGGAACGGCCAGCGGCAGCCTGTCGCTGAATGCGGCAGGCCCTGCCGTGGCGGTGCGGCAGAACATTGCCGGCGTCAGCATCGGCCCATTGCTGAAAGATGCGCTCGACAAGGATGTGCTTGAAGGGCGGGGCAGCGTGAATATTGATGTCGCCGCCAATGGCAATGCCGTGAGTGCCATGAAAAAATCCCTGCAGGGGGCGGCTGCGCTGAACCTGCGCGACGGCGCGGTGAAAGGGATCAACATTGCCGCTGCCTTGCGCGAGGCCAAATCCCGCATGGGGGCGCTGAAGGGGGAGAAGGTACAGGCCGCCAGCGCGCAGGAGCAAACCGATTTCACGGAGCTCACGGCCAGCTTCAGCATACAGCGCGGGGTGGCGCACAACGAAGACCTCGCGGCCAAATCCCCGCTGCTGCGTCTGGCCGGCAATGGCGACATCGATATCGGCGCCGAAAGACTGAATTATCTTGCCAGGGCCACGGTGGTGGGCACGCTGGAAGGGCAGGGCGGACGCGAGCTCGCGGCGCTCAGGGGGGTGACGGTGCCGGTGAGGGTCAGCGGCCCGTTCAAGGCGCCGCAGTATGCCCTCGATTTCAACGCCATGGCGGCAGAGGCCGCCAAGCAGGAAATCAGGAAACGCGCCGAAGACAAGCTGATGGAAGGCCTCAAAGGCCTGCTGCGCTAAATGGCTGCCGACTTCGCCCGGCGCCTGATCCGCTGGCACAGGCAGCACGGCCGCCACGGCCTGCCGTGGCAGGGCAGCCGCGACCCCTATGCCGTATGGCTGTCGGAAATCATGCTGCAGCAAACCCAGGTTTCCTCCGTCATCCCCTATTACCAGCGCTTTCTGGGCCGCTTCCCCGATATCGCCACGCTCGCCGCCGCCTCACAGGACGAGGTGCTGGCCTACTGGAGCGGTCTGGGCTACTACTCGCGGGCGCGCAATCTGCACCGGTCAGCGCAGATCATGGCGGAACAGCATGCCGCCGAATTCCCGCGTGAGTTCGAGCAGATCCTGGGACTGCCGGGCATCGGCCGCTCCACCGCGGCGGCCATCAGCGCCTTTGCCTTCGGTTCACGCCGGGCGATCCTGGATGGCAATGTGAAGCGGGTGCTGGCGCGCTACCTGGCGGTGGCGGGTTATCCGGGCGAGAAAAAGGTGGAGGATGAGCTCTGGCGCCATGCCGAGACCCTGCTTCCCGAGGCCGGGATCGAAACCTATACCCAGGCCCTGATGGACCTGGGCGCAACCGTCTGCACGCGCAGCAAGCCGGATTGCGCAAGCTGCCCGGTCAGTGCGGATTGTGCGGCCAATCAGCAGGTGCGCCAGGCGGAATTCCCCCAGCCCCGGCCGCGCAAGGCGCTGCCCGAAAAGGCGACCACCATGCTGCTTTTCATGCGCCAGGGCGAGATTTTTCTGGAGAGGCGCCCCCCGGCCGGGATCTGGGGCGGATTATGGAGTTTTCCGGAAAGCGATGGGACGGAAGATGCACAGCAGCACGCCGGTATGCGCTTCGGCTTCGAGGCGGGCAGTCTGGAGGCCAGGCCCGCCATGCAGCACGTTTTTACCCATTTCCGCCTGCATATCAGCCCATTGCTCATCCATGTCAGGCGAATCCAGCCCAGGGCGCGTCAGCAGGAAGGGGTATGGCTGACCGTCGAGGAAGCCATGGGAGCGGCCATCCCGGCTCCGGTGCGCAGGCTGCTCGCGGGTTTGGGCAAGCCCTGATGGTGGCGCCTAGATGTAGGACTTCATCGAGCTGCGCTTGCCCGGTTTCTTCTTCTGGATCACCACGCCCTTGACCGCGTCCGGGCCTGAAATCTGCTCGGTGGGATAGAGGTCGTTGAGGGCGCTCAGATACCATTTGTTGTCGCGGATCCGCAGCTGGCGGAAGGTGTATTCGTCCTTGTGATAGGCGACTACGAAAGAGCCATCCTTGGCCAGGCCTTCCGGCTCGACCACGATGATGTCGCCATCCTCGAACTCGGGCAGCATGCTGTCGCCCAGCACCATCAGGGCGTAGGGCTCGGCGCTGGAGCAGGCGCTGGCTGCCTCGTCTTCAAGCGCGTTGTGAATGGGGATGGTTTTTCTGGTCTGCATGCTGGTGAAATCCTGAATCAATGGGGGCGAAGCTGCATTGTCGCACAGGCTAATCGCCATATAATGGTGGCCATTTCAGTGTATTGCAAGCCTTGTCATGTTGATTGATACTCACTGCCACCTCGATGCCGCCGAGTTCGACCTGGATCGCGACCAGGTGGCGGCCGCCGCGCGCGCGGCAGGCGTCGAAATACAGATCGTGCCGGCGGTGGAAAAGGATAATTTCGCGGCGGTGCTGGATTGCTGCAGGCGCTATCCCGGATGTTGTCCGGCGCTGGGCATTCACCCCATGTATGCCGATCGCGCTCAACCTGCGGACCTTGATGACCTGCGTGCCGCCGTGGCGCTTGAAAAGCCGGTGGCCATCGGTGAAATCGGTCTCGATTTCTTTGTGCCTGGTTATGACCCCGAAGCGCAGGAGTTTTATTTCACCGAACAGCTGAAAATCGCCCGGGATTCTGGCTTGCCGGTGCTGCTGCACATCCGCCGCGCGCAGGACCCGATCCTCAAGCACCTGCGCCGCATCCGGGTGCGCGGCGGCATCGCCCATGCCTTCAACGGCAGCCGCCAGCAGGCGGATGAATTCATCAAGCTGGGCTTCAGGCTGGGCTTCGGCGGCGCCATGACCTATCCGCGCGCCACCCGTCTGCGCGAACTGGCGGCAACCCTGCCGCTGGAAGCCATCGTGCTGGAAACCGATGCGCCGGACATGGCGCCGGCCTGGATAGGCAAGGCGCGCAACAGCCCCGAATACTTGCCGCAAATCGCGCAGGCCCTCGCGGAACTGCGCGGTATTGCGCTCGAGGAGGTGGCTCGCGTGACGAGCGCCAATGCCCGCGCCGTTGTGAATAGGCTCCCATGAGCACGGTCAGGAACATGGCGCTGCTCTCGATCGCGGCATCGATCTTGACTCTGCTGCTCAAGTTTGGCGCCTGGTTTCTCACCGGTTCGGTGAGCCTGTTTTCAGATGCGGCCGAGTCCCTGGTCAACCTGACGGCCGGCCTGATGGCTTTCTGGATGCTGAGCATCGCGGCGCGCCCGGCGGATGCCGGTCATGCCTACGGCCACGACAAGGCGGAATATTTTTCCAGCGGCGTCGAGGGCGCGCTGATCCTGGTGGCGGCGGTTTCGATCATCTACGCCGCCGTGGAGCGCTTTGTTCATCCCGCGCCGCTGTCCCATCTAGGGGCGGGCTTGCTGGTGTCCGGGCTGGCTGCGCTGGTGAACCTGGCTGCGGCGCGCATGCTGCTCAAGGTGGCGCGGGATGAAGACAGCATCACCCTGGAGGCGGATGCCCGGCATCTGCTTACCGACGTCTGGACCTCCGTTGGTGTGCTGTCTGGCCTGGCGGTGGTGATGTTCGCGCCGCCTGCGTGGCAGGTGCTCGATCCCGTCATGGCGGCGGCGGTGGCCCTCAACATCGTGATGACAGGGGTGAACCTGCTGCGCCGCTCGCTGGATGGCTTGATGGATGCGGCCTTGCCGGAGCCGGAAATTCGTGCCATCGAGGACTCCATCCGTGCCGCGCTGCCATCCGGCGCCTCTTTCCACGATCTGCGCAGCCGCAAGGCGGGGCCGCGGCGCTTTGCCGAATTCCATTTGCTGCTGCCCGGCGAAACCAGCGTGCAGGCATCCCATGATCTGTGTGACCGCATTGAAGCGGCGATCGGCCGCGAACTGGCGCAAATCTCGGTCATCATTCACGTTGAACCCACTGAAACCCATTCCGGAGAAAGTCCATGAGCGGCCTGTTGCCCCAATTCGAACGCACGCACATCCTGCTGGGAGATGAAGGCTTGTCCAGGCTCGCCGGGAAGCATGTGTTTGTCGCGGGACTGGGGGGTGTCGGCTCCTATTGCGCCGAGGCCCTGGCGCGTGCCGGGGTGGGGCGCCTGACGCTGCTCGACCACGACGTGGTGGCCCCCAGCAATATCAACCGCCAGCTGCAGGCGCTGCTCTCGACCGTCGGCCAGCCCAAGGTCGAGTTGCTGCGGGCGCGCATCTTGGACATCAATCCCGAATGCCGGCTGGAGGTAAAACGCATATTTCTGAACACCGAGAATGTCAACGAACTGGTGCCGGACTGTGACTATGTCGTTGACGCGATTGATTCCCTCGCCTGCAAGGTGGCTCTGGTGGGCGAAAGCGTGAAGCGCGGCCTGCGCGTGGCCTCCAGCATGGGGGCCGGCAACCGGCTCGATCCGGGGAGGATCAAGATTGCCGACATCGGCAAAACCGAGATGTGCCCCCTGGCAAGGCAGATGCGCAAGCGCCTCCATCGCCACTACCACCTGCGCAAGGGCGTGCTGACCGTGTTCTCGGATGAGCAGCCGCGCGCGCCGCTGCCGCCTCAGCCGGTGGAGGGGCCGGGGCGCGCCCGGTCAGTGAACGGCACCATCAGCTATATGCCCCCGCTGTTCGGGTTTATGCTGGCAGGCGCCGTCATCAAGGCGCTGCTGGAATCATGAGCGGGGCGCAGGGGATTTCTGCCATCGTTCTGGCCGGCGGGCGCGGGCGGCGCATGGGCGAGGCGGACAAGGGCCTGGTTTTGCTTCAGGGCAGGCCGCTGGTGAGCTGGGTTGTGGAGCGCATCGCACCGCAGGTGAGCGAGGTGCTGATCAGCGCCAACCGCAATCTGGAGCGCTACCGCGAGATGGGATATGCCGTGCTGCCGGATGAAATGCCCGGTTTTCCCGGACCGCTGGCCGGATTGCACCGGGCGATGGCGGCGGTCAGCCATCCGCTCTGGTTGAGCGTGCCTTGTGATGTGCCATTTCTCCCTGGGGATCTTGTGCGGCGCTTGTACACCGCGCTGCTGGCCGACAATGCGGAGCTGGCGGTGGCCGAGGCGGGGGGGCAGATACAGCCGGCAATTTGCCTGGGCCACACGCGTTTGCGCGCCGGGCTGGGGGACTTTCTTGCACGCGGCGGGCGCAGGGTGGGCGAGTGGCAGTCGGGCCTGCGCCGGACGGTGGCTTCATTTGATTTCCCGCAGTCGTTCCGCAACATCAATGACCCGGAAGATCTGGCGGATGCCGAAGCCATGCAATCTGGCGGTAAATGACTAATTCCATCCAAAAAAGTTTGGAAATGTCAGGTAAAAATTCGGTACAATCACGGCTTTGAAGTTTTTTAGGTCTCGTTGAACAGGGATGTGGATATGAGCAAAAATGAAGTGGATCGCAGTAAACGGCGGTTTCTGATCGCCGCCACCACGGCAGTCGGTGGTGTCGCGGCGGTGGGCGCTGCGGTGCCTTTTGTCATGAGCATGCTGCCGAGCGAACGTGCCAAGGCTGCTGGTGCTCCGGTGGAAGTGGATGTCAGCAAGATCGAGCCGGGCATGATGCTGAA
>PQAG01000032.1 GCA_003104895.1 Nitrosomonadales bacterium
GTGAGCCTGATTTTAAGGCTTTCCTGCTGGTATTCGAGGCTGCGCAGCCGGACTTCGGTGCCTAGCTTGGGCGCAAGCTGGGCCAGCAGGGGGAGGAAGTCGTTGTGGTCCATGATGCCCGCGCTGTGGCGCAATTCGGCCAGGTTGCGGCGCATCTGCAGCGGCGCATCGACGATCACTTTGGCTTCGGGGAAGGCTTTGCGGAAGCTTTGCTCCATGAATGTGGTCAGCCGGTGCGTTTCAAACCTGAGCCAGGCCCAGTCGCCAATCGTGAGGGTCACCTGCAAACCCAGGATCAGTCCCGCCAGCATGAGCGCCGGGCGCAGGCGCGGCAGCCAGTCAGCGTTTGTGCTCCTGGCAGCGAATTCACCCTGCAGCAGGTTGATGCCAGGCTCTGCAGCAGCAGGCCCTTCCCATTTGCCAGCGGCCGTGACGGGAATGCCGAGGACGGCTGACCATGCGCCCAGGTCCGGTGCGCTGGCGCCGTCGGGATGGAGCTGGATTGAACCGGGCTTGCTGGTTGCGGCTGCGATGGCCAGCTGGAGTGCAGCCGGAGGGCGCTCCGCATTGCCTCCATCCAGCGGAATGCCGCTATGGGGACCTTGCCGCACAAAACCGCCATGACCGCGCCAGATCAGGGCCCACGCCCCGGCTTCACAGGGCGCGAGCAGTGTTTCGACATCGGCGCGCGCGGGCCTGAGGCCGCTGCCATGCAGGCTGTCCAGCGCCTGGCGCAGCCACGCGCGATCCACGATGGCGAGCGGCATTTCGCCGTTCTCCTGTTCCTCGCCCGCGGCCACATGAATGGTTTCCGGGGCGGCCATGATGCGGTCTTCCACAGCATAGGGCAGGGCCTGCATGAATTTTCTGCGGTTCCGCGCGGGCGGTTTGACGCTGCTCAGCAGGACGCGGCAGGCAGGCAGCACGATATGACAGTGTTCGGCCGCGGGCATCGAGCCCAGGACGTCATGGCCAGAGCGCAGAACTTTCCCCTGCGGCCCGCGCAGGCGCCAGGAGAAGGTGGCAGCTGCCTCGCCCGCGCTTTCCTGGGCCGATGGCGGCCAGTTTTCCGGGATATGAATTTCCAGTTGTGACATTATTCCTCGATCTGTTTTAGCCACAGGAGTTTAGTCTTGCCCTGCGCGGGCCGCTCCAGCAAAGCCTGGTAGGCGGCCTGCACGCGCCCGTTACGCGATATTGCCGAGGCGTTGAAAAAACTGCTGCTGACATTGTAATCCTCGTCGCGTGCCTGCACGCCTTGCGGCAGCTGCTTCTGGAAATCGGCCTTGTCCCTGAAGGGATGGCTGCTGCGGCGTTTGACCAGTGCCGCTGCATCCGCCAATTGCAGGCCGCTGCACACTGCCACCAGCACTTCCGCAGGGGCGGTATTGACGTTGATGGCCGTCGCGGCAGGGAGCGCCGTCACATAGGGCTGCAGTTTCAGGACGGCCGCGCGGTTGAAGCCCTGCACCCGGTAAAGTTCGCTCACGTCTTCCAGTCTCCGGTTGGCTGCACGGTAAGGCGGTTCCAGGGCCAGATATTGCATGTCCTCCGCGCCGCCGGGATAGGTGACTTCGCTATCCGCATCCATCCAGTCCACCAGCGCGTTGATGGCATTGGGATTGATTTCCAGCGCAATCATCAGCCGCGTCAATATMACCACATCGCTCTGGCTGAGCTTGCCATTCTGCACCAGATTGTTGAGGTTAATCAGCGCCTGCGCATCCTGGATGAAGGCAGTGACTTCGCCCCCCTCGGTTGTGAACTGSGGCAGCCTGGTTGCCCATTTCTCGCTTTCGTMGTCGACATCGCGCGCATCTTCGTCCAGAATCGCTGCGCCCCACTGGATGGCGGCGCGGGCGGTCCAGCGCGCCTGTGCCTGGTGGTCGAGGTTCTCCACCTGGCGCAGCCACAGGTGATTCTGCCGCATCATGAAGGAAGCGGCCGTTGCAGCCAGCGCCACCACCAGCAAGGCGGTGATCACTGCGGCACCCTGTTCGCAGCATGCTGATGTGAAACTTGGGTGGCGGCCTTTTGTTTTCCTCCTGCCTTCGGCTACGCTCAGGCAGCGGTCTTCGGCTATGCTCAGGTGGCGGCCTTCGGCTACGCCCAGGCAGCGGCTCGGGCAGCGGCTCGGGCAGCGGCTCGGGCAGCGCTTCCCGAGCGTAGTCGAGGGATCGGCGGTTCTCATGGCAGGGCGAAAATCCGCTTTACCGCTTCACCCGACAGCAGGGTGAGGCTGACTTCCAGCGCGCTGGGCGGCAGGTTCGCCGCCTGGCCGGGCATGGGCCACTGCAGCTGCCAGTTGCCTGCCGGGTCGAGATAGCGCAGCTCGAATCTGCTGACCTCGCCCAGTGCCCGGTAGACCTCCGGCCGGCTGCGCGGCGCCTGGTCGAGAATGGCCCAGCTCAGCACCTCCACCTGGCCCTGCCGCCAGCGGTAGCCCACCCGCTGCGGTGCAGCCAGTTTCTCTTCTTGGCCGCTATAGCCGCCGCGCGTGAAAGCGAGCTGCGCGTCATCCTCTCCCGCCGCAACCGCATTCCCGGCCAGGGCTGGGAGCAGCAGATCGGAAGTGCTGCGCGCCGGCAGATTCCTGAAGGCGTCGAGATCGTTTTCCAGGCGAGAAAAGAAGAGCGCAACGTTGCGCCATTTGTGGTTCTCCATCTCGATGCGCGTGCGCGCGTCCAGCAGGG
>PQAG01000033.1 GCA_003104895.1 Nitrosomonadales bacterium
CACCCGCACCGTGCTCGCCCGCGCCGTGGAACGCCACCGACTGGCCTCGGATGTGCCTGTCGGCGTGCTGCTTTCGGGTGGGCTGGATTCCAGCCTGCTGGTGGGGCTGCTGGCGGATCATGTCGATGACCTGCTGACCTTCTCGGTGGGCTTCGAGGATGTCGGCGAAGGCGCCGAAAAGGCCGACGAATTCGAGTATTCCGACCAGGTGGTGGAGCGCTTCAGGACCCGCCACCACAAGTATCTCATTCCCAATTCGGAAGTGCTGAAGCGCCTGCCGGATGCGGTGGCCCAGATGGCCGAGCCGATGGTGGGCCAGGATGCTGTGGCCTTCTACCTGCTCGGCGAGAAAGTCTCGGAAGAGGTCAAGGTGGTGCTCTCCGGGCAGGGGGCGGACGAAGTGTTTGGCGGCTACTTCTGGTACCCGCGCATGGACGCTGCTTCAGGTACGCCTCTGGAGCGTTTCCGCGCGCATTATTTCGACCGCGACCATGCCGAATATCTGGAGATGATCGCGCCGGCCTGGCACGCGCCGGATGTCACCGCCGAACTGGTCGAGCGCGAGCTTGCCAAACCGGATGCAGACAGTTTTCTCGACCAGGTATTGCGCTTCGATGTCACCACGCTGATCGTGGATGACCCCGTCAAACGGGTCGACAACATGACCATGGCCTGGGGCCTGGAGGCGCGCGTCCCCTTCCTCGACCACGAACTGGTGGAACTGGCTGCCAGGATGCCGCCCTCGCTCCGGCTCAAGGAAGGCGGCAAGTTCCCGCTCAAGGCCATCGCCCGCGGCCTGGTCCCGGATGCGGTGATCGACCGTCCCAAGGGTTATTTCCCGGTGCCGGCGCTGAAATACGTGCGCGGCGATTTCCTCGAATTCATGCGCGCCATCCTGATGTCGGATGCCTGCACCAAACGCGCTCTCTACAACCGCGCCTACGTGGAAAAGCTGCTGGCCGAGCCGGAGGCGCATTTCACCCGCATCCAGGGCAGCAAGCTGTGGCATCTGGCGCTGCTGGAACTGTGGCTGCAACTCAATATTGACAATGCTCACCAAGGTATCTGAGGATGAAGTTGTATGGCATTCCCAACTGCAACACCGTCAAGAAAGCACGCACCTGGCTTGCCGAACAAGACATAGCCCTGCCCTTTCACGATTTCAAGAAGCAGGGCGTCAGTGAGGAACAGCTGAAACTCTGGCTGAAACAGGTCGGCTGGGAAAAACTGGTGAATCGCCAGGGCACCACCTGGCGCCAGTTGCCCGAAGATGCCAAGGCCGCCGTCTGTGACGAAGCCAGCGCAATCAGGCTGATGCTGGAAAGGCCAAGCGTGATCAAGCGCCCCGTGCTGGAGAAAGACGGCAAGATCACCCTCGGCTTCGACGAGGCTGTTTATCAATCCCTATTCGAAAGCAAGCCATGARCACCCTCGAACTCGCCAAAGAACTCATTGCACGCCGCTCGCTGACGCCGGACGATGCCGGTTGCCAGGAAATCCTGATCGAGCGGCTGGAAAAGCTGGGGTTCAAAGTCGAAAAAATGCGCTTYGGCAACGTGGATAACTTCTGGGCCCGGCGGGGAACCGCCTCCCCGCTCGTCTGTTTCGCCGGCCATACCGACGTGGTGCCCACCGGCCCGGTGGAGAAATGGGATAGTGATCCCTTCTTGCCGGCCGTGCGCGACGGCATGCTGTTCGGGCGCGGCGCGGCCGACATGAAAACATCTCTTGCTGCCTTTGTCACCGCCATCGAAGCTTTCGTGGATGAGCATCCCGATCATGCCGGCTCCATTGCACTCCTGATCACCTCGGACGAGGAAGGTGTGGCGGTGGATGGCACGGTCAAGGTGGTCGAGGCGCTCCTGGCACGCAACGAGCGCATGGACTACTGCATCGTGGGCGAGCCTTCCTGTGTTTCCAGGCTTGGCGACACGATCAAGAACGGCCGCCGCGGCTCCCTCTCGGGCAGGCTGACGGTAAAAGGCATTCAGGGCCATATCGCCTACCCTCATCTGGCCAGGAATCCCATTCATCTGGCTGCCCCGGCCATTGAGGAGCTTGCTGCAACCCAGTGGGATCAGGGCAATGAATACTTCCCGCCSACYACCTGGCAGATATCCAACATTCACGGCGGGACGGGGGCGACCAACGTCATTCCAGGCATGGTGGAGATACTGTTCAACTTCCGCTTTTCCACCGCSAGCACGGTCGAAGGCCTGCAGTCGAGGGTACATGGCATCCTTGACCAGCACGGGCTGGATTACGAACTGATTTGGGAACTTTCGGGCAAGCCTTTCCTGACCCCGAGGGGCGATCTGGTTGAAGCGATCGGCTCCGCCATCCGCGAAGTAACCGGCATCGAGACCGAGCTCTCGACCTCGGGGGGCACCTCGGACGGACGTTTCATTGCCGACATCTGCACGCAACTGGTGGAGTTCGGCCCGCTCAACGCCACCATTCACAAACTCAACGAATGCGTGGCCGAGGCGGATATCGAGCCGCTCAAGGAGATTTACCGCCGCACCCTGACCAGGCTGCTGGCCTGAACCATGTCGCTCCCGTTCATCCTCTTCGTCGCGGCCCTGGGCGG
>PQAG01000034.1 GCA_003104895.1 Nitrosomonadales bacterium
GACCGCTACCTGTCCACCGGCGTTTTTCCCGCCTGACCGCACCGGACGACGAAGGAGGCGACGATGAAGCCGACCCTGGTCTTCGATATCGAGACGATCCCCGACGTCCCGGGAATCCGCCGTCTCTACGATCTGGCGCCCGACCTCTCCGACGACGAGGTCGCCGAGCTTGCGTTCCAGCGGCGCCGCGCGCAGAACGGCAGCGACTTCCTGCCGCTGCACCTGCAGCGCGTGGTCGCGATCTCGTGCGTGCTGCGGGCCGGCGACGGCTTCCGGGTGTGGTCGCTGTCCGAGCCCGACCAGGGCGAGGCCGAGATCGTCCAGCGCTTCTTCGACGGCGTCGAGAAGTTCACGCCCCAGCTTGTCTCGTGGAACGGCGGCGGCTTCGACCTGCCGGTGCTCCACTACCGGGGCCTGATCCACGGCGTGACCGCGCCGCGCTACTGGGACCTCGGCGACGGCGACTATGCCGACAGCCGCGACTTCAAGTGGAACAACTACATCAGCCGCTACCACACGCGGCACCTCGACCTGATGGATCTGCTGGCGCTCTACCAGCCGCGGGCCAATGCGCCGCTCGACGAACTCGTCAAGCTGATGGGCTTCCCCGGCAAGCTCGGGATGGACGGCGGCAAGGTCTGGGAGGCCTGGCAGCAGGCAAGGACCGCCGAGATCCGCGACTACTGCGAAACCGNNCTGGGGATGGACGGCTCCAGGGTATGGGACGCTTTCCAGAACGGCAAAATCGTCGCCATCCGCAATTACTGCGAGACCGACGTGGTCAATACCTACCTGGTATTCCTGCGTTTCCAGTTGATGCGCGGCGTGCTCACCCCTGCGCAATACCAGGAAGAATGCGATCTGGTGCGCAGCCAGCTGGCCAGGATCGACGCCGTCCACTGGCGTGAATTCCTGGCCGCCTGGAGCGCCTGATCCGCGATGGTTTACCGCAAGACATGGCTCGCCGCCGGCTGGCTGCTGGTTTTCCTGATCGCCTACATCTCGCTCATCCCATCGCCGCCCGCGCCCATGCGCTTCCCTCATGCCGACAAGCTGGAGCACCTGATCTCCTACGCCATGCTGATGGGCTGGTTCTGCCAGATTTATTCCGCCCGCAGGCAAAGGATCTACCTGGCCCTCGCCTGCCTTGCCTTCGGCGGCATCATCGAGCTGCTGCAAGGCTGGAGCGGTTACCGCACCGCCGACTGGCTGGATTGGCTGGCGGACAGCCTGGGCGTCATACTCGGCTGGGCGCTGAATACCACTTCCCTGCAGCATTTATTAACCCGTTTGGACGCAAGATTGGCTTCACATCATGACCGTTAGCATCGAATCCCTGGACCACGAAGGCCGTGGCATCACCCACGTGGATGGCAAGGTGATTTTCATCGAGGGCGCCCTGCCGGGCGAGGAAGTCACCTACTCTGTGTACAAGAAAAAGCCCAGTTACGAAATGGCCACCCTGAAGGAAGTCACGCGCTCCAGCTTCATGCGCGTCGCCCCCAAATGCCCGCACTTCGGGGTGTGCGGCGGCTGCAGCCTGCAGCACCTGGAGGAATCCGGCCAGGTCGCGGTGAAACAGCGGGTGCTGGAAGATGACCTGTGGCACATCGGCAAGGTCAGGGCCCAGTCCATCCTGCAGGCCATCCACGGCGAAGCCTGGGGCTACCGCCAGCGCGCCCGGATCTCGGTCAAGGACATGTCGCAGAAGAAGGGCAAGGTGCTGGTGGGTTTCCACGAGAAACGCAGCAGCTTCGTCGTCGACATGCACCGCTGCGAAGTCCTGCCGCCGCATATCTCCGCCCTGATCGAGCCGCTGGGCCGCTTGATCGGGCAGCTCTCCATCCGCGAGCGCCTGCCGCAGATCGAGATCGCCCTGGGGCAGGACGTCAACGTGCTGGTGCTGCGCATCCTGGAGCCGCTCACGGCCGCCGACGAAGACCTGCTCAAGGTCTTTGCGGATCAGCACAATATCCAGTTCTGGACCCAGACCAAGGGGCCGGACACGGTGCAGCCCTTCTACCCCCTGGACGCGCCGCCGCTGAATTACACCCTGCCCGAGTTCGGCATCACCATGCCGTTCAGGCCCACCGAATTCACCCAGGTCAACCCGGTCATCAACCGCCTGCTGGTGCGCCGCGCCATGGCCCTGCTCGACCCGCAGCCGGGCGAACGCATCGCCGACCTGTTCTGCGGCCTGGGCAACTTCACCCTGCCCATCGCCCGGCGCGGGGCAAGTGTGGTGGGGGTTGAGGGCAGCGCCGCCCTGGTGGCCCGCGCGGTGTCAAACGCGGAATACAACGGCCTGGCGCACAGGGTGGAATTCAGGCAGGCCGACCTGTTCCAGGCCACCCCGGAAAGCCTGGCCGCGCTCGGCCAGTTCGACAAGATGCTCATCGACCCGCCGCGCGACGGCGCGGTGGAAGTCATCAAGGCCATGGAGGGCAAGGGCCCGAAACGCATCGTGTACGTTTCCTGCAACCCCTCCACCCTGGCACGCGACGCCGCCCTGCTGGTAAACGTCCAGGGCTACGCCCTGAAAGCCGCCGGCGTGGCCAACATGTTCCCGCACACCGCGCATGTGGAATCCATCGCGCTGTTCGAGAAAGAATGACCGGCAGGCGTTAGCTATATTCGGGCGATAAAAAGGTGGCCTTGGCCACCTTTTTTGTTTTCTGAGTTGGGTTTTATGCTGATTCAGTCATTCATTAACACATTCCCATCGAGAGCAGTTCTTACTCCGGTACAGATGTTGCTAAAGACTTGCGGGCTTTAGTATCGCTTATAGAAGTAGAACAGCGATCGGTGAGGCC
>PQAG01000035.1 GCA_003104895.1 Nitrosomonadales bacterium
CTGGTGCTGGGGGCGGGCTTCAATGAACGAACCAGCTATGTCTGGGACCCGCACCTGCTGGCTGGCAAGAAGCTCATCCAGGTGGACAACAGCGCCCAGCAGCTGGAAAAGGTCTTCCGCGCCGACCTGGTGGTGCATGCCGACCTCGGCACCTATCTGCAGGCGCTGGATTCGGCCATTCAGGCACAAATGGTGGCGGCGAAAGGCCCCGTGGATATCGCCGAATTCATCGCGGCTGCACAAGCCCAGTCAGACGCCGCCGGCGAGACGATTTTCAACCGCCAGTTCGACCACGTGCGCGCCTTTTATGGCTGGCTGGAACAACGCTTTCCGGACGGCCTGGCCATGTTCGACGACAACATCGTTTTCGCCCAGAACTTCTACCGGGTATCCGCCAAGGACCGTTTTTACCCCAACACCGGCATCTCCTCGCTGGGCCACGCCATCCCGGCGGCCATCGGCGCCGGCTGCGCAGTCGATCAGCCCCTGTTCGCCATGATCGGCGACGGCGGCTTCCAGATGTGCGCCATGGAGATCATGACGGCGGTGAATTACGCCATCCCGCTGAACATCGTCCTGTTCAACAACAACACCATGGGACTGATCCGCAAGAACCAGCACCATCTGTACCGGGACCGCTTCATCGACTGCGATTTCATCAACCCGGATTATGCGCTGCTGGCGCAATCCTTCGGCATCCGGCATTGCCGGGTGGGAAGCGGGCGGGATCTGGCCAGGCTGGAGGCGATCGATTTCCGCCACGGCATCAATCTCATCGAGATCATGCTCGACCAGGATGCGTATCCGAACTATTCCTCCCGGCGTTGACGCATGACCGACATCATCACGACGCAACTGGCGGATTGCATCGCGCGCTACAAATCCGCCATTCCCGGCCTGGCCGACCTCGCCAAGCAGTTGCAAGGCCTTTCGCAAGCGACCGGGACGGAATCACTCGATGCGCTCATCGACCTGTATGAGCAGTGTTACCCCTTGCTGGAACAGGCGATGTGGTCGCCCGGTGCGGACTTCCATCCGCTGCTGGATTGCTACCAGTCCCTGTTCCGCGAGCAGGAGGCTCTGATCCAACAGAAGGGAGGCGATGATCGCCATCACTTCATCCTCAGCATCCCGGTGGCGGATCGCCCGCCCCACCTGCGCGCCTGCCTGGAAAGCATTTACCGGGTGTGCGCGCTGTACAACTATGGCGGGAACACGTCCGGCGTCTGGGACAAGATCAGGATCGTCGTCGCCGAGGACAGCCGCGACGAGGACAACATCCGCCGGCACCTGGAACTGGTGGAGGAATACCGGCGGAAGGGCCTGCAGGTCTTGCACTTCGGCCTGGCCGAACAGTACGAGCTGCTGCAATCGCTGCCTCCGCACCAGCGCGAACAGCTGGGCCACCTGCTCACCACCCAGCCCCGGGGAAAGTTCTATCTCAAGGGGCAGGCCGCCAACCGCAACCTCAGCTACCTGAAGTTTCAGCAGCTGACGGAAGACAAGGACCGGACCCTGTATTACCTGGTCGATAGCGACCAGCATTTTTGCGTGAACCGGCAGACCGGGTCCGGCGAAGAGGCGGTGACTGCGCTGAATTACTTTCACGCCATCGACCGGATCTTCCGCACCACCGGCACCCTGATGCTCACCGGCAAGCTGGTGGGCGACCCGCCGGTGTCGCCCTCGGTGATGGCGGCCAATTTCCTCGACGACGTGACGGCCTTCTTTGCCCGCCTGGCCGAACTGGATGGCGGACAGAACTGCCAGTTTCATGGCTCGCAAGGGCCCCTCGCGGGCGATGCCGCCTACCACGACATGGCTGGCCTGTTCGGCTTCAAGAACAAAGCTGCCACTTATCCCTATCAGTGCCGGCTTTCCGGAGAGCATGACCATGGCGCGTGCCTGATGGATCTTGCCTCGCGGCTCAATGCCTTCTTCTTTGGCGAACATCTCACGCGCAAGACCTGGTTTTCCTATGGCAGCGGCTTCACCCGGCTCAGCCCCGCGCGGACGGTTTATCCCGGCAATTACATCGTCAACTATGAAGGGCTGAAATACATCATCCCCTTCGGCCACCTGCGCCTGCGCATGTCCGGCCCCACGGCCGGGCGGCTGATCTCCGCCGAAATTGGTGCGCGATTCGCCGCCTTCAACATGCCCAACCTGCACCGCCGCACCACCGAAGCGGGGCTGGACGACGATTTCCGCCCAGGCGTGGAACTTGAACAGGAAAGCATCGATCTGTCCAACGAGTTCGAGCGCCAGTTCTTCGGTGACCTGATGCTGTTTTCAAGCGAAGAACTGGTCAAGCAGGTGGATGTGAACCGGCCCTTTGCCCGGGAGGCGATCGAGGCAGTCATCAACGGGAAAGAGGCCGAACTGCTGACGCTGTACCAGCAGAAACACGATGCGATCGTCGACAGGAACCGGAAGCTGCATGAGCTCGTGTTCAATGCCGGCCATTGGTGGTTGCGCCCACCCGGACTGGCGGGGGCATTGCGAAAAGTCCGGGACTTCATAGCCAACATCGAGCGCAATTTCGGCG
>PQAG01000036.1 GCA_003104895.1 Nitrosomonadales bacterium
TGGCTCAAGGCGCGCGATCCGGAGAGCGGCGTGCGGGATTTCGAAGCGCTGGACCAGCTGGCGCGCCTGCAGGGACTGGTGCTGCAGCAGGATATCGCAATGCCCGCGAACAACCGCACGCTGGTGTGGCAAAAAATGGATCGTGCCTAGGTAAAGGTTTAAGATTGGAGATAATCAAACCGGATACCGAGTTTATTATGGCCCCACAAGAGGCCCTGCCGGGTGGTGATGTCCATTCATTGCACATCGCGACCTACAACATCCACAAAGGCTTTTCCCAGTTCAACCAGCGCATGGTGCTGCACGAGCTGCGCGATCGTCTGCGCACCATGCAGCCCGATGTGGTGTTCCTGCAGGAAGTGCAGGGGGCGCACCAGCTGCACGCGGAGCGCCATGAAGACTGGCCGGATGAATCGCAGTACGAGTTTCTTGCCGACTCGATCTGGCACGATTTTGCCTATGGCAAGAACGCGGTCTATCCCGAGGGGCATCACGGCAATGCGATTCTCAGCCGCTTCCCCATCGTGCGCTGGGAGAACGTCGATATTTCCGCCCACCGCGCCGAGCAGCGCGGGCTGCTGCATGGTGAAGTCCAGATTCCCGGCTGGGAGCGCAAGCTGCACTGCATCTGCGTGCATCTCGGCCTGTTTGCGCGCTGGCGCAGGAAGCAGCTCATCGCCCTGCGCGATCATATCGAGCGCCTGGTTCCGCCGGATGAACCGCTCATCATCGCCGGGGACTTCAACGACTGGCGCATCGAGGCGTGCCGTTTCCTGCAGCGCGAACTGCACCTGAAGGAAGCCTTCGAGCAGGTGCACGGCATGCCCGCGCGCAGCTATCCATCCTTCATACCGGTCCTCCGCCTGGACCGTATTTACGTGCGCGGGTTGAAAGTCAAGACGGCCCAGGTGCATTTCGGCCGACCGTGGTCGCGCATTTCGGATCATGCGCCCCTGTCCGCCACCGTTTCCCTCGCATGACGCGGTTCGTTGACGGCAACCGTATTACCCTCCTGCAAAACGGCACGGACTATTTTCCGGCGCTGGAAGCTGCGATTGAGCAGGCGGTGCGGGAAATCTATCTGGAAACCTATATTTTCGAAGACGACAGCACCGGGCGGCAGATCGCAGCGGCGCTGAAGCGGGCTGCGCGGCGCGGTGTCACCACCCACCTGCTGCTCGATGGCTACGGTGCGAAAGACTTGCCGCTCGAGGTGATCGACGGCATGCGTTCCGCCGGGGTCCAGGTGCTGATTTACCGGCCCGTGCTGGCAAAATTCCGGCGCAGCAGCTACCGCCGCCTGCATCGCAAGATTGCGCTGGCGGATAACCGCATCGCGTTCGTCGGCGGGATCAACATCATCGACGACATGGACACGCCTGGCCAAACCCCGCCCCGCTATGATTACGCCGTGGGGGTGGAAGGGCCGCTGGTTCAGGCGGTGCACGAGACGGCAAGAAAGCTGTGGGGACTGGTGGCCTGGTCGCAGCTGAAACGGCGCCGGCGCCGCCAGCATCGCGATCCGCTGAGTTTGCCGTTCGCGGACGGTGTGCGCGCGGCTTTTGTGATCCGCGACAATATCAACCACCGGCGCGATATCGAGGACGCTTACCTGGATGCGATCGATCAGGCCCGCTCCGAGGTGATTATCGCCAATGCCTATTTTCTGCCTGGCCGCCGCTTTCGCCAGGCGCTCATCGCTGCAGCAAAACGCGGCGTGAAAGTGACCCTGCTCTTGCAGGGGCGGGTGGAATATCTGCTGCTGCACTATGCCACGCGCGCCCTTTATGGCATTTTCCTGGATTCCGGCATAGAGATTTTTGAATATCACCGCAGTTTCCTGCACGCCAAGGTGGCGGTGATCGACCGTCATTGGGCCACGGTGGGCTCTTCCAATATTGATCCGTTCAGCCTGCTGCTGTCGCGCGAGGCGAACGTGATCGTGGATGACGGCGGCTTTGCGGCGGAACTTAGGGCGAGTCTGGAGCAGTCGATGGCCGAGGGCTCCCGGGTCGTGACCTATGATCACTGGCGGCGCCAGCCGCTCTATCTGCGCCTGTTTTCCTGGCTCTGCTACGGCAGCCTGCGCCTTCTGATGGGTGTGGCGGGCTACGGGCGCCAGCATTAGGCTGTTATTCGCGCGGCGTCCAGCCTTCCAGCAGGGTGGTAATGACAATATCGGATTGCTCGGACAGCTCAAAGCGCTCTCCGGACGTGAGCACCCAGCGCAGCGCCAGGCCTTGGACTGCGGCGATCAGCAGGCAGGCGGCCTGCTGCGGGATGATGTCGGCACGGATCTCGCCTGCATCCTGAGCGGCGCTGATCAGGCCGGCAATGAATTTCAGGAAAAACATCACCAGCTGATCCATGCGTTCCCGGAACTCCGGGTCGCCGCTTTGCAGTTCTTCCGAGAACAGCAGGCGCGGGATGCCCGGCTGGTTCTGAATGAAATCCAGATGCGCCCGGATGACAATCTTCAGCCGTTCCAGAGGCATGTGCCGTTCCAGGCCGAGACCCGACATTTCGCGCTGCAAACGCTCCTGAATGGCGTCAACCAGCGCCACCAGCACATGGCTCTTGTTGCCGAAATGGAGAAACAGGGTGGGTTGGGCGATGCCTACCGCCTTGGCGAGCGAGCGCGTGGTGAGCTTGGATACGCCCTCGTGGCGTATGATTTCCATCGCAGCCTCGATGATGTCGTGACGCCGGATTTCTGCGGATTGGCGCTTTTTTGCAAGCATTGTATTTTTTTGCCTCAGGATTAAAGAGCAATAGATGAATTATAGGGGGCTTCTAGACAGAACCGGAGATTTGGACGCGATTTCACTAGGAATAAACCGGCAACAGGACGGATTCCTGCTGCCGGAAGGGCTTTTCGCCAGACTTGAACCAGGCTTATGAGCAGCAACTGCCCTCTTGGACGCCGGCCTTCTTGAGCATGAAAGCCAGCGGACAGAAGCCTGTAATGCCGCTCTGGGCAAGGTTGGCTCCGACAAAAGCGGTGAGCCAGAACCAGCTGGGGCTCAGGAAATGGCTTAGCGCAATGCTCAGCAGCACCATCAGGCCAGCCACCAGGTGCACGGTACGATCAACGGTCATGTCATTCTCCTGTTAATTTTAAAAACGGCATTTTACCGCAAAGGCTGCCAAGGGTTGCAAGGAGCCCAACTCAGACTCCTTGAGGTTCAATGCTTAATATTTGTAGCTGAGCTGGACGTTGACGATGTTCTGTTCCAGTTCGATCTTGTTGAATGGCGCCACGTTCGAGGTGATCTCATTATGGAAGGCGTGGACATAGGAGAGCGAGGCGGAGACCTTGTCGCTGAACTTGCGCGTCGCGCCCAGCGAGAGGTGCTTTTCGGTGATCGCCAGCGAGCCGATGTTGCTGTTCACGTCTTCCTGGCCAATCGGCGATTTGCCGTAGTTGAAGCCGACGCGCAGCGTGGTCTTGTCGTCAATCTCCTTCTGCACCCCGATGGCGTAGACGGTCTGGTCGCTCCAGCCGAAGTTCATGGGGATTGTGCTGCTAACGCCAGCTGGGGTTGTGTTCTGCAAGTCAAGCCTGTCCAGCACATCGCTGAAGCCGATGTGCTTCACGTCCGCCTCCACCAGCAGGCCCGGCATGGGCTTGAAGGCCACGCCCAGCGCAAATACTTGCGGCATGTCCATGGTCATGCGGTAGGTGCCGCTGTTGGTGTTCCACTTGAATTCGTCCATGCTGGTCTTGCTGGTCCAGCTCGCGCCCAGCTGGACCGCGTCGCTC
>PQAG01000037.1 GCA_003104895.1 Nitrosomonadales bacterium
AACCCTCCGGCCGGAGAAAACGCGGAATATCACGGCTTCCTGGCCGCATTGCTGCAGCGCAGCGAGCACCACAAGGAGGCCATCGATCATTACCTTGCGGCACTGCGCGCCAATCCCACGGCCGGCCCATGGCTGCTGGGACTGGGCATTTCGCTGCAGGCGGATGGCCAGACAGCCAAGGCGGCCGATATCTTCCGCCGCGCTCGCCAGAGCGGTTCGCTATCGCCGGAACTGCAGGCTTTTGCGGAGCAGAGGCTGAAAGCTTTGCAGTGAATAGTAAACGGTGAGTAGTGAGTGGTGAGCAGTAAAACCGGGTTCGGTGCGTGTTTTGATTTTTTGCTCCCCGCTCCCCGCTCCCCGCTCCCCGACTTACGGCATCGTCCGCGCCACGACCCAGGCGCTGATTTCCGCCGCCCCCCGTTTCCGCAGGGCAAGGCCTAGTTCGTGCAGGCTGGTGCCGGTGGTCATGACGTCGTCCAGTATTGCCACATGCTTTCCGCTCAGATTGATAGTACAGGCAAAAGCGCCGCGCACGCTTTCCGCCCGTTCCTTCCAGGGCAGGCCGACCTGCGGCGGCGTGGCGCGGATGCGTTCGGCGCCCTGGGCGAGGAGGGGCAGGTCCAGCCGCCCGGCCACGACCTTCGCCAGCTCCAGCGCCTGATTGAAACCCCGCTCCCGCAGGCGGGAGGGATGCAGCGGCATGGCGATCAGCACATCGGGGCGTGGAGCGGATTGCCGCACGCTTTCCGCCAGCGCGGCGCCCAGCAGGGGCGCCAGGGCGAACTGGTGGCGGTATTTCAGCGCCTGAATCAGCACATCCAGTGGAAATTCATAGCGCAGCGCCGCAACCGCGCGGTCAAAAGCGGGCGGAGTTTTCAGGCAATGGCCGCAGGTCAGGCCGTCCGTCGTGGGCAGGGCACAGCGCGGGCAGTTCGGGCTCTGGTGCCACGGCAGGCTGGCGTAACAGGCCGGGCAGAGCGTCTGATCTCCCCCTGTCGCGCCGCACAGCAGGCAGCGGTGAGGGAGAAAGTGCCGCACAATATTTGTGCAGCCGTTCAGAATGGTTGATCTATAATTTGACAAGCCGGCCGTAATCTCTGATTATGCGGGTCATTTTATCATTCGCGTGCACTGCTGTATGGATCAGAAAAAAATCATCAGTGCTGCCCAGCAGCGTTTTTCCGCCCGGATATTCAATCTCGCCAGCATGATCGCGGTGCTGATTCCGCCCCTGTTGATGATCTGGATCGCGGCTTCGATTTTTGCCTACGCCTCGGTTGCCCATCATCCCAATCCCAGGGTGGTTCATTACAACCGTTTTGCCGGCTATCGCTTTTACGGTGTGGCGGGCGCCATGGTGGTATTCGGTCAGCCGATTTACGGCTTGTTCAAGAATTGGCATGGCCTGCCGGCGGTCTGGGCCATTTTTGCATTGGTGGTGATTCCCTGGGGTATTCGCGACCTGATCAGGGTGCAGCGGGAAAATTGGCAGGATATGGAAATTGAGGTGAACACACATGAATAATGCAGCAGACCTGAAACACGTGGCCAAGTCGCCCTGGACAGTGGCGGAAATCGAGAACCTGTTCGCGCTGCCGTTCAACGACCTGATCTTCAGGGCGCAGACGGTGCACCGCGAGCGCTTCGATCCCAATGAAGTGCAGGTGAGCACGCTGCTTTCGATCAAGACCGGCGGCTGCTCCGAGGATTGCGGCTACTGTTCGCAATCCGCGCACCATGATACCCCGGTTGAGCGTGAGCCGCTGATGAAGCTGGACGAGGTGATTGCAGCCGCCGCAAAAGCCAGGGAAAAGGGCGCCACGCGCTTCTGCATGGGCGCCGCCTGGCGCGGGCCGAAGCAGAAGGATCTTGAGCCGGTGCTGGAAATGGTGCGCGCGGTCAAGGCCATGGGCCTCGAGACCTGTGTCACCCTGGGCATGCTCAAGGAAGAGCAGGCGCAACAGCTGAGGGAAGCCGGGCTCGACTACTACAACCACAATCTCGACACCGCGCCGGAATTCTACGGCCAGGTGATCACCACCCACACCTACCAGGACCGCCTCGATACCCTGGGGCGGGTGCGCAAGGCCGGAATCAAGGTATGCAGCGGCGGCATCATCGGCATGGGCGAATCGCGCACCCAGCGCGCCGCCCTGATCGCCCAGCTGGCGAACCTGGACCCGGTGCCGGAATCGGTGCCGATCAACATGCTGGTGCAGGTCGAGGGAACGCCGCTGAAGAATGCCGAAAGCCTCGACCCGCTCGAATTCGTGCGCACCGTCGCGGTGGCGCGCATCACCATGCCGGAAAGCCTGGTGCGCCTCTCCGCCGGGCGCGGCGAGATGGCTGACAGCGTGCAGGCGCTGTGCTTCCTGGCAGGCGCGAACTCCATTTTTTATGGCGAGAAGCTGCTCACCACCGGCAACCCGGATACTGATTCCGACCAGGCGCTGTTCGACAAGCTGGGAATCCGCGCAATGGCGGCGTGAGCGCCGTTTCATGTCTTTTCCCCATTTCTCGGAAGACCTGCAGCAGCGCCGCGAACAAGGCCTGCTGCGCCAGCGCCGCCTGCTGGAGGGGCCGCAGGGCGCCCGCGTGCGGGTGGACGGGGCCGATCTCCTGTCCTTCTGCAGCAACGATTACCTTGGCCTTGCCAGCCATCCGGCGCTGATCCGGGCCGCCTGCGAGGGCGCGCAGCAGTTCGGCGCGGGCGCGGGGGCGTCCCACCTGGTGAGCGGCCACTCGCTGGCGCATCACCAGCTGGAAGAAGCGCTGGCGGCTTTCAGCGGAATGCCCGCGGCGCTGCTGTTTTCCACCGGCTACATGGCCAACCTGGGCGTCATCACCGCGCTGCTGGGGCGCGAGGACGAGATTTTCGCCGACAGGCTGAACCATGCCTCCCTCAACGATGCGGCACTGCTTTCGCGCGCCCGCTTCAGGCGCTACGCGCATCTCGACCTGGCCGCGCTGGAGCGCCAGCTGGCCGCATCGAATGCGCGCCGCAAGCTGGTGGCGAGCGATGCGGTGTTCAGCATGGACGGCGATCTGGCCCTCGTGCCGGAGCTGCTGGCGCTGTGCGAAAAATACGATGCCTGGCTGCTGCTGGACGATGCCCACGGTTTCGGCGTGCTGGGAAAAACCGG
>PQAG01000038.1 GCA_003104895.1 Nitrosomonadales bacterium
GGGCAGCGCCGGCGCCTTGGCGGCCGCCAGCCAGATGCTGCTGATCCTGGCGGGCACCGGCACCATCGCCTTCTTCCGCTTCTGACACTGACAGATCATGGAAATTGCCTTCGGCCCCGTCCCCTCCCGCCGCCTTGGCCGCAGCCTGGGGATCAACAACATCCCGCCCAAGCATTGCAGCTACTCGTGCGTCTATTGCCAGGCGGGCCCCACGGACGCCCAGGAAATTGCGCCGCGCGCCTTCTACCCGCCTGAGACTATTTTCCGGGAAGTCAGCCAGCGTCTGGAAGCGGTCCGGGCACGGGGCGAGAAAGTGGATTACCTCACCTTCGTGCCGGACGGCGAACCGGCCCTGGATGTCCGCCTGGCCGCGGCCATCGACGCGCTGCGCCCGCTCGGCCTGCCCATCGCGGTCATCAGCAACGCCTCGCTGATCTGGCGGGCGGAAGTGCGCGATGCGCTCGGCCGGGCCGACTGGGTCAGCGTCAAGGTCGACAGCGTCTCCGAGACCACCTGGCGGCGAATCAACCGGCCACACCCGGATTTGAAGCTGCCCGGCATCCTCGACGGGATCCGCTCCTTCGCCCGGAGTTTTGCGGGCACCCTGGCGAGTGAAACCATGCTTCTGGCCGGCATCAATGACAGTCCGGCGGAGCTGACGAACCTGGGCCGCTTTTTACGGGACGCCGGCATCGCCCGCGCCTATCTGGCCATCCCCCACCGTCCGCCCGCCGTTGCCGGGGTGCATGGGCCGGATGAGGCGGCGATCACCTGCGCCCACCAGATATTCCATGACCTCGGTCTCGAAGTGGAGCTCCTGACCGCTTACGAGGGAGATGCCTTCGCCTTCAGCGGCGACCTGCGACGCGACATCCTGGCCATCACCGCCGTTCATCCCCTGCGCGAATCCGCCCTGCGCGCCCTGGCGGACAAGGCGGGGGGAGACATGACGCTGATCCAGGTGCTGTTGGCGGACGGCGACCTGAAGGCGGTCGATTATGCCGGCGAGACCTTCTATGTCCGCCGCCCGACCGGACCTGACGCCTGATTTACTTCATCAACTCAAGGATTACGACATGACAGAAGATAGCGCCCGCCTGAAAAACTTCCCCATCTCCTGGTTCGCCGTGATCATGGGCATGTCAGGTTTCACCATCGCCTGGAACCGGGCCGAACATGTTTTCGACCCCGGCTTCTGCATCAGTTCAGTGCTGCTGGGCATCACGACGATCCTGTTCGTGGCGCTGACGCTGACCTACGCCGCAAAGGCATTCAAATATCCCGGGGAGGTGATGGGAGAGTTCCGCCACCCGGTGAAGCTGGCCTTCGTGCCCACATTCTCCATCGGCCTGCTGCTGCTTTCCATCGGCTTCCTTCACACCGCGCCAGGCATTTCCTTCTTGCTGTGGGCGGCGGGCACCATCCTGCACCTGGGCATCACCCTCTATGTGCTGTCCTCCTGGATTCACCACACCAAGTACGAGATCGCCCATCTCAACCCCGCCTGGTTCATCCCGGTGGTGGGCAACATCCTGGTGCCGGTAGCCGGAGTGCATCACGCCTTCATTGAAATTTCCTGGTTCTTTTTCAGCCTGGGACTGTTCTTCTGGCCCATCCTCACCGCCATCATCTTCTACCGCCTGATCTTCCACGCCAGCCTGCCGGAACGCTTCATGCCCACGCTGTTCATCTTCATCGCTCCGCCGGCGGTGGGCTTCATCTCCTGGCATAACCTCACCGGCGAGGTGGACGCCTTCGCCCGCGTGCTCTACTTCGTCGGTCTGTTCTTCACCCTGCTGCTCGTCTCCCAGTTCAATTATTTCGCAAGGCTGAAGTTCTTTCTCTCCTGGTGGGCCTATTCCTTCCCCATCGCAGCCATCACCATCGCCACCCTCATCATGGCGAAGGAGACCGGCCTCGCTTTCTACACCTGGCTTGCCGCCGGGCTGCTGGGCGCGCTCAGCCTGCTGGTCCTCATGCTCCTGGCGCGCACGGCGCTGGCCGTGACGCGGCGCGAGGTCTGCGTGGAAGGGCACTGATGATCGAAAGCGCCAGCTCTGCGGCACGGCAGTGGAGCTTGGCTGGCGCCCTCAATTCAATTCGTCGAAATAATAGTAGTTATCCGTGTTGACGTAGCTCATGCGCCATTCGACCGGCTGCTTGTTATAGGTAAAGGCAACCCGTTCGATGCACAGCAGCGGCGCGCCGGCCGCCACATTCAGCAGCGGCGCGCTGGTTTCGTCCGCCAGCGCCGCCCGGATGCGCTCCTGGGCGGAGACGATGCGAATGAAATAATGGGTTTCATAGAGCGAATAGAGCGTCCCCTTGTGGGCGTTGACGTGGTCTTCGATCATCGCGCTCGTAATGCCCTTGAGCAGGGCGGCAGGCAGGCGGATATCGTCATAGACCACGGGCTTGCCGGAGAACTCAAGCAAGCGGCGCAGCACCACCACGCCGCTTCCGGGGCGGACATCCAGCCGCTTTGCCACCTGGGCATCCGCCTTGCCGCGCCCGAATCCGATGAACTTGCTGTGCGGGTATTCCCGCTCCCCTTCCAGCGGCATCAGATGAAGAAAGCGGTAAACGGTGCCATCATCGGTATGGGTGGCCACAAAAGTACCCTTGCCCTGGCGCCGCACCAGGTAATTCTCCATCACCAGTTCATCGATCGCCTTGCGCACCGTGCCCTGGCTCACCTGGTAGCGCCGCGCCAGTTCCATTTCGCTCGGAATCGATTCACCCGGATGCCATTCCCCATCCGCCAGGCCGCGCGTGATCAGGAGCTTGATCTGCTCGTAAAGGGGGAGGAAACTCGGGGTGACCAGTTCTTTCTTCATAAGCTCCGACTTATATCAGAAAGGCAGGCGGACGTCCACGGGTCTTATATAAGACACACGGACGCCTGGAAATAGCACTTGCGTCAAATCAGCCGGTGTTGCGCATCCCGCCTGCAATGGCATTGATCGAGCGCAGCAGCGGGTTGATCCACTGTTCTCGCTGTTCCTGCGGCAGCGACTCGTCGCGGGTGCGCTGCAGCAGCATGACCTGGATGTGGTTGAGCGGGTCCAGGTAGGGATTGCGGCGCGCCAGGGACAGGGCCAGCGTGGGATTCTCCTCGATCAGCATCTTGGCGCCGGCGATATTCAGCACCTGGGTGACGGTACGATGGTATTCCTCGCTGATCGTCCGGTAGATGGCGAGCGCCTCTTCCTTGCGTTCGGCCAGCCCGGCATAGCGCGCGGCAATGCTCATGTCGGCCTTGAACAGGGCCATCTGCGTRTTGCTGAGCAGGGCGCGGAAAAATGGCCAYTCCTGGTACATGTGCTGCAGCTTGGCGAGGCGTTCCGGATCGTTGCCGCGCCAGTTTTCCAGCGCTGTGCCGATACCGAACCAGGCCGGCAAGGTGTGGCGYGACTGCCCCCAGCCGAACACCCAGGCAATAGCGCGCACCGAGCCCTTGGAGCGGTCGCCTTTCTTGCGGTGGGAGGGCCGCGAACCGATGTTCAAAAGGCCAATCTCCGTGACCGGCGTGGCTTCGTAGAAGTAATCGATGAAGCCGGGCGTTTTGTCGGTCAGTCCGCGGAAAGCAGCTTCGCCGTCTTCGGCCAGCTTGTCCATGATGCCGAGGAAATCGCGGCGCTCCTTGGCCGGCTCGCGAATCAGGCTGGTGCTGGCCTTGAGCAGGCCGGTCATGCCCATGGACAGCTCATAGGAAGCGGTTTCGGTGTTGCTGTATTTGAACGACAGCACCTCGCCCTGTTCGGTGAGCTTGATCTGGCCGCGCACCGTGCCTTCCGGCTGCGACAAAATCGCTTCATGGGTCGGGCCGCCGCCGCGGCCCACCGTGCCCCCGCGGCCGTGGAACAGGCGGCATTCGATGCCGCGCGACTGTGCCAGCAAGGTGATCCGCTTCTGCGCATCGTACAGGGACCACACCGAAGCAAGGATGCCGCCATCCTTGGCCGAGTCGGAATAACCCAGCATGACTTCCTGCAGGTTGCCGGAGCATTTGACCAGCGCGGCATAGACCGGATTGTCGAGCAGCGCCGTCATCACCGGCTCGATGTGTTCCAGGTCGACAATGGTTTCGAACAGCGGCGAAATGCTGATATTGCAGAACCACTCCGTGCC
>PQAG01000039.1 GCA_003104895.1 Nitrosomonadales bacterium
TTCGCGCAGAACGGAAATGGACGAGATGATTTCCATTAATATGAAACTCGCGAAGCGAGCCCGCGACCCCCTTCTCGCCGGATTGAGCGGCAGCCCTCTCCCTGACCCTCTCCCGCTCGCGGGAGAGGGAACCATCGCCCTCTCTCCCTTTGGGAGAGAGTTGGAGAGAGGGTTGGCCGCCAATCCCGGCGGGGACACTCCTTGCGGGTGCGCCCATGCAGTGGGAGAGGGCTAGGGGAGAGGGAAGCGGACAGATTTTTCATGGCCGCTAGAAGCAGTGTTCCGCAGCGGGGAATGATCCGCTTTTGACCTCGTGCACGAAGGCCTGCACCGCGGCCTGGATGCTGCCAGCGCCGGGCATGAAGTTTTTGGCGAATTTGGGCGTCTTGCCGGGGTAGATGCCGAGGATGTCGTGCAACACCAGCACCTGGCCGGCGCAATCCGGGCCCGCGCCAATGCCGATGGCGGGAATGGCCAGCTTGGTGCAGATTTCCTTGCCGGTGGCCGAAGGCATGGCTTCCAGCACCAGCAGGCCGGCGCCTGCATCCTGCAGCGCCCGCGCATCCTGCAGCAGGCGATTTGCCGCTGCGCCGCCGCGGCCCTGCACGCGGTAGCCGCCGAGTTGGTGCACCGACTGGGGGGTGAGCCCGGCGTGGCCGCACACAGGGATGCCGCGGGCGGTGAGGAAGGCGACGGTTTCCGCCATGAACAGCCCGCCCTCCAGCTTTACCATGTGGGCGCCAGCCGCCATCAGCTGGGCAGCGCTGCGCAGGGCCTGCTGCGGGCTTTCCTGGTAGCTGCCGAAGGGCAGGTCGGCGACGATGAAGGCCTGCCGGGTCCCGCTGGCGACGCAGCGGGTGTGGTACACCATCTGCTCCAGCGTCACGGCGAGCGTGGTTTCTCCGCCCTGCAGCGTCATGCCAAGAGAATCGCCCACCAGCAGGACATCCACGCCCGCAGTTTCGAGCAGGGCCGCGAAACTGGCGTCGTAGCAGGTCAGGACGGCGATTTTCTCGCCCTTGCCGGCCATCTGTTGCAGGGTGTGCAGTGTCGTTTTCAATTCGTTGGTCCTTGCTTAAGCACGGAAGGCGGTGAGGGGTGTGGCGAACATCAAAAGCTGGCTCCGAACCCGGTTTTCCCCCTCACCCCTCACTCCTGACCCCTCACATATTCTAGTCCGCCCGGTTGAAGAATTCCCGTCCGCCGCGCATGGCGCCAATCTTTTCCAGCAGCAGTTCGAAATCCTTCGGCTCGCCGGCAAAATTGAAGTTTTCGCTGTTCACGATCAGCAGCGGCGCGGCTTCGTAGTGATGAAAGAACTGGCTGTAGCCCTCTGCCAGCCGGGTCAGGTAGTTTAGCGTAATGGTCTGCTCGTAGCCTATCTTGCGCTGCACGATGCGCTCCATCAGGGTTTCCACCGGCGCCTGGAGGTAGATGACCAGGTCGGGCTTCAGGGCCCGTGGCTGAAGGTGGAGGTAAATTTCGCGGTACAGCCTGAATTCGTCGTCGGAGAGGTTGAGCCGGGCGAACAGCGGATCCTTGTCGAGCAGGAAATCGGTCACCGTGCCTTGCTGGAACAGGTCGTTCTGCGCCAGCTCGCGCATCTGCTCCGCGCGCTGGAACAGGAAGAACAGCTGGGTGGAGAGCGCATGGCGCTCCGGGTCGTGGTAGAACCTGGCGAGGAAAGGGTTGGCGCCTGCATCTTCGAGCAGCAGGCGGGTGTGCATGCGCTCCGCGAGCAGGCGCGCCAGGGTGGTCTTGCCCGCGCCGACGGGGCCTTCGACGACGATGAAGCGATGCTTCTCCGCCAGCATGGCTATCCGGCCGCCTGTAGCCGCGGGGCAGAAGAGGCTGTGCTGGCCTGGCTCTGCGGCAGGCGCTCCAGCGCCTGGCCGGCGCAACTGGCGAGGCATTCCTGCGCGGCGCCGCGCCCCGGAATGACACAGCCGGGCGCAATTTCGGCCAGCGGCATGAGGACGAAGGCGCGCTCGTGCATGCGCGGGTGCGGCAGGGTCAGGCCGTGCTCGTGGTGGATCAGCCCGTCATACAGCAGCAGGTCGAGGTCGAGCACCCGCGGCGCGTTCAGGAATTCGCGCACGCGCCCGCGGCGGTGTTCGATGTCCAGCAGCATTTCGAGCAAAATGCGCGGCTCCAGGCGGGTTTCGATTTCCGCCACGGCATTGATGAAATCCGGCTGGTCTGAATAGCCCCAGGGCGCGCTGCGGTACAGCGAGGAATGGGCGATCAGGCGCGTCCCGGGCAGCGCATCCAGTTCGCCGAAGGCATGGCTGACTTGGGCGGCGGGGTTGTCGAGGTTGCTGCCGAGCGCGACGAAGGCGCGGATGGGGTGTGATTTCATGCCGGATCAGTCTTCCGCCGCGAAATCGGTCGTGCCGCCAGAGCTGGCGGCTTTCCTGGGCTTGCGCCGGCGTTTGCGCTTCTTTGGGCCGGTGTCGGGTTGCAGCATCTCGGCGCGCTGCACATCGCTGCCATGCTGGAAGGTTTCCCACCAGCGGCCCAGTTCCATGTCCAACTCGCCGCTTTCGCAGCGCAGCAGCAGGAAGTCGTAGCCGGCGCGGAAGCGCGGATGGGCGAGCAGCGCAAACGGGCGTTTTCCGGAGCGCTGCGCAAAGCGCGGCTGCAGCCCCCAGATTTCCTTCATGTTGGCCGTGTAGCGGCGCGGGATGGCGAGCATTTCGACCTGGGTCTGGATCACCTGCTCCATGGCCTGATGGAGCGCCGGGATGCTCCGCTCGCCCGCGGCTTCGAGCTTCTGCGAGGTCGCCAGCACTTCATGCCACAGCAGGGCGGCGAATAGGAAGGCGGGGGAAACCGGCTTGTCTTCCTTGATGCGCAGGTCGGTCTGGTGCAGGGCCAGGGTGACGAAGCGCTCCCCCATGGGCTGCTCCAGGATCACGTCCAGCAGCGGCAGCACGCCGTGGTGCAGGCCTTCTGCGCGGAGCTGCTTGAGGCTGCGCTGGGCGTGGCCGGAGAGGAGGAGCTTGAGGATTTCGTCGAACAGGCGCGAGGGCGGCACGTCTTCGAGCAGGTTTCCCATCTGGGAAATCGGCGCTCGGGTGGCGGGGTCGAGGTGGAATTCCAGCTTGGCGGCGAAGCGCGCGGCGCGCAGCATGCGCACCGGGTCTTCCTGGTAGCGGGTGCGCGGGTCGCCGATGATGCGCAGCACGCCGTCCTTGATGTCCTGGTAGCCGTCGACGTAGTCCCGGATTTCGCCGCTGGCCGGGTCATAGAACAGGGCGTTGACGGTGAA
>PQAG01000040.1 GCA_003104895.1 Nitrosomonadales bacterium
CGTTCTTCTGCAGATAGCTTACCCAGGCCTTTCAAAAGCTCTGTAAGCGCGCCATTTTTTCCGATAAAGCGAGATTTGACCTGATCCAGGTCAGCGGGATTATCAGTGGCTTCAAATGCTGACAAGCCCTGATTCAGTATTTCTTCCAGTTTTTCCATATTCGGGTCGTGCTACCTCACCGAGAGGTTCAAATAAAAAAGGAGGCCTGAGCCTCCTTTTTTAGGTTCTACTGCTTAAGCGCTGAGGCTGGCTTTAGCTTGTTCGGCAATCCTGGCAAATGCAGGCTTGTCAAACACGGCCAGATCGGCCAACACTTTGCGGTCCATATCGATCGCAGCCTTCTTGAGGCCATTGATGAACACGCTATAGGTCATGCCCAGTTCACGGGCTGCCGCGTTGATACGGACAATCCACAGGGCGCGGAACTGGCGCTTGCGCTGACGGCGGTCACGGTAGGCGTATTGACCAGCCTTCATTACCGCTTCTTTAGCGATGCGATAGACGTTCTTGCGGCGGCCACGGTAGCCCTTGGCCTGGTCCAGTACTTTCTTGTGACGGGCGCGAGCCGTTACACCACGTTTTACTCTTGGCATTTTACGGTCTCCTTATGCGTACGGCATCATGGCGCGAACCTGGCGCATGTTGCTCTCTGCAACCATGGTCGTGCCACGCAACTGGCGTTTACGTTTGGTGGTTTTCTTGGTCAGGATGTGACGCAGGTGGGAATGGGTGCGCTTGACGCCACCGCCGCCCAGAGCATTGAAGCGCTTTTTGGCGCCGCTCTTGGTTTTCATCTTAGGCATTTACTACTCCTGGTTTATAACATGGATCTGGGCGTTCTCCGACGGAGACACTTGTTAGCCTGGATACCACTTGTTTAAGTTGTTAGCTGTCAGCATTCAGCCATCAGTTGAGAAATCACATACTGACAACTGCCGGCTGACGACTGACCACTATTTCTTCTTTGGCGACAGCACCATCACCATCTGCCGGCCTTCCATCTTGGGGAACTGTTCGACCACGCCGTATTCGGCCAGATCGGCTTCCACCCGTTTCAGCAGGCGCATCCCCAATTCCTGGTGGGTAATTTCACGCCCGCGAAATCGCAGAGTAATTTTCGTTTTGTCGCCTTCCCCGAGGAAGCGGACCAGGTTGCGTAACTTGACCTGATAGTCCCCTTCGTCGGTGCCCGGCCGGAACTTCACTTCCTTGACCTGGATCTGCTTCTGCTTCAGCTTGGCTTCGTGCTGTTTCTTGCTCTCGCTGTATTTAAATTTACCGTAATCCATCAAGCGGCACACCGGCGGCTGCGCCGTGGGCGCAATCTCTACCAGATCGACTTCTGCGTCTTCCGCCATCTGCATGGCAGTGGACAAACTTACGATGCCGAGTGGCTCGCCTTCTACACCAACCAACCGGAGTTCTGGAACAGTGATTTCACCGTTAATCCGGTTTTCTTTTGCCTGAGCGATAACTAAATCTCCAAATCAATAAAAATTAAGCCGCGCTTCCCTTATCGGCCAGATCTCCAGCCAAGCGCTCGAGCAGGGCTTCAAGCGACATCTGGCCAAGGTCTTCGCCCTTACGGGTCCGCACGGCAACAAGTTCGGAAGCCACTTCTTTATCCCCGATTACCAGAAGATAAGGCAGCCTCTGCATGCTATGTTCCCGAATTTTATAGGTAATCTTCTCATTTCTCAAGTCCAGATGTACACGGAACCCATTTTGCCTCAGTTTTTCAGCTAGTTGAGTCGCATATTCAGCCTGAGATTCGGAAATATTCAGGATTGCCATCTGCACCGGCGCCAGCCACAAAGGATATGCGCCCGCATAGTGCTCGATCAGAATGCCGATGAAGCGTTCCATTGAGCCGAGGATCGCTCGGTGCAGCATCACCGGGATTTTGCGCGTATTGTCCTCGGCCACATATTCTGCGCCAAGGCGCTCCGGCAACGCAAAATCGAGCTGCAATGTCCCGCACTGCCACACGCGTCCGAGACAATCCTTCAGGGCAAATTCGATTTTTGGCCCATAGAACGCGCCCTCGCCCGGCTGAAGCTGGTATTCCAGGCCTTCGGCAGACAGCGCCTCGGCCAGTGAAGATTCGGCACGATCCCAGACCGCATCGCTGCCGATGCGTTTCTCAGGGCGCGTGGATAGCTTCACCTGGATATCGCGGAAGCCGAAATCGGCATACACCTTCTGCGTCAGCTCGATGAACGCCAAGGCCTCGCTCTGTATCTGTTCTTCCATGCAGAAGATGTGCGCATCATCCTGTGTGAAACCGCGCACGCGCATGATTCCATGCAGCGCGCCGGAAGGCTCGTTGCGGTGGCAGCAGCCGAATTCCGCCAGGCGCAGGGGAAGATCGCGATAGCTTTTCAGGCCCTGGTTGAACACCTGGATATGCGCCGGGCAGTTCATCGGCTTGACAGCGTAATCGCGATTTTCAGATGACGTGGTGAACATGTTTTCTGCGTACATCTCCCAGTGGCCGGACTTTTCCCACAGGGAGCGGTCCATCACCTGGGGGGTGCGGATTTCCTGGTAGCCGTTATCGCGGAACACCTGGCGCATGTACTGTTCGACCACCTGCCAGATATGCCAGCCCTTGGGGTGCCAGAACACCATGCCAGGGGCTTCTTCCTGCAAGTGAAACAGATCCTGGGCCTTGCCGATCTTGCGGTGATCGCGTTTTTCTGCTTCTTCCAGACGGCGCAGATACGCTTCCTGGTCTTCCTTTTTCGCCCAAGCCGTGCCGTAGATGCGCTGCAGCATCTCGTTTTTTGAGTCGCCACGCCAGTAGGCGCCGGCCACCTTCATCAGCTTGAATACCTTGAGCTTGCCGGTTGAAGGCACATGCGGTCCGCGACACAGATCGGTGAATTCGCCCTGGGTGTAAAGCGACAAATCCTCTTCGCTGGGAATGGACTCGATGATTTGTGCCTTGTAATGCTCGCCCAGATTCTTGAAAAAATGGATCGCATCGGTACGTGACACCACCTTGCGCTCGACTTTCAGATCAGCCTTGACGATTTCCGACATCTTTTTTTCGATGGCCTGCAAATCTTCTGGCGTAAAGGGGCGTTTGTAGGAAAAATCGTAAAAGAAGCCATCCTCGATCACCGGCCCAATTGTGACCTGCGCTTCAGGAAACAGCGCTTTAACCGCCTGAGCCAGCAAATGCGCGGCGGAATGCCGGATCACATCCTGCCCGTCTACATCCTTGTCCGTGACAATGGCCAGATCGGCATCGTCCTCGATCAGAAACGAGGTATCCACCAGTTTGCCATTGACCCTGCCAGCCAGTGCCACGCGCGCCAAACCGGCGCCGATATTGGCGGCCGCCTCGGCCACCGTCACCGCTTGTTCAAACTTGCGCTCGGAACCATCAGGTAAACGAATTACAGGCATAGAAATCAGTCCGGAAACAAAAAATGCGGCATGGCCGCATTTTAGGAAAAGCTGGTAGGCGCGATTGGACTCGAACCAACGACCCCCACCATGTCAAGGTGATGCTCTAACCAGCTGAGCTACGCGCCTAAGGGTGGCCGAATTATACGGAGAAGTCGGCGACAATACAACGAAAACCTTTCGCGGTCCTATCCCACCCACTTGCGCGCGTTGCGGAACATGCGCAGCCAAGGCCCATCCTCGCCCCAGCCTTCGGGATGCCAGGAGTGCTGCACGGTGCGGAATACCCGTTCCGGATGCGGCATCATGATGGTGAAACGGCCATCCGGCGTGGTCAGGCCGGTGATGCCGTCCGGCGAGCCGTTGGGGTTTGCAGGGTAGCTTTGCGCAGGCTGGCCGCGATGATCGACGTAACGCAATGCCACCAGCGCTTTCTGCCGCGCCTCGGTCGAGGCAAACTCGGCATAGCCCTCGCCGTGGGCAACCACGATGGGAAGCCGGCTACCCGCCATGCCGTCGAGGAACAGGGAAGAACTGTTTGGCACTTCCACAGTGACAAAGCGCGCCTCGAACTGCTCCGACTTGTTGCGCACGAAGTGGGGCCAGTTTTCTGCGCCGGGAATAATGGCGTGGAGATTGCTCATCATCTGGCAACCGTTGCACACCCCGAGCGCAAACGAGTCGCCACGCTGGAAAAACGCTTCGAATTCACTGCGGGCGCGGGCATTGAACAGGATAGACTTGGCCCAGCCCTCCCCCGCTCCCAGCACGTCGCCATAGGAGAAACCACCGCATGCCACCAGGCCCTTGAAATCACTAAGTGATACGCGTCCGGCGATGATGTCGCTCATGTGCACATCCACTGCCGAGAATCCGGCGCGGTCGAAAGCCGCCGCCATTTCCACCTGTCCGTTCACGCCCTGCTCGCGCAGGATCGCCATGGCAGGGCGGACGCCGCTGTTGATGAAGGGCGCGGCGATGTTGTCACTAAGGTCGAACGTGGGTGCGGCCTGCAATCCGGTATCGGCCTGGTCGAGAATACGGTCGAACTCCTGCTGCGCGCACTCCGGATTGTCGCGCAATTTCTGCATCTGGCAGGTGGTTTCCGACCAGGCTCGCTGCAGGTCCACACGGCTCTCGCTGAACACTTCCGCCTCATTGCGCAGAATACGCAGCCGGTCATCCTGGTTGAGCGTACCGAGAACGTGGAATTCGCTGCGCATCCCGGCATCGAAGAAAGCCTGCATCACTGCTGGCGTGTCGGTGCGGCGCACCTGCAGGACCGCGCCCAGTTCCTCGTTGAACAGCACGCCAAAAATGCGGCTCGAATAACTTCCGGCGGGGATTTCGGGCTCGGCCTTGCCACTCTCCTCCACATCGCTGCGGATCTGCTCGTAGCACAGCTCGTCAACATCCAGCGTGATGCCGGCATGGCCGGTGAACATCATTTCGCACAGGGAGACGAACAGACCTCCATCGGAACGATCGTGATAAGCCAAGATCCTGCCGTCACGGTTGAGTTTCTGCACCGTTTCAAAAAACGCCTTGAGATGTGCGGCCGCCAGCACGTCCGGCGCATCGTCACCGACCTGGCCATAGACCTGGGCCAGCGCGGAGCCGCCGAGACGGGCGCGGCCACGGCCAAGATCGATCAGAATCAGATCGGTGTCGCCCAGATCGGCGCGCAGCTGGGGGGTCAGCGTGCAGCGCGCGTCCGGCGTAGGCGCAAAGGCGGAAATAATCAGCGAAAGCGGGGAAGTCACCGACTTCTTGGTGCCGTCCTCCTCCCATACCGACTTCATCGACATAGAGTCCTTGCCCACCGGGATGCTCACACCCAGCTCCGGACAGAATTCCATACCGACCGCGTGCACCGTATCGTACAGGGACGCATCCTCGCCAGGATGCCCCGCCGCCACCATCCAGTTGGCAGAAAGCTTGATGTCGCCGATGTCGCCGATCAGTGCGGCAGCGATGTTGGTGATGGCCTCGCCGATCGCCATACGCCCAGAGGCGGGGGCGTCCAGCAGGGCCAGCGGGGCGCGCTCACCCATGGCAAAGGCTTCGCCGCGATAGGTGTCATAGCCCATGGTGGTCACCGCCACGTCCGCAACCGGTACTTGCCACGGGCCGACAAACTGGTCGCGCGCTGTGAAGCCGCCAACGGTACGGTCACCGATACTGATGAGAAAAGTCTTGTCTCCCACGCTGGGCAGGCGCAGCACGCGGTAGGCCGCATCCTTCAACTCCAGTTTTTCCACGTCGAATGCAGTCAGGACGCGCTGCGCGTGGGCCACGGTGCGGGTCATGCGCGGCGGCTTGCCGAGCAGGACATTCATGTCCATGTCCACCGGCTTGTTGCCGAAATGGCTGTCTTCCAACACCAGCTGGTGATCTTCCGTGGCCTCCCCGATCACGGCAAAAGGGCAGCGCTCGCGCTCGCACATGGCGGCAAATGCCGCCAGGCTTTCCGGCGCGATGGCCAGCACATAGCGCTCCTGCGCCTCGTTGGACCAGATCTGCATCGGAGACATGCCGGGTTCCTCCGAAGGCACGTCGCGCAGGCGGAAATGCCCTCCCTTGCCGGAACCATGAACCAGTTCGGGCAGGGCATTGGAAATGCCACCCGCGCCGACATCGTGGATGGAAAGAATCGGGTTGGCCGCACCCATCTGCCAGCAGCGGTCAATGACCTCCTGGGCACGGCGCTGCATTTCCGGGTTGCCGCGCTGCACCGAGTCGAAATCCAGGTTCTCGGCATTGGCGCCGGTATCCATGCTGGAGGCCGCGCCGCCGCCCAGGCCGATCAGCATGCCTGGTCCGCCCAGCTGGATCAGCAGGGCGCCGGGCTTGACCTCACCCTTGAACGAGTGCCGGCCGGAAATGTTGCCCACGCCGCCGGCAAGCATGATGGGTTTGTGGTAGCCGCGCATCTCTCCGGCGACTTCTTCCTCGAAAGTGCGGAAATAGCCGGCCAGGTTGGGGCGGCCAAATTCGTTGTTGAAGGCGGCAGCGCCGATCGGGCCTTCGAGCATGATCTGCAGGGCCGAGGCGATGCGCCCCGGTTTGCCGTAATTGCCTTCCCAGGGCTGAATGAAGCCAGGAATGTTGAGATTGGAAACTGAAAAGCCGCACAGGCCCGCTTTCGGCTTGGAGCCGATACCGGTTGCACCCTCGTCGCGAATCTCGCCGCCCGAACCAGTGGCTGCGCCGGGGAAAGGGGAAATGGCGGTGGGATGATTATGGGTTTCCACTTTCATCAGGATGTGGGTTTTTTCGCTGACGTAGCGGTAACGCCTGCCTTCGCTATCCGGGTAGAAACGTGCAATTTCGGCGCCCTCGATCACCGAGGAATTATCCGAGTAGGCGACCACCGTCCCGCGCGGCGCCTTGGCGTGAGTGTTGCGGATCATGCCAAACAGCGAGTGCGGCTGCGGCTTGCCGTCGATCACCCAGTCGGCGTTGAAAATCTTGTGGCGGCAGTGTTCCGAGTTGGCCTGCGCGAACATCATCAGTTCCACATCGGTGGGGTTGCGCCCGATGCGGGTGAAGTTCTCTACCAGATAGTCGGTTTCATCCGCCGATAGCGCCAGCCCCCACTCACGATTAGCCTGTTCCAGCGCCGCTGCACCCCCGCCCAGGATATCCACCACGCGCAGCGGCTGCGGATTTACATGATGGAACAGCTTTTCGGCCTGGGCAAAATCAGTCAGCACCATTTCGGTCATGCGATCGTGAATCAGCGGCAACAGTCCGGGTTTTTCCTCAGCCGTCAAAGCCGACCCGTCACGTTTCTGCACATAGAAGGCGATGCCTCGCTCGATGCGCTCGATCATTTCCAGGCCGCAATGACGCGCAATATCCGTGGCCTTGGATGACCAGGGCGAAATCGTGCCGAAACGCGGCGTCACCAGCAACAATTCGCCCTTGGGCTGTTCTTCCTTGGCTGCCGGTCCGTAGCTCAATATCTGTGCCAGCCGTTCATGTTCGGACGCATCCAGTGCGCGGTCAGCCGCGACAAAATGCCAGTATTCGGCATAAACATGGGAGATGGCTGAAACGCTCGCCGCCAGGGAGAGCATCAGTTTCTCGTAGCGGAAGGGGGAAAGGGCGTTGCGGCCGCGCAGCAAGATGGTTTGAAGTTTGGGTTGCGACATGGAACTTCCGGAGCAGATTTAGGGTAAGCCGCGATTTTACCCCAAAACACCCCGGCTTAAGAGCCAGACCTTGTGTGCCATGCAACGACAAGCCAGCCGAGTGCTTTCGCAGTTCGCGCCCGCACGTGCCAGCTGGCATGGCGGGGCAGACCGCTAACGAATAAATAGCCCCGTACCCGGCGCGAATGCCAAGCGAATGACTCAGTGGCTGTGTGAAGCATTTGCAGACTAGGGGCGCGCAGTCACCGGCAGCATGGCCCTGCCGGTGAGGTAATCACCGTTTTCCGGGTCTTTTGACAGCAGATGCTGATACTGCTCCAACGCCTCTGCATTTTTTCCCTGCCAGGCGAGTACCCGTGCCAGCAGAAAACGAGCTTCCTGATCCTCGGGGTGATTGTCCAGCCATTGCTGCAACATTTCCTCGGCATCGCTCAAGCGCGCATTTTCGACCATCACACTGCTCTGATCGAATATCCCGGAAGCGCTCCATGCGGGAAAAGTTGCTGCCAGGCAGGCGCCCAGCAACAAAGAGACAAGAGAAAAAAGTTTCATGGGAGCGGATTATAACCCCAAGCCTGATAACAGCACTCGATCGAGAAAGCCGGGAAAGGCGTTACTGCAAATGCACCACCCACGCAGCCGCGCCACCCGCCCTTGACACTCACACCGGGTGTTCGTCTTTCGCCCGCCAAAGGCCAAGGCATTCAAGACCGCAGAAATGGTGCACATAATCGATTCCCTCGACGCTTTGCGCCACGCTGACAGGGACCTCAGTCATGCATACCTCGCACTGGACCACTTCGCACACATCATCATTCGTGCAGGATGCGACTCGCGCACCTTCATGAGTTACATTCGCCATGATTCCTCCTCAAGAACCGCTGATTAAATCAGTGGTTCCTTATGGGTGTTCCCCTTGGCTCTGGCCCATTATAGACTAGACATATCGGACAGGAGATTCGCCCATGCTCGTTGCAGGACTAACCCATAGCCAGCCCCTTTACCGCAGCCACGAAATCCGCTCCATTGAACAAGCCGCGGCGGCACTTTCCCCTGCCCCTGCACTCATGGAAAGCGCAGGCAAGGCAACAGCCGAACTCGCTATACAATTATTAGGCAACCATTATGCAGTATTGGTTCTCGCCGGCCCGGGAAATAATGGCGGCGATGCCTTGGTGGCGGCGCGTTACCTGAGGGAGTTCGGCTACCGGGTGACTGTGGTGCTGACGGGCGACCCTGCCAGACTGCCTGTGGAGGCAGCAGCAGCGCTTCGGGCCTGGCGCGAAGGCGACAGGGATATTTTATCCACTATTCCTGCTGACGGGCACTGGGACTTGGTGCTTGACGGCCTGTTCGGCATCGGCCTGGAAAGGGATCTTGACGTTGCATATCTGGAACTGGTGAAGCAAGTCAACCGGATGGAAACACCAATTCTGTCACTTGACATCCCCAGCGGTCTCGACAGCGAGACCGGGCAACCCTTCCGCGCCGCCGTGCGGGCTGACCACACCATTACCTTCATCGGCCTGAAGCCAGGGCTTTTCACCGCCTACGGCCCGGATTACTGCGGACAGATTCATCTCGACACCCTGGGTTTACCTCCGGAACTGCTGCCACAAGCCAAGGGGCAACTGATCGGGGAGAACGAAGTTTCCAGCTACCTGAAGCCGCGTCCGCGCAACAGTCACAAGGGCATGCTGGGCAGCGTAGGCGTCCTGGGTGGCGCCGGCTCCATGACGGGGGCGGCGCTGCTCTCAGGCAGAGCCGCACTGCTGCTCGGCGCGGGCCGGGTTTATCTCGGCCTGCTGGACGAAAATTCACCCACCGTCGATTTCTTTCAGCCCGAACTGATGCTGCGCGGGCCGGATGCTCTGCTGGACATGGGACTCGACTGCCTTGTTATCGGCCCCGGCCTGGGGCAGTCAGCACGGGCCCTGGGCTATCTCGAACGGGCGCTGCAAAGCGATCAGAAGCTGGTGATCGATGCCGATGCGCTCAACCTGCTCGGCAGCCATGTCGAGCTGCAAAGCCTGCTGAAAACCCGCAAGGCCGCCAGCATTCTTACACCCCACCCCACCGAGGCGGGACGGCTGCTGGATTGCAGCAATCACGAAATCCAGCAGGATCGCATCAGTTCCGCCCAAGTGCTGGCCAGCCGCCTCAACAGCCTGGTCGTGCTCAAAGGCGCAGGCACGGTCTGCGCCTTTGCTGACGACACCTGGCATGTCAACCCAAGCGGCAATCCCGGCCTGAGCAGCGCCGGCATGGGGGATATTCTGTGCGGCATGACCGCAGCCCTGATTGGTCAACGCCTCCCCGCTGACAAAGCCACTCTGCTGGCGGTTTACCTGCATGGCCTGGCTGCGGATGTGCTGGTTAAAGATGGCACAGGACCCATTGGGCTGACTGCATCGGAAGTTGCCATGAAGGCACGCAGCCTGCTTAATCAGTGGGTATATGCGCCATCAAAATGGCTTGACGAGCGCTAAATGTCTCCCTATAATGCGCAGACTTTTTGCTTCGAGCGACAAAGCGGACAAAATGAACCAGTTGGGTGTAGCAACTTCATACCTCGGTTTTTTTTGTACAGTTGTTGGCCTGGCTGTGGGTTTTTATAATCTGCCATCAGGAGATAGTGAAATAATTGGTTTTTGGTTGGCATGGGTTCCGGTCGGTTTTATCTTGTTGCTTGCGGGCATAACGACTACCCAGCTGACAAAGAAGTAAGCTTTAGTCCCTATCGTCTAGAGGCCTAGGACATCGCCCTTTCACGGCGGTAACACGAGTTCGAATCTCGTTGGGGACGCCAGAACAAAAAGGCTTGGATTAAACACCCAAGCCTTTTTATTTTTTCATGGCGGGCCTCCCCGCATTGCAAGGTAGTGAACCTGGTCAGGGGCGGAAGCCAGCAGCCACAGCTATTTATTGCAAGTGCCGGGGGTCAGGCTCGCCACCCTTTTCCCCCATTCCCGCCACTGACCCTTCATCCAGTTTTAGCCCTACTGCAATAAAGCGGGGGCCGCAGCCCCCGCTTGTTTGTCGATTTGAGCGCGAATCAGGCAGCCACTTCCTTTTGTTGCCGGCGACGGGCAAAGGCAAGGCCGGCAAGACCCAGCCCCAGTAAGCCGCCTATTCCCGGTTCCGGAACATTACTATTAGAGTCGCACTGACTGCATATCCACAACTGCTCCGCACCCGCGTTGTTTCCGAAATAACGAACATCAACGGACATAAGGTAGCCTGCATTCGCCCAGCTCTGCAGGTTATCGTTGAGATAGGAACTGAACACGGCAAACTCGGCAGCATTGGTTCCGAGGTTGTCATTGACAAAATAATCCCCGGCGTTTTGGGTGCAGTCACTTTCATTTGTTGCCGTACCAACGTTGTACGCAGAACCGTCCACCGTGCTTACACAATAGTTGCCAATGGCCGGCACAAAGGGCACTTCATTAGGCGGCACGCTCCCGCAGCCCCCCGTTCCCGCGCTGAATTCAACACAATCCTGCACCGTGCCATTCGTGTCGATGATATGGACTTGCCCCCAGACGTAAAGCGACTGTTGGAAGCCCGTCCCCTTCTGATTGTTATCGAACAAAAACACCAGGTCATGCTGGCCCAGATAACCGGCCAGTGCCGATATGCTGATCTCCCAAGATCCCGGCTGATCCCCCGTAAACGTATTGGAAGGCTCGTTGCCAGAAGTCATCTGGAACGAGCTGCCTTGATTTCCTGTCGGCGTGAGGAAGGGGTTGTCAACCGAGGAACCTGATGCAAATGGACCGGGAAAGTTTTCCACTTGATTCCCGCTGGAACTCGTAAGGATGACTGCTTGATCTGCGATTTGGCCGGGGGAAGATTGCACCGGGTATGGGCCGCTTGGGACACATCTCGGATCGTTTGCAGCAGTGCACTTATCGTTCAAGTCAAGCGACTGAACCTGGAAGTCGTTGTAGGTGGTGGTAGTAAAATAATTTATGGGTGCCAATTGAAGCACCGTTGCCTGGACACTACCGTAAAAAAAACCGCAACCGACTAGAACGAGGAGAGATTTTATATTTAGATGGGGTGACATGATCATTCACCGAAAAACCAAGTAGGGTTAATCAACACACACCACTTAATCACATTATACTAAGAGCAAAAACCGGACCACATTACTTAACCTATTGTTAACTTGCAGGTCTGTTTTCTGTTGGGGCTATTGGCAGGCGCAGACTGTAAAAATTTCTGACACTTTGGCTTTATCTGTAGATCAGCCCACACCACAGAGGTGCCCGGAATATTGTGTAAGCCATAGGATAATGCTTTTATTACGGTCATCATCAACTCCTTGAAATACAGCAGTTTCCTGCCAATAACCGTTTATCAAAAGCTTACCCTCCCCCCAGATATTCATTGCAAGTGCCGGAAGTCGGGCTCTCCACCCTCTTCCTTGCAGCAACTTTCTAAACAATCTCCACCGGCGTCCCAACAGGCACCTGCTCAAACAATTCAACCACATCCTGCATTCGCATCCTGACACAGCCATGGGAAACCGGGCTGCCAATTGCTTCCTCGTGTGGCGTGCCATGGATGTAGATATAGCGGCGCATCGTATCGACTTCACCCAGGCGATTGAAACCCGGATCACAGCCAGAAAGCCAGAGAATACGGCCTAATATCCAGTCACGATCGGGAAATTGCCGCCCCAGTTCTTCGGTATAGAACTCACCCGAAGGGCGCCGTCGCACGAATACTGTATTTTGCGGCAAACCCTCACCGATTTTGGCACGTACCAGATGCCTCCCGCGCGGAGTACAAAAACTTCCCGACATCTCTCCCACGCCGTTTTTTGCAGTAGAAACCGGGTAGCGCCTGACCAGCCGGGATTCATCCAGCAACTCAAGCGTCTGTTTTTCTGTGTCAATTCTGATTTTGAGCATTGAATCCAGTATTCCACAGCCCGACTAAATTGATAGAAGCCTCATTAACTCCAGCGGGTGATCCTGTTGTCTGCATAATTCGCAAAAAAGCCCTCGATAAATCAAGGGCTTTTTCTAACATCCGGGGTCATCACATGGAATGATCACTCCCACTCAATCGTTCCGGGCGGTTTTCCGCAGATATCGTAGACAACGCGGTTGATGCCGCGCACTTCATTGATGATGCGATTGGAAACTTTTCCCAACAGCGTATAGGGCAACTCAGCCCAGTGTGCGGTCATGAAATCCTGGGTCTGCACAGCGCGCAGCGCAACAACGTAATCGTAGGTGCGGCCATCGCCCATCACCCCGACTGCTTTCACCGGCAGGAAGACGGCAAAGGCCTGCGAGGTTTTTTCATACCAGCCTGAGGCGCGCAACTCCTCGATGAAAATGGCATCGGCACGGCGCAGCAGATCAGCGTATTCGCGCCTGACTTCGCCCAGGATGCGCACACCCAAGCCAGGACCCGGGAAGGGGTGGCGGAAAACCATGTCATGCGGCAGGCCAAGTGCCAAGCCCAACTCGCGTACTTCATCCTTGAACAGTTCGCGCAGCGGCTCGCAAAGCTTCAGGTGCAGGGTGTCCGGCAGGCCGCCGACATTGTGGTGCGACTTGATGGTATGCGCTTTCTTGGTCTTGGAACTGGCGGATTCGATTACGTCAGGATAGATGGTTCCCTGCGCCAGCCACTTGGCATTTGGCAGATTGGCAGCCTCACGCTGGAACACCTCGACGAACTCGCGGCCGATGATCTTGCGCTTCTGTTCCGGGTCGGTCACGCCTGCCAGATGTTTCATGAATTCCGCGCTGGCATCGACATGAATGACCTTGACGCCAAGATTTTCCGCAAAGGTTTTCATTACCTGCTCGGCCTCATTCAGCCGCAGCAGGCCGTTGTCCACGAACACGCAGGTCAGCTGGGACCCGATGGCGCGATGCAGCAGCGCCGCCACCACGGAGGAGTCTACCCCGCCGGACAGGCCGAGAATGACTTCATCCGCGCCCACTTCTGAGCGGATCTTGCCGATCGCTTCTTCTACATAATCCGGCATGTTCCAGTCATAGCCGCAGCCGCAGATTTCATGAACGAAGCGTTCGATAATYGCTTTGCCCTGCAGGGTATGGGTCACTTCGGGATGGAACTGGACCCCATAGAAATGGCGMGCTTCATCGGCCATACCGGCGATGGGCGTAGCAGCATTGGAGCAGATCGCCTTGAAGCCCGGCGGCAGTTCCGTGACCTTGTCGCCGTGGCTCATCCATACATCGAGCAGGCCGTGGCCTTCCTCGTTGCTGCGGTCCTGGATGTCGCGCAGCAAGGTGGAATGCCCCTGGGCGCGCACCTCGGCATAGCCGAACTCGCGGTGTTGTGCATTTTCCACCTTGCCACCCAACTGCGCCGCCATGGTCTGCATGCCGTAGCAGATACCCAGCACCGGGACGCCAAGCTGGAATACCACGTCCGGAGCGCGCGGTGTTTCCTCCTCGTACACCGAGGACGGGCCGCCAGAGAGGATGATCCCTTGCGGCTTGAAGTCGCGGATGAACTCGGGGCTGACGTCGTAGGGATGCAGTTCGCAGTAGACGCTGGATTCGCGCACGCGTCGGGCAATCAGCTGGGTATATTGGGAACCGAAATCGAGGATGAGGATTTTCTGGTGCATGGCGTGCTTCGCAGTGAGGAGTGAGGAGTGAGGAGTGAGGAGTGATCAAGGTAAGGAAGTGAGCTTCTCTCTCCTCACGCCTCACCCCTTACTCCTAACTAATCCACGTGATAATTCGGTGCTTCCTTGGTGATCTGAACGTCATGGACGTGCGATTCACGGATGCCCGCATTGCTGATTTCCACAAACTCAGCCCGAGCATGCATTTCGGCGATGTTCTTGCAGCCGAGATAGCCCATGCTGGAGCGCAAGCCGCCCATAAGCTGGTGAATCACGGTCAGGACGCTGCCCTTGTAGGGTACTCGTCCTTCGATCCCTTCCGGTACCAGCTTGTCGGCATTGGCTTCGCTGTCCTGGAAGTAGCGATCCTTGGAACCCTGCTGCATTGCACCCAGACTGCCCATGCCGCGGTAGGACTTGTAGGACCGCCCCTGGAACAGTTCGATTTCGCCTGGCGCTTCCTCGGTGCCCGCAAACAGACCGCCCAGCATCACCAGGTGTGCGCCGGCGGCAATGGCTTTGGAAATATCGCCGGAATAACGAATGCCGCCATCAGCGATCAGCGGGATGCCAGTATCTCGCAGCGCCTGGGCCACGTTGTCCACAGCCGTGATTTGCGGCACGCCGACACCCGCCACGATACGCGTGGTACAAATCGAGCCAGGACCAATACCCACCTTGACCGCATCCGCGCCATGATCAACCAGGGCGAGCGCCGCCGAACCGGTGGCGATGTTGCCGCCAATAACCTGAACCCGGGGAAAGTTTTTCTTGACCCATTTCACACGATCGAGCACGCCCTGAGAGTGACCGTGAGCGGTATCGACCACGATTACGTCCACACCGGCGTCCGCCAGCAGTTCCACGCGTTCCTCGGTGCCAGCGCCAACACCCACAGCCGCGCCTACACGCAGGCGACCCAGGCTGTCCTTGCAGGCCAGCGGATGTTCGGTTGATTTCTGAATGTCCTTCACGGTCACCAGACCGCGCAGCTCGAAACCGTCATTGATGACCAGCACACGTTCCAGACGGTGTTTGTGCATCAGTGCCAGCGCTTCTTCGCGCGATGCACCTTCCCTGACCGTGATCAGGCGTTCACGCGGCGTCATGATGTTCTTGATCGGCTGATCGAGATTGCTCTCGAAGCGCAGATCGCGGTTGGTGACAATGCCCACCACGAGGCCGTTTTCGACAACTGGCAAGCCGGAAATCCTGTGCTGGCGAGTGAGCTGGATGACATCGCGCACCGTCATGACAGGGGAAATGGTAATGGGATCCTTGACCACACCGCTCTCGAAGCGCTTGACCATCGACACCTGAGCAGCCTGCTCCTTGGAGGTGAAATTCTTGTGAATGATGCCAATACCGCCCTCTTGCGCCAGAGCAATCGCCAGGCGGCCTTCCGTAACCGTATCCATGGCAGCGGAAACCAGCGGCAAATTGAGTGTGATTTCCTTGGTAAGCTGGGTGCTCAGGCTGACGTCGCGGGGCAAAACGGCGGAATGGGCAGGAATCAGCAAGACATCGTCAAAGGTGAGCGCTTTTTGAACGACACGCATGATTTTTTTATCCTTATTTACAAAGACGCCATTATACGTGTTTGACTTGGCACGGTAAACCGGCGCTCATGTCCAGAGGTTTTCCCAGCGTAGTTTGACGAATTGTTTGCAAACCTTTATGTTACTCATTGTGCCGGATGTTGGAAATGTGGCCAAAAGAAGCCCATGCCTGCATTCCAGCCTGAAAACAGAAACAACATTCACTTTCAATCTAGAGGAGTCGATTTTTCATGCAAAAACTCATGTTAATGTTCGCTGCAGCAGGCCTGCTGGTTTTGTCCGGTTGCGGAAGCACCATGCCAACCAAACCCCAGGCCGCAAAGGCACCAGAAAAAACCGAAGCGCCTCAGGCGCAACTGTCGGATGAAGCCAAGCAGGCACTGGCCCAGGCAGAAGCTGATGTCAAGGCTGCCCAGGAGAAAAAGGCCCTGTGGACAACCGCTCAGGATGCCTTGAAACAGGCCAAAGAAGCCGCCAAGAATAACGACAGTGCAGCAGTCATTAATATAGCCAAACAAGCGAGTGAATATGCCAAGCTGGGCATTGCTCAAACGCAATACCCGCTCACCACGATTAGCAAATAGTTCTCTGCAAAAACGAAAAAAAGGGGCTTTTAAAGCCCCTTTTTCGCCTGTATTTTCAGCGCACCCCGGCAAGCCAGATATCCACTCCGTTCAGCGGCAAAATCGAGGCGGCCGGAATGTTGCCTCCCCTGCGCCAAGACTGCACGGCCCCCCCCTTGTCCTGCCCCGTCACCAGAAACCAGACCCTTCCGGCACGACTGAGGCGCCAGGCGCTGAGAGATACACGATCATGCGGCGGCTTGGGCGCACCATGAACGGCAAGCACCGCGGGCTGAGTATAGTCCCGGCCCCACTCCTTTCCTGGAAACAGGCTGGCAGTGTGTCCATCCTGACCGAGACCCAGCAACACCAGATCGAAATCCTCCACTCCTTCCAGCTCTGTTGAATACTGTGATGCCGCCGCTTCGGCCCCCAGTTGCGCAGGAATCCGGTGAATCTGTGCGGATGGAATCGCCACATGTTCAAGCCAGACCTGATCAGCCATCACGCTGTTGCGTTCGGCATGACCCAGGGGCAAACAGCGCTCGTCACCAAAATAGACATGCCAGGCGCTCCAATCTGTATGAATCAGGCGAAAGCGCTGATATATGGCTCGTGGCGTGCTGCCCCCCGCCAGCACAATACTGAATTTCCCGGTTTTGGAGATGGCTTCAGCGGCCATGCGCTCAATCGCTTCCACAACACACGAGTAAAGCAGTTCTGGCTCAGGATATTCATGCCATCTTCGGGTTTGAGAAAGCGCCATGGGAACCCCTTATTCGAACTGAATGAAGACTGCAAAGAGAAAATCATTAGTTTCATGCCACCCCGAATGAACCCGGATAGCCTGCATTGCCTGCCATCAGGCGTGCTGTTATGCTTGGCCTTCGCCCTGGGGATGGAGCCGAAACATGCACAAGATCGTCATTATTGACGACACGCAAATCAATCTAACATTGATGAGCCATCTGGTGCAAAAACTTGGCGGCTGCGAGCCGCTGTGTTTTTCAGAATCCGCCAAAGCGCTGGAATGGTGCCGGCTCAACGATCCGGATCTCATCATTGTCGATTACATGATGCCTGCTCCGGATGGCCTCGAGTTTACCCAACTGTTCCGCACGCTTCCTGGCAAGGCAGATATTCCCCTGCTCATGGTTACCGCCAACGATCATCTTGAAGTCCGCTACAGGGCGCTGGAACTGGGCGCCAATGACTTTCTGACCAAACCCATAGACAAAACCGAACTTCTCGGCCGGGTCAAGAACATGCTGTCCTTGCGCAACAGCCAGAAAAAACTGGCGGATCATGCTGAATGGCTCGCCAGCGAGGTAAGAACAGCCACTGAAGAAATCCTGGCCCGAGAGCGTGAAATCGTTTTCCGGCTTTCCAGAGCTGCGGAATACCGTGACCCTGAAACCGGCGCCCATATCTTGCGCATGGCGCATTACTCGAAGCACATTGCCCAAAACATGGGACTCTCCCAGTCGGACCAGGATTTGATTCTGGAAGCCGCACCCATGCACGATATTGGAAAGGTGGGCATCGCCGATGGAATTCTGCTCAAACCCGGCAGACTCTCTCCGGAGGAGTTCGTGATCATGAAACGCCATACCCAGATCGGGCATGACATCCTGACAGGCAGTGCATCCTACACCTTGCAGACCGGCGCCATGATCGCCCTCACCCATCACGAGAAATTCGACGGCACGGGGTACCCTAACAGCCTCAGTGGAGAAGGCATTCCCCTCTTTGGCCGCATTGTGGCGGTCGCCGATGTTTTTGATGCGTTGACTTCGGAACGCCCCTACAAACCAGCCTGGGAGCTGGAACGCGCTGTCGCCCTTATCAGGGACGGCTCAGGCAGCCATTTTGATCCTGACTGTGTCGAGGCTTTCTTTATGTGCTGGGAAAACATTCTGGAAATCAGAACTCGTTTTCAGGATGATGAATAACATCACGCATCACCACCCTTGGCCATCATGCAAATCTTCGAACACAAAGTGCGGCTTCTGATTGGCGCCACTGTCATCTCCGCCCTGCTGGCCTTCATCATCTGGGCATTCTGGGGTAATTTTTTCACCTCACAGGAAAAGGCAGAACAGCCAGCGATCACGCCGAAAAAGGAAAACAGCGGAGAACCCATTACCCCCATCCCGCTTTTGATCTCCCTTGACGCCGATAAAACTGCCCTTGGCAAACGCCTTTTTCACGACCCGAGGCTGTCCAAAAACAACACCATAGCCTGCGCCAACTGCCACGCACTCACGCACGGCGGAACGGATGGCAAGCCCCGTTCTCTTGGTATCAATGGACAGGAAGGCGTAATCAATGCCCCCACAGTCTTTAACAGCAGCCTGAATTTCCGGCAGTTCTGGGACGGGCGCGCTGCAACACTGGAAGATCAGATTGACGGGCCGCTCAACAACCCTTTGGAAATGGGTTCGTCATGGCCTGAAATCATCGCCAAATTAAAGCAGGCCCCCGGCTATAAACTGGCTTTCGAGAAAATATACCGCAAAGAGGGCATCAGCCAGAACAGCATCAAGGACGCGATCGCAAGCTTCGAACGCTCCCTGCTCACGCCCAACGGGCGCTTCGACAAATATCTGCGCGGTGATAAAAATGCCATTACCGAAGATGAAAAGGCTGGTTACCGCCTGTTCAAGGAATACGGCTGCGCCTCATGTCATCAGGGAGTAAATGCAGGCGGGAACATGTATGAAAAACTCGGCGTCATGGCAGATTACTTCAAGGAACGGGGCAATATTTCCACCGCCGATTTGGGCCGCTTCAATGTCACCGGCGATTCGGAGCACAGACATGAATTCAAGGTGCCATCCCTGCGCAACGTGGCGCTGACAGCCCCTTATTTGCACGATGGCTCGGCAGCCACGCTGGAGCGCGCTATCCAGATCATGGGGCGTTACCAGCTGGGGGTTGAAATTCCTGCCGAGGATATAAAGCAGATTGCCAAGTTTCTTGCAACTTTGAGCGGCGAATATAACGGGAAGCCGCTATGAAGTTCGGCCAGCTCAGTCTAAGGCAGATTGTGGCCATAGCCGCCATGGCGGCACTGCTCATCTTCCTTTTCATCAGCACCGGCTCAGTCAATCCTGCCAAACACCACGACAGCATCACCCGCCTTGGAGAGGTCGAAAAACTGGACGCCGAACTGGAAGAAGAAGTTCTCAAACAGCGCTACCACCTGCAGAACAACTATGACGAACTGGTCGAAGTGCAGGGCAAAATCAGGGCTTTGATACACGATCTGGAAAGTGGAGATAACGCCATCACTGCCCCTGGCAACACTGAAGTCAATCAGGAGATGGCAAAACTCAAACGAGAGCTGGGACTGAAGGACGAACTCATCGAACAATTCAAATCGCACAATGCACTGTTGAAGAACTCCCTGCGCTATCTGCCCCATCTCATTGATGAGGCTTTGGCCAGCAACGCCGACCCATCGCTGCGCCCACAGCTACTGTCCTTGATGCGCAACATCATGCTGTTGCATATGGGAGGGGAAAAGAATTATGAAGCCATTCAGTTCGAACTGGATCAACTCAAGTCACATCAGCAGACTCGGCCTCCAGCGCACGGAGAGAAGCTGGATCCCATCATGCAGCACGCGCGCATGGTCCTGGTAGCCGAGCTTGAAATAGACAATATATTCCCTCTGCTCACTTCTGGCGGCACCCGGCAGATGGGCCAGGAACTGACTCAGGCCTATAACCGGACGTTTGAGCGCTCCCTGCACCAGGCAAATATTTTCCGCATGTTTCTGTTTGTGGTCGCCCTCTTGCTTCTGAGCTACGCAGGACAGGCATTCCTGCGTCTGCGTGAAAACTCAAGCAAGCTGAGCGAGGCATTGAATGCGCTTGAGAATCAGCAGTTCGCTCTCGATCAGCACGCCATTGTCAGCGCTTCGGATGTGCGGGGAAACATTATTTATGCCAATGATCGCTTCTGCCAGATCAGTCAGTACAGGCAGGAGGAATTGGCTGGACAGAGCCACCGCATCGTCAATTCCGGCGTCCACCCGCCTGAGTTCTTCAAGGAAATGTGGCACACCATTGCTTCCGGTCAGGTGTGGCACGGTGAAATCTGCAATCGCGCCAAGGACGGCAGCCATTACTGGGTCAATTCAACCATCGTTCCATTCATGGACAGCCGGGGCAAGCCCTACCAATACATTTCCATCCGCACCGACATCACCGCACGCAAGCTGATGGAAGAACAGGCTGCCGCCAGCAACCGTTTCCTGCACAGTCTCACGGATGCACTTGGGGTCGGCATCTACGCTCTGGATGCACAGGGGTGCTGCACCTTCCTCAACCGTGAAGCCGAGAAATTGCTGGGATGGAGCAAGGAAGAGCTGATGGGCAAATCCATCCACGACGTTGTTCACTTCCAGACGGCAGACGGCACCCATATCAGCAAGTCCGAGTGCCCAACACACAAGGCTATCAAGCAGGGAGAAACCTTCCGCTCCGACCAGGATATCTTCACGCGCAAGGATGGCTCGGTATTCAATATCTCCATTGTTGCCGTTCCGCTCCTGGATGGCGACCAGGTGGTCGGTTCCGTGGCCGGATTCCAGGATATCACCGAGCGCAAGCATACCGAACAGGCATTAAGCGAGAGCGAGAAAAAATACCGTTCTGTAGTGGAATCTCTCAACGAAGTCGTATTCCAGACCGACTGGCAAGGCTTGTGGACATACCTTAATCCGGTCTGGACGGAGATTACCGGCTACTCCGTTGACGAAAGCCTGGAAACCAATATGCTGCATTACATTCATGCAGATGATCGCCAGCGCAATTTCGAGCAGTTCATGCCCTTGATCGAGCGTAAAAAAGATTTTTGCCGCTATGAAGTCCGTTTCCTCACCAAGGAGGGCGGCTACCGCTGGCTCGAGATATTCGCCACGCTTTCCCTTGACGAGAAAGACAATATCGTCGGCACCACCGGAGTGCTCAACGATGTCACCGAACGAAGAGTGGCTGAAGACCGCCTGAGGGACCAGCTGCAATTCACCCAGCAACTGATCGAAGTGACGCCCTACCCGATTTATTTTCAGGATGTGAACGGACAGTATCTTGGATTCAACAAAACATTCGAAATTTTCTGGGGAATCGAACGCAAGGAGTGGATCGGCAAGACGGCATATGACCTGCTACCCAGGGAACTGGCGGACCTGCACCATGAAAAGGACTTGCTGTTGCTGCAACAGAAGGACACCCAGTCCTACGAAGCGCCAGTTCAGGCAGCAGATCGAAAGATACATGACACGATCTACCAGAAAGCCGCATTCACACGGGCGGATGGCAGCGTGGCCGGCCTGATCGGCATTATTTCCGATATCACCAAGGCCAAGCAATCCGCCGCCGAACTGAAACGAGCCAAAGAGGCAGCCGAAACCGCCAACCAGGCGAAAAGCGATTTTCTTGCCAATATGAGCCATGAAATCCGCACCCCGATGAATGGCATTATCGGCATGACGGATCTCGCCCTTGACACCGAGCTCACCCCTCAACAGCGGGAATATCTCGGCATGGTGAAGTACTCGGCCGACTCGCTGCTGACCATCATTAATGACATTCTCGACTTTTCCAAGATCGAAGCCGGCAAGATGAGCATGGAAAGCATCCCTTTCAGCCTCCACAACACACTGAAAGAAACCGTCAAGCCCATGGCGATGCGTGCCGGACAGAAAGGCCTGTCCCTGAATCTTGAGCTCGCGCCACAGGTGCCGGACACCCTGATCGGCGATCCGGGCCGTCTTCGCCAGATTCTCATCAACCTGATCGGCAATGCGATCAAGTTTACCGAACAGGGCAAAATCTCCGTCCGAGTCAAGCCTGAATACATTTTTGAACAAGGAGTGTCGCTGCATTTCTCGGTCAGCGATACCGGTGCTGGCATTTCAAAAGACAAACTGCAAAGCATATTTGATGCCTTCTCCCAGGCCGACAGTTCTATCACGCGCAAATATGGCGGCACAGGACTGGGTCTTTCCATCACCAGCCGCCTGGTAGAAATGATGAATGGGAAAATCTGGGTGGAAAGCGAAGAAGGCGTGGGCAGCACATTCCATTTCACGGCGCATTATGGCCTCAGTACAGAAACCGTACTGGAAAGTCAGGCAGAACCCACTGGAGGCCTCACCAGCCTGGGCGAACATTCGATAGCGCATGCGCTCACCATTCTGCTGGCCGAAGACAACATCATTAACCAGCGCCTGGCCGTTACTCTGCTTGAAAAAGCGGGGCATGTCGTGAAAGTCGCCCAGAATGGCCGCGAGGCGCTGGAATTATGGGAGCAGGAGCATTTTGATCTGGTGCTTATGGACATGCAGATGCCCGAAATGGATGGCATCGAAGCCACGCAGTGCATTCGTGCCAGGGAGAAGCAAATCGGAGGCCACATACCCATCATTGCCATGACCGCCAATGCCATGGAGGGAGATCGTGAGCTTTGCCTGAAAGCCGGCATGGATGCCTATGTTCCCAAACCGATCCAGCCCCGTATCTTGTTTGCAGCAATCGAAACAACGCTCAAGCAGACTGAATGTAACTTAGACAGCCCCAGCCGGGATGAAACAGAGCAGGGTGAAAATTTTGATTATGCTGCTGCAGCCGCAAAAACCGACCCGGACATTCTGGAGATTATTGGCGCCATGTTTCTGGCAGAGATTCCCCAATACATGGCGAATATCGAAAGCACCCTGAAACAGGGAGAGCACGGGGAACTACAACGCGCAGCGCACACTCTCAAGGGCTTGCTTGGAAACTTCGGTGCCAAACCTGCTGTGAGTTGGGCGCACTTGATTGAGGAAAGCGCCGCACAGGACAACCTGGATGATGCGTCAGCGCATTACCGCAAGCTGCAAGAAGAGATCAGCAAATTTCAGCCGGTGCTGGCAGCCATTCTTTCTGCCTGAGCCACCCTCATAAAATACCAGCCAGGCGCTTGCGCAGTTTCTGTACCATGTGCCAGGCGAACCACCCCCGCTTCAACCAGCCGTAGGCCTTGCGCGGACGCAATGCCACCAGCAGCCCAACACCTCCAGCCACCAGCACCGGATGCTGCTGCAGGTAACGCAACGCCAAAACCCCCTTGTCGGCCACTGCACATCCAGCTTTCACCGGGGAAAGATGACGGGAGAACTCCGAACGCTGCAATGCCGCCAGGGCAACCAGCCGCTCACGGCGTTCTGCCAGTGCGATCAGACGTTTGCTCACGGGCGCAAGTGATCCTGATCTTTGGAGAGCTCGGCAAGGCTGGCCGAAAACAGTTTAGAGCCATTGCGCGCTTGTTTCAGCGCCATGGACAGAGCGGCGCCCCCAAGTCCCAGGAACAGCAGGGTAAGGATGCCAAGCACCAGCAGGCGGTGGTTCTCCCACAAGGCAACGGTCAGCAGCAAGGCAGCAAAAACAATCCCCAGCCCAATAAAAAAGAGCGCTGCTGTTCCCAGCCACAGCAGGGAAAGCAAACGCTCTTTTTCTTCCGCCACCTCGGTGGATAGGAGCTCCAGGCGGGTACGGACAATCGCCACGCTGCTCGCGGCAAGACCCTTGATTGAATCAAAAAGGCCGGGCTTGCTGCCGCGATCAGGTGTAGGGCCAGGCATCATCAGGAATCAGCGGCGCCCTACCAGGAGGCCGATAATGAAACCTGCTCCTGCGGCGATGCCCACGGCTCTCCATGGATTGGCGCGAACATAGTCATCGGTCGCCTTGGCCGCAGCCTTGGTGCGCTCGACAATAGCGGCTTCAGCCCGTGCCAGACGGATTTTTGCGTTGCGCAGATTCTCTTCGGCCTTGACACGTATTTCCGCAATCTTTTCGCCTGCCTGATTGGCTGTCGCACGCAACAGCTCTTCGGTATCTGCAATCACGATTTTGAGATCAGCCACCAGTTTTTCGCGCGTTACCACATCCATTACTTCGTTTTCTTCGATTTCGGTATACATGGCAGTCTCCTGTTTGTTTATGCATCTATGCCGTTAGGTTACTCGTTTGGCGCCGCCGAATCAACCTGCCAAGCAGGCCTGGAACTTAACGAGCGGTCGTCTTTCTGGCGGGTTGCCTGAAGGGGGTCTTTTTTGTGGCCCGTGGGGTGCGTGGCGGCTGCGAACGCGATTTGCGCTCCGCAGCCTGCTTGTCAACAGGGGCGGCCTTGCGTCCTTCTGCCGTCCTTGGCGCCTCCGGCAAGGCGATGCCCGCCCAGCGCAGCACTTCTGCCACCTGTGAAGGCTCCAGCTCAAGCCAGCGGCCACGCTTGACCCTGGGGGGCAGGCTCAGGATGCCAAAGCGAACGCGCATCAGGCGGCTCACGGTCAGCCCCATCATCTCGAACATTCGGCGCACCTCACGGTTYCGGCCTTCCTTGAGCACACCGCGATACCAGTGATTGCTGCCCTCCCCGCCCTCGTCCACCAGGCTCTCGAACCTKGCCGGGCCGTCTTCCATCTGGATGCCCTGGCGCAGCTGTTGCAGCTGCTCCTGCGTCAGCTCTCCGCGCGCGCGTATGGCGTACTCGCGCTCCACCTCGAAACGGGGATGCATGAGATGATTCGCCAGCTCGCCGGAAGTGGTAAAGATCAGCAAGCCGCTGGTATTGAAATCCAGCCGCCCGACAGCAATCCATTTGCCGCCCCGCATCTGTGGCAGCACGTCAAACACGCTCTCGCGCTTTTCCGGGTCGTCGCGGCTGACAATCTCGCCTTCGGGTTTGTGATAAAGCAGGATGCGCGGCAGCTTGGATGCCATGCGAAAGCGCACCGCGCGGCCGTTGACCTTGACCAGATCATCTTCTTCCACCTGCGCGCCGATTTCGGCCACCTGGCCGTTGACCGTCACTTTCCCGCTGCGAATCAGTTCTTCCATTTCGCGGCGCGATCCCAGGCCCGCCTGGGCCAGCATTTTGTGTAATCGTTCAGACATTTTCTTCAGTATTTTTTAAAGTCAAACCAGCCAATTCTTCCAGCGGGGGCAATTCACCCAGCGAACGCAGGTTAAGGTCATCCAGAAATTTGCGCGTCGTCGCATACAGAACCGGCCGGCCAGGCACGTCGCGATGCCCTACGCCATCAATCCAGCCGCGCTCTTCCAAAGTTTTCACCACATGCGTGGAAACCGCCACCCCGCGAATTTCTTCGATATCGCCGCGCGTCACCGGTTGCCGGTAAGCGATGATTGCCAGTGTTTCCATAACGGCCCGTGAATAGCGCGGCGGTTTCTCGGGATTGAGCCGATCCAGATATTTCTGGAACTCCGGCCGGGTCTGGAAACGCCACCCCCCTGCCACGCTGGCCAGTTCCACACCCCGCCCGGACCACTCGCGGCGCAGTTCCTCAAGCAATTTGCGCAGCGTTTCCGGGCCCAGCTCCTCGTCAAAAAGCCTGCCCAGCTGGCTCATGGAGAGCGGCTCCTGGCTGGAAATCAGGGCTGTTTCCAATATGGTCTTGATCTCGTTGAGGGGGATCATTCCAATTCTCGACCCACGTTAATCAGCTTAACATAGATCGTCGCGAAAGCTTCCGTCTGGCTGATTTCCACCAGCGTTTCGCGCGCCAGCTCCAGCAATGCGAGAAAGGTCACAACCGCCTCAGGCAAGCCGTTCCCGGCCTCGAACAGCGCCTCGAACTCGACGAAACTGCGGCCCTGAAGCCGGCGCAGGATCAGGCCCATGTGCTCGCGCACCGACAGCTCTTCACGCGTCACACGATGGTGGCGATGTACTCTGGCGCGAGCCGCCACGCCCAGCCAGGCTTGGCGCAAATCTTCCGGGTTCACTTCGGGCAAGCGCTTCCCGGCGGCTTGTTCCAGCCACACCTGAACCAGCGCGAAATCGCGCCCGGCCTGGGGAAGCGCATCCAGCTGCTGCGCCGCCAGCTTCATGCGCTCATATTCGAGCAAACGGCGCACCAGTTCGGCGCGCGGGTCCTGTTCATCTTCCCGGCTCTCTACCGGCCGTGGCAGCAGCATGCGCGACTTGATCTCGATCAGCAGGGCTGCCATGAGCAGGTAATCGGCAGCCAGTTCGAGCTGCTTCTCCCGCATCACATCCACATATTGCATGTACTGCCTGGTCACTTCCGACATCGGGATATTGAGCACATCGAGATTCTGGCGCCGGATCAGGTAAAGAAGAAGGTCGAGCGGCCCCTCGAAAGCATCGAGAAATACCTCCAGCGCATCGGGGGGGATATAGAGATCCTGCGGCAGCTCGACCATCGCTTCGCCGTAAACCTTGGCGACAGGATAATTTTCCATCGCTGACTCACTCCTCACCCTTCGGCTGCGCTCAGGGCAAGCCACCTCACGCATTATGCCGAATTTTTGCGCACACCGCCGCCCTAATGGCGCCTGCACCTTCTGGTATAATTTCGCGTTTTGAATTGCATAAAGAATTACTCATGGAAGCAGAACAACTAAATGCCATAGAAAACCATCTGGCCGACCTGATGAAGCGCAGCCAGGACCTTCGGGGGTATCTTTGACTACGAAGTCAAGCAGGAGCGCCTGACCGAAGTCGTCCAGCTGCTGGAAGACCCAGCCATCTGGAACGATGCCAAACGTGCCCAGGAGCTGGGCAAGGAGCGGCGCGAACTGGAAAACGTCGTCGACACCCTGACCCGCCTGGATCAGTCGCTGCGGGATTCGCGCGAACTGTTCGACATGGCGCGCGAGGAAGGCGACGACGACTCCCTCGCCAGCATTGAGAGCGATGCCGGAGACCTCGAAAAAATTGTCGGAGGCATGGAATTCCGCCGCATGTTCTCGCACCCGATGGACCCCAACAACTGCTTCCTCGACATTCAGGCCGGCTCCGGCGGCACCGAGGCGCAGGACTGGGCTTCCATGCTGCTGCGCATGTATGTGCGCTACTGCGAGCGCAAGGGCTTCAAGACCGAGGTCCTGGAAGAATCCGAGGGCGAGGTCGCCGGCATCAAGAGCGTCTCGCTCAAGATCAGCGGCGACTATGCCTTTGGCTATCTGCGTTCGGAATCCGGCGTGCACCGTCTGGTGCGCAAATCGCCTTTCGATTCCGGAAACCGCCGCCATACCTCTTTCTCCAGCGTATTCGTCTATCCCGAGGTGGATGAATCCATCGAAGTGGAAATCAATCCGGCCGATCTCCGGGTGGACACCTACCGCGCTTCCGGTGCCGGCGGACAGCACATCAACAAGACTGATTCGGCGATCCGCATCACCCACCTGCCCACCAACATYGTGGTGCAATGCCAGAACGACCGCTCTCAGCACCGCAACCGGGCCGAAGCCATGGCGATGCTGAAGGCGCGCCTGTATGAGCTSGAACTGCGCAAGCGCAACGAGGAAAAACAGGCCATGGAAGACTCCAAGACCGACATCGGCTGGGGCCACCAGATCCGCTCCTATGTGCTCGACCAGTCGCGCATCAAGGATCTTCGCACCAACTACGAAGTCGGCAACACCCAGGCAGTGCTCGACGGCGACCTGGACGGCTTCATCGAAGCAAGCTTAAAACAAGGGGTTTAAACGCATGAGCGAGCAGGAACCAATTCAACAGGACGAGAACCAGATCATCGCCGAGCGCCGCGCCAAGCTGGCCGAACTGCGCAAGGAAAGCATTGCCTTCCCCAATGATTTCGACCGCACCCACATGGCATCAGACCTGCAGTTTCTTTATGGTGACATGATCAAGGAAGATCTCGATGTCCAGAACATCGAGGTTTCCATTGCCGGGCGCATGATGTTGAAACGCGTGATGGGCAAGGCCAGCTTCGCCACGGTGCAGGACATGGGCGGACGCATCCAGTTCTACATCAATGACGAGGGCGTGGGCGCAGATGTGCATGAAGCCTTCAAGCGCTGGGATATGGGTGACATCATCGCCGCCAGGGGCACCCTGTTCAAGACCAACAAGGGCGAGCTTTCCTTGCGCGCCAGCCAATTGCGCCTCTTGACCAAGTCGCTGCGCCCGCTGCCGGAAAAATTCCACGGCCTGACCGATCAGGAGCAGAAATACCGCCAGCGCTATCTCGACCTGATCACCAACGAGGAAACGCGCAAGACCTTCATGGTGCGCTCCAAGGTGATCCAGGGCATCCGCACCTTCCTGGTCGAACGCGGCTATCTGGAAGTGGAAACGCCGATGATGCACCCGATTCCGGGGGGGGCATCGGCACGCCCCTTCAGCACCCACCACAACGCCCTGGACATGGAACTGTTCCTGCGCATTGCGCCGGAACTGTATCTCAAGCGCCTGGTGGTGGGCGGCTTCGAAAAAGTATTCGAGATCAACCGCAACTTCAGGAACGAGGGCCTCTCGACGCGCCACAATCCCGAATTCACCATGATCGAGTTTTACGAGGCCTACCGCGACTACAAGTACCTCATGGACCTCACCGAGGACATGCTGCGCGACGTGGCGAAATCCGTACTGGGCCACGCCGTGGTGCAATACCAGGGGCACACCATCAACCTGGCTCAGCCTTTCGACCGCCTCACAGTGACTCAGGCCATCCAGAAATACCACTCCGGCAAATATACCGAGGCGCAGCTGCACGACCGCAGCTTCCTGCTCGCCACGCTCAAGGAAATGGACGCAGCCCATCACCCCACCGATGGCGTGGGCGGCCTGCAGCTTTCCCTGTTCGAGGAAACCACCGAGCATCTGCTGATCCAGCCGACCTTCATCATCGACTACCCGGCGGAGACCTCCCCCTTGGCACGCCGCAATGACCAGAATCCGGGCATCACCGACCGTTTCGAGCTGTTCATCGTGGGGCGCGAACTGGCCAACGGCTTTTCCGAGCTCAACGATGCGGAAGACCAGGCGGAACGTTTCATGGAGCAGGTGCGTCAAAAGGAAGCGGGCGATGCGGAAGCCATGCATTACGACGCCGACTATATCCGTGCCCTGGAATACGGGCTGCCGCCCACGGCGGGCGAGGGAATCGGCATCGACCGGCTGATCATGCTGCTGACCGACAGCCCCAGCATTCGTGACGTCATCCTGTTCCCGCAAATGCGTCCGGAATAGAATAGATTTTCTTCTCAACCGCACCAGGAGATTCAATCATGCCGACTTCCCTGCTCCGTTTTACCCGGCTTGTGGTGACCGCCGTGGCCCTGCTTGGCCTGGGCGCGAACATTCCTGCCATGGGCGCTGAAACTGCAACATCGGCCAGCAAATCCAGCAAGAAAAAAATCTGCGAGAACTGCGGCACGGTCAGTGATATCCGAACGATCGAGAAAGAAGGCGAAGGCACTGGGCTCGGCGCAGTTGCGGGCGGCGTCGTGGGCGGCTTGCTTGGCCACCAGATCGGCGGCGGCACGGGCAAGGATCTGGCCACCATTGCCGGTGTGGCAGGCGGCGCTTATGCGGGGCACCAGGTCGAGAAAAAGGTCAAAAAGGCCAAGAGCTATGAAGTGAGCATCAGGATGGAAAACGGCCAGAATGAAATCATGCCCTTTGCGGAACAACCGCCTTTTGCAGTAGGTGACAAGGTAAAAATTGTCGATGGAATCCTGCAAAGGCGCTAAGCCATTTCCATCAGGACAGCTTCAATGAAACATATCGAGCTGCCCATTGCGGGCATGACCTGCGCCGCCTGTTCCACCCGGCTGGAGCGTAATCTCAACAAGTTTCCCGGCGTAAAGGCTGTGGTCAATCTTGCGGCTGAAAAAGCACGCATTGAATATGACGAACAACTGAATACCCCGGCTGATTTCGCCGCAGCAATCGCAAAGTCGGGTTTCTCCGTACCGCTCAAATCCACTGAATTGCAGATCACAGGCATGACCTGTGCCGCATGCGCCACGCGCATCGAGAAAGTCCTGAACCAGCTTGACGGCGTGGAAGCCTCGGTCAATTTTGCCACGGAAAAAGCGCATATCCGCTACCAGCCGGCCCTGGCAGCGCTCACCAGCCTGACCGATGCGGTGCGCAAGGCCGGATATGACGCCTACGAAATCGCCGGCACCGGCCGCGCTGCGGAAAAGGCGCGCAAGGAAGCGCAATTCAAGGCCGAGCGCAGGATGTTCTGGATAGCAGCCGTACTGACCTTGCCTCTGCTGGCTCAGATGCCCTTCATGCTGTGGGATGCACACGCCGACCTGTTGCCGCGCTGGCTCCAGTTTGCGCTGGCCACGCCCGTGCAGTTCTGGGCCGGGAAGCGCTTTTATGCCGGCGCCTGGCACGCACTGCGTGGTGGCGGCGCCAATATGGATGTGCTGGTGGCGCTCGGCACCAGCATGGCCTGGCTATTCAGCGCCATCGTCACCCTGCTGGATCTGCCGCAGCATGTCTATTTTGAAGCAGGGGCGGCGGTCATCACCCTGGTTCTCCTGGGCAAGCTGCTGGAAGCCCGCGCCAAGGCCAGAACCTCCTCCGCCATCGAAGAACTGATCAAGCTTCAGCCGCGCACGGCATGGGTGGAGCGCGATGGGGTCATGGTGGAAGAGGAAATCGAACACGTTCAGGCAGGCGATGTTTTCCTGGTACGCGCCGGCGAAAACATTCCAGTGGACGGCGAAGTCATCGACGGCCGCTCCAGCGTGGTCGAAGCCATGCTCACGGGCGAAAGCATGCCCGTCAGCAAAGCGCCGGGAACAAAAGTATATGCCGCCACACAGAACCAGGAAGGCATGCTGCGCTGCCGCGCCACAGGCGTGGGCTCCCACACCCTGCTTGCCGGCATCATCCACATGGTGGAGCAGGCCCAGGGCTCCAAGGCGCCGATCCAGCGCCTGGCGGACACGATTTCGGGCGTCTTTGTTCCGGCGGTCATCACTGTCAGCCTGGTGACTTTCGCGCTCTGGCTGTGGCTGGGCGGCAGCTTCACCATTGCGCTGGTCAACGCTGTCGCCGTGCTGGTGATCGCCTGCCCATGCGCCCTGGGCCTCGCCACGCCCACTGCCATCATGGTCGGCACCGGCATCGGCGCCAAGATCGGCATCCTGGTGAAGAATGCCGCCGCACTCGAACGGGCGGAGAAAATCCGCACCCTGATGGTCGACAAGACCGGCACGCTCACCGAGGGCAAACCCACGATCAGCGACATCCTGCCAATGGAAACGCTCACAGAAGAGGGCTTGCTGCGTCTAGCCGCCGCGCTGGAACAGGGTTCGCAACACCCGCTGGCTCAGGCCATCCTGGCACGGGCAAAGTCAGGAGGGCTCGAGCTCCCGGCCATATCCCAATTCCAGTCCACTTCCGGCAAAGGCGTGAGCGCTGAAATCGACGGCACAGTTCATTACCTGGGCTCCCCTCTGTATATCACGGAAAACGGCCTGATACCGGATGGGGCGATGCTGGCCAAAATGCAAACCCAAGGCAAGACGGTGGTCATCGTGGCGCAGGCATCGGCCATTCTGGGCTACATTGCAATCTCCGACCCATTACGCGCCAGCTCGGCCCATGCCGTCGCAAGGCTGCAGAAGATGGGACTGGAAGTCATCATGCTCACCGGCGACAATCATGCCACTGCGCAGGCAATCGCCCGCGAAGCCGGGATAGAACGCTTCCGCGCCGAGGTGCTGCCGCAACACAAGGCGGAAGAAGTCCAGAAAATCAAGGCGCAAGGCACTGTAGTCGGCATGGTGGGAGACGGCATCAATGACGCGCCGGCGCTCGCTGCAGCCGACATCAGCTTCGCCATCGGCGCAGGCTCCGACGTGGCGATTGAAGCGGCGGACATCACCCTGATGCGCAATGACCTGAACAGCGTGGCCGATGCCATCAGCCTGTCGCGCGCCACACTGGGGAAAATCCGCCAGAACCTGTTCTTCGCTTTCATCTACAATGTGCTGGGCATCCCGCTTGCCGCCTTCGGCATGCTGAGCCCTGTCATTGCCGGTGCGGCAATGGCCATGAGTTCGGTTTCGGTAGTGAGCAACTCGCTGCTGCTGAAAAAATGGAAACCCAGCCGCTAGTGTAGTGTTGCACGCTAAGTTCTGACTGTTAATAAACCAAGGAGACCCCAATGGAAAAAATCACTCTCACTGTCAAGGGCATGACCTGCATGGGTTGCGTGCGCAGCGTGAAAAATGTTCTGGAGCCGCTTCCCGGCGTGGGCAGTGTGGATATCACCCTGGAAAACGGCCAGGTGGCCATCAGCTATGACACCTCTAAAGCGAGCGTGGAGCAGTTCAGAAACGCGATCAGCGATGCCGGTTATGAGGTGGTAGCCGGCTGATAATACTGCCGTTGCGCAAAACGCGCTAGAATCGATACCGTCACACCACACAGATCAAACGAGTGCAATGTTCACTTTCCTTAGCAAGGACAAGCCGGCGGGGATCGGCAATCGCACCCTGAAGTCCATCAACGATGAAGTCATTCATTTTCTTCAGGCGCGCGATGTACAGTCATTCAAGGTCTATACCATCGATTATGAAAACAACCCGGTTGTGCTGATTCAGGCTGTGCCGCAGAAAAAGCTGCGCTTTTCAAACATCCTGGAATTCCAGATCAAGCGCCACTTGCGCGAAAGACTGGGGTTCCAGGTTCCCGCCGTTTTCTGGCGCTTCAAAACCGATGACAGCGAAGCACCCGGACCGGAACAGGCGGATTACGAGTTCGAAGAAAAGCCGGAATACCCGCAGGACATGTCAACCTCAGAACCGGCGCCCGCCATGCCCGATACCACTGACATGGCGCAAGCCAACACGGCCGATGCCTCAGTCAATCACGACGAACACTACGACGTGCGTCACCTCGCCCGCAAAGGCATGGAAGTGGAGGAAATCTCCATGGGCGAGTTCAACGAATTTCTCAAGGGAACAACCGCCAGCACTGCCGGGCAACAGTAAAGGCGGTCGCGGTTTACATCCCCAGCAGGCGGTTGATTTCAGCCTCCGCATCGAGCCAGTCCTGGACCTCGTTTTCTGGCGCAAAATGGCGCTTCTCCGCTTTGAAGTATGCTGCCTCGCAGATCATCCGGTAGCGCTGTTCCGGTGTTACGTTCTTGAGGCTTTTAGCCTTGCTGGCACGGCTTGCCGCCGGCTTGGCAGGCGCAGATTTCTTGGGTGCTGCTGTTGTTGCCCCGGGTGCCGCAACCTTGGCGGGTTTCGCCGCAGCTGCAGGCTTGGCCGCTTTCACGGTTTCAGTCTTGGCGCGCGAAGCGGCGGTTTTCTTTGCTTTTGTCGCGGTTCCAGTTTTAGCTTCAGCCATGATAGTCACTCCAAAAAAAATTAAATAGTGCTTTAGATTTATTGCCGCCACATGACGGATTTGGGTTATTAAAAGCATTTCCCTGAAATTCGCGATGCAACATACGCAATTAACATTCCAGGCGCCGGAATCATGCCGTTCGCATAAACAAGCATCGCATTATAGAGCACACAATCAGCCACGCTGGTGAGCTATTTTTGTTAGTGGCAGGTGATATTCTCCCCGCGCCACAAAAATGTCAAGACATGCCCCGGACAAGACCAGAACTGGTGCACTTGCACCACTTTGCATCACTGGGTGATTTTCTCCAGCGAACCATCCGGCATGACATGGTAGCGCTCAGCGCAATCCCGCTGATTATGAATATAACGCTGGACCTGGATTTCAGTCCCCTGCTTCAAAAAGCGGATTTCATAATATTGATAATTCTTGAAGACTTCCTCGATGTTTAACGCCTGTCCCGGTTGCCAGGGTTTCTGTCCGGGATCGAAGTGATCGAAATAGAGGGGGATATCCGGTTCATATGGCAAACCAGCCTGCGCTGTATTGACAGCCCAGGCTATGCAGGCAAGGGCCGCGGCTGCGAAACGCCTCAAGCCGTGCCGCCGACAGTCAAACCATCGACCCGCAGCGTCGGCTGCCCGACGCCGACCGGAACGCTCTGCCCCTCCTTGCCACAGGTGCCGACCCCCGGGTCCAGCTTCATATCGTTGCCTATCATCGAGACCCGGGTCAACACATCCGGGCCATTTCCGATCAGGGTTGCGCCTTTCACCGGATAAGTGATTTTGCCGTCCTCGATCATGTAGGCCTCGGCGGCGGAAAAGACGAATTTTCCGCTGGTGATGTCCACCTGCCCCCCGCCAAAATTGGCCGCATACAGGCCGTGCTTGACCGAGGCAATGATTTCCCCCGGCTCCTTGTCGCCATTGAGCATGTAGGTATTGGTCATGCGCGGCATGGGGATGTGCGCGAACGACTCGCGCCGCGCATTGCCGGTCGGGGCGACACCCATCAGGCGCGCGTTGAGCGAGTCCTGCAGATAGCCTTTGAGAATGCCATTCTCGATCAGCACCGTGCACTGGGTCGGATTGCCCTCGTCATCCACGTTGAGGGAGCCGCGGCGCCGTGCGATGGTCCCGTCATCCACCACCGTCACGCCATCTGCGGCCACACGTTCGCCGGCCCGGCCGCTGAAGGCCGAGCTGCCCTTGCGGTTGAAATCGCCTTCCAGGCCATGKCCRATRGCYTCGTGCAGCAGRATGCCCGGCCAGCCSGCGCCCAGYACCACGGTCATGGCGCCTGCMGGTGCCGGACGGGCCTCCAGATTGATCAGCGCCTGRTGCACYGCTTCYTTYGCATAWTGYTCCAGMATTTCATCGCTGAAATAGGCGTAATCGAAGCGCCCGCCTCCGCCGGCGCTKCCCTGCTCGCGGCGGCCGTCCTGCTCAGCGATCACCTGCAGGGAGAGGCGCACCAGAGGCCGCACATCGGCCGCCATCAAGCCGTCGTTGCGGGCTACCATGACCACTTCGTATTCGCCGGCCAATCCGGCCATCACCTGGGTGATGCGGGGGTCCAGCGAACGGGCGATGCGCTCCAGTTTTTCCAGCAGTTTTACCTTCTGTACGTCGTTGAGGCTGGCGATGGGGTCGTGCGGCAAGTACAGGCCATGGCCAGCAGCCCGGCGTAGCGCATGCGTCCTTCCCACTCCACCCTGCCGGGCAATGGCTCGCGTGGTTTCAGCCGCCTGGGTCAAGGCAGGCAGGCTGATTTCGTCGGAGTAGGCAAAAGCTGTTTTCTCGCCGCTCACCACACGCACGCCGACCCCCTGATCGATATCGAAGCTGCCCGACTTCACCTGCCCTTCTTCCAGGCTCCAGCTTTCCGCGCGGCTGTACTGGAAATACAGATCGGCATAGTCGGCCTGATGCGTCATGATCTGGCCGAAGACCTGCTGCAGTTTGGCCTCATCCAGATGGTAGGGCTTGAGCAGCGTGCTTTCGGCGGTGGCAAACAGGGTGCCGGGTTCGATTGGGGTTGGGTTCTGAACGCTCATGCATTAATCTCTGATGGCAATGGGTGATGAGTAATGAGGTAGCGGTGAGAGGGTCGCCTGGTTTTCATCACCCATCACGCATTTCCCATCACCACTTTCAACATTGGTGGATAGTGCGGTGCTGCAACGCGGGCAGGCTGGTGCGCAGACTGGCCTGATAGCCGCGATTGACACTCGCGATCACGACACCGGAGCCGCGCGGCAAACGGTCCAGGATAACACCCCAAGGATCGACGATCATGCTGTTGCCATGTGTCTCCCGGCCGGAAAGATGATAGCCGCCCTGCGCAGGCGCCACGACATAGGCCAGATTCTCGATCGCACGGGCGCGCACCAGGGTTTCCCAGTGCGCCTTGCCGGTAGTGTCGGTAAAAGCGGAAGGCACCACGATCAGATCGACATCCTTCATGGCGCGATAAAGCTCGGGGAAGCGCAGGTCATAGCAGACTGACAAGCCAATGCGGCCAAACGGCGTGTCCAGCACGACAATCTGGCCGCCGGCCTCGATGGTTTCCTCTTCACGGTAATGCTCGTTGCCCAGGTCGAGGCCGAACAGGTGAATCTTGTCGTAGCGCGCTGCAAGCTTGCCCTTATCGTCATAAACCAGGCAGCTGTTCCGCACCTTGCCGGGCACCGAGGCCTCGAGCGGCACCGAGCCACCCACCAGCCAGATCTTGTGTTTTTTTGCCTGTGCGCCGAGAAATTTCTGGATCGGACCCTTGCCTTCTGCCTCACGCACAGCGACCTTGTCCGTTTCCTTCAGCCCCATGATGCAGAAATATTCCGGCAAGGCCACCAGTTTTGCGCCCTGGCTTGCGGCCATGGCAATCAGGCGTTCTGCTTCGGCCAGGTTGGCGGAAACATTTGGCCCGGAAGCCATCTGGATCGCAGCGACCCTGCAGGTGCCGGGCGTTGGCGCAGTTTTCAGCACGGTGGTGCGCGCCTTGGGTTTCGCGAAACTGGATTTTGCCTTGCTGGTCATGAATTCCCCTTGCTTTCTGACTTGATCGCTACTGTTTGAACAATGCTGCCGGCAACTTCAAATTCAAGCGCCAAATACTAACTGCCGCTTTCCCATGTTTTATTCTCGCCGCCAGTTTTCTTTAACTTCGTCACCACCGGATTATCCCATGTTCCGGTAATGCTGTATTCATAGGCAACAATTTGGCCGAATGGATCCTTGAGCACCTTTTGCACCAGCAGCGAAGTCAGGCCCACCACTGGTCCAGCCAGCAATGCCGCTGCGCCGGAAACCGTATCGCTCAGCACCGGCACCACCCTTACCCGCAAATTTTGCGTTTCGCTCGCCAGGTTGGCTTCCCCTTGCATGCTGACCTTGGCTGCAGGCCCCTCCATCCTGAAATCATTGCCGCTGACGACACCCTGGCTGGCCTTCACGCTCATGGAAATATCGTCAAAGGCAAAGCCATCGCTGAATACGTCACGAAAATCGAGGGTAATACGCCGCGGCAGTGCCTGCAAACTCAAAATGCCAAGCAGCTTCCCGAGTCCGGGTTCGATTTTCAGGAACTGCCCCTTGTGCGCTTCCAGCGACATGGTGCCGCTCAGGGATGGATAATGGATCTCGGCCGGGCTGCCGTTCCAGGAAAGCTGCCCTTTCAGAACCGCCCTGCCGCCCTTGACGCTGTCGGGATGGCCCACCCGCGCCAGCAGTTTGCCGATATCGCTGGTTTCGAGCTGCAGGTTGAACTGGCTCCTCGGCTGCTGCAGCCAGTCCTGCCAGACTCCATCGAGTGAAAGCGCCGTTTCAGGCGTACTCAATTTCAGCCGGCTGATGCGCCAGTCCCGCCCGCTCGGGGCGGCAAGAAGCTCCAGCCGGCCCAGCTGATTATCGCGAATGCTGAAATTTTCGGCAATGATGTCCAGCGACGGGTATTCTGCGCTTTCGGTGGCCGTACCCGGTTCGCTCAGCTTGGGTGGCGCTGACTCAGGAACGGAAAGTGATTTGAAGCGTCCATTCACCCTTCCCGCGCCGCCCGGCATCCAGTTGACGCTGCCGCTCATCTCACTGCTTTCAAGAGCTGCCTGCCATCCTTGTTCCAACCGCCAGGCATTCACGCTCAGATCCCTGAAGCGTTTGCCGAAAGCGTCGAGCACCGGCACTTTCAGATTTACACCATCAATGGGGAATCCGTTGCCATTACCCTCATTCCCTTTCGACAACTCGCGCCAGTGATCGATGTCCAGATAGGGCAGAAAGCCATACAGCCAGATGCCGCTCGAAGGCAAATCAACCGGGCCTCCGCCCATCCGGATGGCGCCCCGCACCACCTTCATCCGCCCGGCTTGCTGGTGCCTTTCAAGTTGTGCCGCCAGCACATTGCCATAGCTGAGGCTGATGACATCCTGATCAAGAATTTCCGCCTTGCGCTCCAGCCTCAGCATGACGCCGTCCCCCGCCGCCTTGTTGAGCGGCAAGGGAAGCGTGCTGCCCAGCCCCTTCAGATTCGATGTAAAAACCGCATTGGCCAGCTTCTTGCGCAAGCTGACCGAACCATTCCAGTTGGCGCTTCCCTGCAGGCGCTGCAGCTGCGGATACGGGAAGGCCTTGAGCAGGCCTGCCGCCGTGGCCTTGCCGCTTGCGTTGATCTGGATCACGCCCTGCTGGGTCGAAGCCTTGATATTTGCAGGCCCGCCTAGAAACTGTGCGGTCAAACCGGGAATGGCTACCGATGAACCGGTAAACTGGAGCGCGCCGTTCACTTGATCCATTTCCGGCATCCCCTCGCCCAGCAGCACCTTGTTGTTCTGAAACAGATAACTGCCCGCCACACTGATATCGTCCAGGTGGCGGAGGGGAATTTTCAGGCTCAGTTTGAATTTGCCATTCCCGTTCGCACTCATGCCCTGGCTGAAGCCGTCGATCATTTCATTTACCGGGCTTTGACCGATGAATTTCAGCATCTCCTGAGTCGGCCCCTGTGCTTCGCCATCGACCAGAAGCATTTCTTCCATGACGAGCAGATCCGGTATCTGGACATGGACCTTGCCGAGCTGCATGCCGTAGGTATGGCCTGCACGGGCAAATATATCCATGCGCTTGCCGCGAAACAGCAGATCGACTGCAATCCCCTCGATCGCGGGCCACCCCGGTGCGTATTCAAGCGCCCCCCCATTCGCCTTGACGGCCACCTGGAACAGGCCGGACTTGCCATCCTCAAAGGGAAACTTCGCCAGATCGCCCTTCAGCTTCAATTGCACATCGCTGGCATGCCCTGCCTTGAGCGAACGCGCCAGCCAGTCGCGCGTTTCCTGCCCGACCACCAGCGGCATGTAATGGCTGACGAAACGGGCATCCGCGCGGTTGAACTGGGCGCTCAGATCAATCCGGCCCGGGCCGTCACGGACAGTGCGGTAGGTTCCGAAAGCCGTCCCAGCCAGGTGGCTATTGGCCAGTGACGCGCTGCTCAGCCTGAATTCGTGCTGCCCCCCCTTGTTATTCCAGCTCAACTGGGCAGTCAGGGAATCCAGTTCCAGCGCATGATCAAATACTTCTGGAAAATTCAGGCTGAGCTGGCGCGAATTGAGATTCAGGGCGCCGCCTTTCTCGCTGACATCGAGATTGCCGCTCAAATTGACAAACCCTGGCAATTCCGCGCCAGAATCGAGTGAATACGGATTGGCCGCAAGATTCATGAATTTTCCCTTGGCAACATAGTGCTGCAGTTCCGGCCACGGGCCACTCCAACTGGCGGATAATTCACGCAGCAAACCCCTCGGCTGCAGTTGCCGCAAGTCTGCGCGCATTTCCTCATCCACGGGCAAATAGTCGGAAAGCACGAGCAGCGGCCCCAATTCCAGTTCATCCACTTTCAGCTCGCCCTGGGCGGGTTTCTTTCCATGTGCGGGAAGAATTTTCAGGCTTGCGCTGGAAGGCCCGAAAGCCGGGCCATCATGCAGGCGGAAACTGAAATTACTGCCCTGCACCCGTTGCCCCGGCGCAAGATCCGCCCAGCTCAGACGCCCGCTGACCTGATCCATGTCCAGCTGCGGCAAATCGGGGCGTAATCGTGCCAGGACATTCCTGAGCTGCAGGTCTGCCGTCAGGTTTTTCAGCGTCTTGTTTTCCAGGCCAAGCCATAACCTGACTCCACCGCTGCCGCGCTCCAGCTGGAAAGGCAGATCCACCCAGCTTCTCCACTGCCTGACATCGGTGTAATCAAGCCGGGCGTAGAGCGTGCCAGACCAACCGGAAAGATCGTCCAGCCGGGCCCCTTTAAGATCCCCACGAAGATCCAGAGGCAAGGCCAGCGATGGCGGAGGCGCAGCGCGCAGGCCGAAGCGGTGCCGCTTGCCGCGGTTCTCAAGGCGCAGGTCAAGCTGATTCAGTTCCAGCAAGGGCGCCTGGCGCAGCTCGTCCTGCCAGGTCAAGATCGCCCGCCGCACGATGATGCGGTGCTGGCGCAGCAGCCAGTCCGCAAAACCGCTTTCGCTGCCGGGTTCATTGACCCACACGCCGCCAACAAATAACTCCCCCTTGGCAGTCCGGCGCAGAGCCAGATTGGGCCGGTCAATTTCCAGCGAATGGAGGCGGATTTCGCCCAGCGCCAGCGCCCACCAGGCAAGCGTTCCTTCGATGTGCTCCAGGTGCAGGGCGGGATTGCCGGCTGGATCATGGACTTCGACACCGCGCATGCTGAGATGGGGTCGCAAACCATCCCAGCCGGCACCCATCTCCCGGATGGTGACACGCTGCCCGGCGGCCTGGCTGATCGAACTGGCGATGCGCTCGCGGTAGTCGGCGATATTGGGCAGCACCCAGTAACGCAGGCCCAGCACAATCCCGGCGAAAGTAAGCCCGCAAAGGATCAGTGCCGAAACGAGAAAGCGGTGCAGCCAGCGGGCAGTGGTTTTGAGCATGAATACTTTAGAAATAAAAAACCGCAGCGGAACAGCTCCGCTGCGGTTCAATTATACGCCGTGTCCCAGCTACTTGACCGCCGCCTTGAGCTGCTCCAGGATCGCCGGATTTTCAAGTGTCGAGGTGTCGGACGTAATTTCTTCGCCCTTGGCCAGAGCGCGCAACAGACGGCGCATGATTTTGCCCGAGCGTGTCTTGGGCAGGTTGTCGCCAAAGCGGATTTCGTCCGGCTTGGCGATGGGTCCGATTTCCTTGCCCACCCAGTCGCGCAGCTCCGCGGCAATCTGCCTCGCTGCGTCCCCCTCGGGCCGGGCGCCCTTGAGCACCACGTAAGCCACCACGGCCTCACCCTTGATCTCGTGCGGCTTGCCCACCACGGCGGCTTCTGCCACCAGGGGATTGGCCACCAGGGCGGATTCGATCTCCATGGTCCCCAGGCGATGTCCGGAAACGTTCAGCACGTCGTCGATACGGCCCATGATCCAGTAATAGCCGTCATTGTCGCGGTGGGAGGAGTCGCCGGCGAGATAATACTTCCCGCCCAGCTCCTCAGGGAAATAGGTCTTCTTGAAGCGTTCCGGGTCACCCCACAGCGTACGCAGTTGCGACGGGAAGGGCCTCTTGATCACCAGGAAACCGCCATGGCCTTTCTCGACCGGATGGCCGGCTTCGTCCACGACATCGACCATGATGCCGGGCAGCGGCAAGGTGCACGAGCCGGGCTTGGTCGCCACTGCGCCTGGCAAAGGCGCAATCATGTTGCTGCCGGTTTCGGTCTGCCACCAGGTGTCGACGATCGGGCAGCGGCTTTGGCCCACCACCTCGTGGTACCACATCCAGGCTTCAGGGTTGATCGGCTCGCCCACCGTGCCCAGCAGGCGCAGCGAGGAAAGGTCATATTGCCTGGGCAAATCGGCGCCCAGCTTGATCAGCGAACGAATCGCCGTGGGCGCGGTGTAGAAGATGGTGACCTTGTGATCCTGGATTACTTTCCAGAAGCGGCCGGCATCCGGATAGGTGGGAATGCCCTCAAAAATCACCTCGGTCGCGCCCATTGCCAGAGGTCCGTAAGCCACATAGGTATGGCCGGTAATCCAGCCCACGTCAGCGGTGCACCAGTACACATCACTGGGCTTGTAGTCGAACACCCATTTCATCGAAAGGATGGCACCGAGCAGAAAACCGCCGGTCGAGTGCTGCACGCCCTTGGGCTTGCCGGTCGAGCCGGAAGTGTAAAGAATGAACAGCGGATCTTCAGCGCTGACCCAGGCCGGCTCGCAGGTTTCTGCCTGGTTCTGGATCAAATCGTGCCACCACAGGTCACGGCCTGCGTCCCACCTGATCGCGCCGCCGCTGCGGCGGTAAACCACGACTTTCTCGATGCAATCGCAGCCGCCCATGGCGAGCGCCTCGTCCACCGCCGCCTTGAGCGGAATCGCCTTGCCGCCGCGCATGCTTTCGTCGGCCGTGACAACCGCCCTGGCACCGGCATCGATGATGCGCTCGTGCAGGCTCTTGGCGGAAAAACCGCCGAACACCACGGAATGGATCGCGCCGATCCGGGCGCAGGCCTGCATGGCCACCACGGCTTCAACCGACATCGGCATGTAGATGATGACGCGGTCACCCTTGCCGATATTGAGCGACTTCAGGCCATTGGCGAACTGGCATACGCGTTTGTGCAGTTCCCTGTAGCTGACATGGCTGACCGCGCCATCGTCGGCTTCGAAAATGATCGCAGTTTTGTCGCCCTGCGTCGCCAGATGCTTGTCGAGGCAGTTGTAGGAGACATTCATTTCGCCATCGTGGAACCAGCGGTAAAACGGCGCCCGGCTTTCATCCAGCACCTGGGCAAAAGGCTTCTTCCACTCGATGTGCTCGCGAGCCAGGCCACCCCAGAAACCCTCATAATCCTGCTCAGCCTGAGCGCACAGGGCATTGTAGGAGGCCATCCCTGACACATTGGCCTGCGCCTGGAACGCCTCGCTCGGCGGAAACACGCGGGTTTCGTTCAGCACAGATTCGATCGACGCCATGTTTTTCATCTCCATAGGGATACAATAACGGCTAATAATATCGCTTTACGCCAGCGCTTTCCATATCAAGAATCATCTATCTTATATAAGACTCAAAAATTCCTCATGAGCTCGCCATCGCCTTCATCCGACCAGACACTCATAGCAGCCGGTCTGCATCACAGCCGTTATGTGCAGCGCCTGGCGCAAAGCAACCCTGCCCTGCTGGAAGAGCTGCAAAGCGCTTTGCACACGCCCTGGAACGCCGGATCGATGCGCGCCGCGCTGGCCGCATCTGAAATCAGCGACGAAGCCAGCCTCAAAACCGCCCTGCGGATGCTGCGCAAGCGCGTCATGCTGCGCCTGATCGTGCGCGACATCGGTGGTATGTCCGACCTCCGCGAAGTCATGAGCAACGCCACGCAGCTGGCCGAAGTCACAACTACTTTCGCGCTTGAACATCTGACGGCCTGGCTGAATGCGCAGTATGGACAGCCCATAGGCGAAGAAAGCGGCGCCGTTCAGGACCTGATCGTGGTCGGCATGGGCAAGCTGGGGGGCGGAGAGCTCAATGTCTCTTCGGATATCGACCTGATTTTCGCCTATCCGGAGGAAGGCGAAACCACAGGGCCGCGCCATGTCAGCAACCACGAGTACTTTATAGCGCTGGGCAAGAAGCTGATAAACGCCCTGCACGAGAATACGCAGGATGGCTTTGTCTTCCGCGTCGACATGCGGCTGCGGCCATACGGCGATTCCGGCCCGCTGGCGGGCAGTTTTGCCATGCTGGAGAATTACTACCATACCCAGGGCAGGGAATGGGAGCGCTACGCCTGGATCAAGGGGCGCCCCATCTGCGGCAGCCAGTACCAGGAACTGGCTGCCATGCTGCGCCCGTTCGTGTTCCGCAAGTATCTGGATTTCGGCGCCTTTTCCTCGATGCGCGAGCTGCATGCGCAGATTCGCCGCGAAGTGCAGCGCCGCGAACTGGACAACAACATCAAGCTCGGCCCCGGCGGCATCCGCGAAATCGAATTCATCGCCCAGGTATTCCAGCTCATCCGCGGCGGCAAGGAGATCGCGCTGCAGACCCGCTCCACCTTGGAAGCCATGGACCTGATCGCCCAGCGCGAGCTGATGCAGCCCGGCGCAGTCACCGAATTGCGCGAGGCCTATGTCTTCCTCCGCAATCTGGAACACCGCCTGCAATATCTCGATGATGCCCAGACCCAGACCCTGCCAGGCAATGAAAACGACCGCCAGCTGATCGCATCCTCCATGCGCTTTGGCAGCTGGGAAGAGTTCCTTGCCGCCCTCGACACCCACCGCCAGAAAGTGACGCGCCATTTCGAACAGGTCTTCGCCGCACCTAACAGCCAGCAGCAGAGCCACCCGCTTGCCGGCCTGTGGCAGGGATTGCTGGATGATGCCGAAGCGGCAGGCCAGCTCGAAGAACTGGGTTACAAGGATGGCAGCGCTACCTGGCAGCGGCTTGACCGCTTGCGCCAGGGCAACCGTTATAGACAGCTGCCGGAGTCCAGCCGCAACCGTTTCGATGCCCTGCTGCCGCCGCTGATCGAGGTGGCGGCCGGCTTTCCCAATTCTGACGAAACACTGGAACGCATCCTCAAGCTGCTGGAAAACATCAGCCGCCGAGCCGCCTACCTTGCCCTGCTGGTGGAATATCCGCAGACCCTGAACCAGGTTGCCAGGCTATGCAGCGCCAGCCCGTGGGTCTCCGACTATCTTTCGCAACACCCGGTGCTTCTGGATGAACTGCTCGATGTTCGCACGCTCCACGCCGCCCCGGAGCGCGACAGATCCCAGGCTGAACTGCGCGCGTTGCTGGACGGCGCCGAGGGCGACACCGAACGGCAGATGGACATTCTGCGCCACTTCAAGCAGGCCCAGATTTTCCGTCTGGTGGCCCAGGATCTGGCGGAGATATTGCCGCTCGAACACCTCTCCGATCATCTCAGCGACCTGGCGGACATGATCCTGGATGAAACCTTGCGCCTGTGCTGGCAAGGTCTGCGCGTCAGGCACCGCGAACAGCCGCGCTTCGCGGTGATCGGCTATGGCAAGCTGGGCGGAAAGGAAATCGGTTATGCCTCCGACCTCGACATCATCTTCCTCTATGACGACGATTCACCTGAAGCGCCCGAGATCTACGCCAAGCTGGGACAGCGCATGAACACCTGGCTCACCAGCCTGACTCCCGCCGGCATGCTCTACGACACCGACCTGCGCCTGAGGCCCAATGGCGCCAGCGGCCTGCTGGTAAGCTCGGTCGAGGCCTTCACCCAGTACCAGCACAGCCAGGCCTGGGTGTGGGAGCATCAGGCCCTGACCCGAGCCCGCTATTGCGCCGGGGATGCGGAAATCGGCGCGCGTTTCGAACAGGTTCGCCATGAGGTGCTGACGCGAGAAAGGGATGTTTYGGCACTGAAAAAGGAAGTGCTGGAAATGCGCCAGAAAATGCTCGACGCCCACCCCAACAACAGCGGCCAGTTCGACCTCAAGCACGATCGCGGCGGCATCATCGACGTGGAATTCACGGTGCAGTAYCTGGTTCTCGCCCATGCCCACAAACACCCTGAACTGACGCGCAACATCGGCAATCTGGCGCTGCTCGGACTGGCGGCRGAACTGTGCCTGATTCCGGGCGAGCAGGCCGGGAGCGCGCGCGATGCCTACCGCCAATTCCGCCAGTGGCAGCATGCGCTGCGCCTGCAGGGCGCGGATTATGCCCGCATCGCACCCGAACAGGCTGCTCCGTTCGTGGCCGGAGTAAGTGCCCTGTGGCAAAGCGTGTTCGGGGAAAACTAGATGTACATAATAGCCATCGGCTGGCTCTACGTGGTGCTGATGATGGCCATCACCGAAACCAGCGTCATTGCCGGGCTGATGACCTTCCTGTTTTATGGGCTGGTGCCGCTTGCCGTCTTTCTCTGGCTGTTCGGCACGCCCCAGCGCAGGCGCTCAATGGCTGCCAAGCAGAGCGCCGGCAAGCCAGATGGAAGCGATGCCAAGCCCGATTAGCGTCACCTGCTGGATCGTGGCCTTGATCTCGGGGCGCTTGTGCAGGCCCGGAATGAGGTCCGCCACCGCCACGTAAAGCATGCTGGCAGCCGCGATGCCGAGGAAATACGGCACCACGCCCTGCATCGACTGCAGGGCGAAATAGGCCAGCACGCCGCCCACCAGCGTGGCCAGGCTCGACAGGAGGTTGAAGATAAACGCCTGGCGGCGGGTGTAGCCGGAATGCAGCAGAATCAGGAAATCGCCCACTTCCTGCGGAATCTCGTGCGCGATGATGGCCAGCGAAGTCACCACCCCCACCTGCACGTCCACCATGAAGGCGGCAGCGATCAGGATGCCATCGACAAAATTGTGGAAGGTATCCCCCACCATGATCATCATGCCGCTGCGGCCGTGGTCGGTATGGCCCTCATGGACGCCATGCACCTCGCATTCTTCGGTGTGATGGCAATGGCGCCACAGCACCAGCTTTTCCAGGGTAAAGAACAGCAGTATGCCGAACAGCACCGTGCCCGCCATGGTGTGCACATCGTTGTTCAATTCGAAGGCATGCGGCAGGATTTCCAGGAACACCGCGCCCAGCAGGGCGCCGATCGCGTAGCTCACCAGCAGCGGCACCATCGAGGCGCGCGCGGAAAAGGCAAACAGCGCGGCAGCGGCGACGCTCAGCGCGCCACCGAGCAGGCTGGCGGCAATGATCCAGGTTAGTGTGGGCATGGAAGGGACATCAATTCTGCAAAACGGTGATTATACGCGAGCTGTCAAGCCAGATCAGGGAAGCCATGCGCCCGGTCATGCCGTCGCGGCGATAGGAATAGAAACGTTCCGCATCCGTGTGCGTGCAGAAATCTCCGCCAAACACCTGCTTCACCCCCGCCCGCGCCAGTCTCTGCCGCGCCAGCAGGTAGATGTCGGCCAGCCATTTTCCTGCACTGCCAGAAGAGCCTGGCATAAAGGCCAGTGCTGCAGCGGGATCATGGGCCATGAATATCTGCCGTACTTCCTCGCCCACCTCAAAGGCCTGCGGGCCAATGGCCGGGCCGAGCCAGGCCAGTATCTCGCCCGGCTCGACAGCCATGGCCCGCACAGCCGCTTCCAGCACGCCATCGGCCAGACCGCGCCAGCCGGCATGGGCTGCGGCCACAACCGTGCCGCTGCGGTCGCAAAACAGCACCGGCAGGCAATCGGCCGTCAGCACGGCACAGATGCGGTCCGTTTGGCGGCTGACGCTGCCATCCGCCTCGGGCACGCCCACGGCAAGGTCTGCAGCCACGATGCCGCTGCCGTGCACCTGCTTCAGCCACAGCGGCTCCGATGGCAAACAACGCCGCAGCTGGGCCCGGTTGGCGGCCACAGCCGCGGGATCGTCCCCGACATGGTCACCCAGGTTGAGGCTGGCATAAGGCGCGGCACTCATCCCGCCGCGCCGCGTCGTCACACGCGCCTGAACATGGGCGGGCGCCGGCCAGTCGGGGATCAGGAAATCCATGAAAGCTCATTCCTCCGCGTTGCTGCGCAATTCAGTCAGCAACAGCGCCATGTCCTCAGGCATATCGACGCGCCATTCCATCGGCGCTCCACTTTCCGGATGAATCAGCCCAAGACGTGTGGCATGCAAGGCCTGGCGCCTGAATTTCCTGATCAGCTCGCGCAATGCGGGGGATGCATTCATGCCCTTGCCGGCATAGACCGGGTCGCCCAGCAAGGGGTGGCCGATATGCTGCATATGCACCCGGATCTGATGTGTCCGCCCGGTTTCGAGCTGGCAGCGGACCAGCGAATGATGCGCGAACCATTCTTCAACAACGAAATGGGTCACGGCCGGTTTGCCGCCCGAAATCACCGTCATCCGGGTGCGCTGCGAGGGATGACGCCCGATCGGCGCATCGACGCTGCCGTCCCTTTCCGGCCTTCCCTGAATGACGGCGAGATATTCGCGCTTCACCGTGCGCGCCTGCAGCTGGCGCACCAGATCGGTCTGTGCGGTCAGGGTCTTCGCGACCACCAGCAAGCCGCTGGTATCCTTGTCGAGCCGGTGCACGATGCCGGCACGGGGAACGCCAGCCAGCCGTGGGGCGTGGTGCAGCAAGGCATTGAGCATGGTGCCCTGCCAGTTGCCGCTGCCGGGGTGAACCACCAGTCCGGCAGGCTTGTTGATCACCAGCAGGGCATCATCCTCGTACTCGATGTCGAGCGCGATATCCTCGGGCTGAAAAGCCAGGTCTTCCGCTGCCTGCTGGATTCGCACCTCGGCCTGATCGCCTTGCCACACGGTCTGCCTGGCCGCAACAACCTGGCCGTTCAGGGTGACATGACCCTCCTTGATCCAGTTTTGCAGGCGGCTGCGCGAGTATTGCGGCAGCAAAGTCGAGAGCGCCTGATCCAGGCGCAGGCCGCCGCATTCGGCGGGAATCTCCAGACTAAGGGGCTGGAGTTGGGGTTCGTTTCGGTTATAATCGGTCAACTTTTGCATGGATGCAGTCATGAAGCGTAGTTTAGCGTTAATTTTGCTGGTTCTGGTGGCCGGATGCGGCCTTTTTCCCGAAGCACAGGACGAAACCCGTGGCTGGCCGGCCCAGAAGCTCTACTCGGAAGCCAAGAGCGAGATGGGTGACGGCAATTACACCAAGGCCATCAAATATTTCGAGACGCTCGAAGCACGCTATCCCTATGGCCGCTATGCCCAGCAGTCCCAACTTGAGGTGGCTTATGCCTATTTCAAGGACAACGAGCCGGTTTCAGCCATTGCCGCCTGCGATCGATTCATCAAGCTGCACCCCAATCACCCCAATGTGGACTATGCCTACTACCTGAAAGGGCTGGCCAACTTCAACGAAGACCTGGGACTGCTGGGCGCCATCGCCGACCAGGATCTCTCGGAGCGCGACCCCAAGGCAGCCAGGGACTCATTCGAGGCTTTCAGGGAACTGGTAACCCGCTTTCCGGGCAGCAAATACACGCCAGACGCGACACTGCGCATGAATTATCTGGTCAACGCGCTGGCCTCGAATGAAGTGCATGTCGCGCGCTACTACGCGCGGCGCGGCGCCCATGTGGCCGCTGTGAACCGCGCCCAGGTTGCACTGCAACAATATCCTCAGGCCCCCGCCACGGAAGAGGCACTGGCCATCATGGTCAAATCCTATGACGCGCTGGGTCTGAATGAATTGCGCGATGATGCTCGCAGGATATTGGTCAAGAACTACCCAGCCAGCAAATATCTGGGTGAAATAAGCCAGGACAAGAAACCCTGGTGGAAGCTGTGGTAAGACAAATCCGGAAGCAGCCTTGCAGCGGCTGCTCCTGACCGCAAATATTAGATCGCTGCTTCGTCCGTTTCGCCCGTCCTGATCCGGACAACCTTCTCCACCGACGTCACGAAAATCTTGCCGTCACCAATCTTGCCCGTGCGTGCAGCATTGACAATGGCTTCAAGCACTGCGTCCACCTGGGCAGAGGCAATCACCACCTCGATTTTCACCTTGGGCAGAAAATCCACCACATACTCGGCGCCACGGTAGAGTTCGGTATGACCTTTCTGGCGCCCGAATCCCTTGACCTCAGTGACGGTCAGGCCGGTCACACCGATCTCTGACAAGGCTTCGCGTACTTCGTCGAGCTTGAATGGCTTGATGATGGCTTCGATTTTTTTCATATGGGTCTCCTGGTTATTCGTTCCACGGACGGTATTTCGATGTAATGGGATAACGCCGGTCCTTGCCGAAACCGCGCGGCGTTATGCGCACGCCAACTGGCGCCTGGCGGCGCTTGTACTCGCTCAAATCGATCAGCTTGATCACGCGCCGCACGTCGCGCTCCTCAAACCCCATGGCAATGATGTCATGGGGGCACATGTCGTGCTCGACATAGGATTCCATGATGGCATCCAGCACCTCATAGGGCGGCAGACTGTCCTGATCGGTCTGGTTCTGGCGCAACTCGGCCGACGGGGCGCGGGCAATGACGCGTTCCGGAATGGCGGGGCCGAGCTGGTTACGGTAACGCGCTAGGCGATACACCAGGGTCTTCGGCACGTCCTTCAGCACCGCAAAGCCACCGGCCATGTCGCCGTAAAGGGTGGCATAGCCGACGGCCATTTCGCTCTTGTTTCCGGTGGTGATCACGATCGAACCGAACTTGTTGGATAGCGCCATCAACAGCGTGCCGCGAATGCGCGCCTGAATGTTTTCCTCGGCGGTATCAAATGGCAGGGCATTAAACTCGTCGGCCAGGCTATCGAGAAAGGCATCGAATACCGGCTTGATGGAAATCTCGCTGTACTCAACACCCATGGTACTGGCCATGACCTCGGCATCGTGCAGGCTGATATCCGCCGTGAACTGCGAGGGCATCATCACCGCATGCACCCGGTCGGGCCCCAGGGCATCCACGGCAATCGCCAGCACCAGCGCAGAGTCAATCCCGCCGGAAAGCCCCAGCACCACCCCCGGAAAACCATTCTTCCCGACATAATCACTGACCCCGAGGCACAGGGCGCGATACACATTCTCCTCCAGAGAATGCTCCGGAACAATTTCGCCCAACTGCGGCAGATCGTTTTCGAACTCCACCACCCGCAGCGCTTCCTCGAAGACTGGCAACTGGTGCACCAGATTGCCACTTGCATCCATGACGAAAGAAGCGCCATCGAATACCAGTTCATCCTGGCCGCCGACCAGGTTGGCATAAACCACCGGCAATCCGCATTCGCCAATGCGCTCGCGCACCGCCTCGTAACGGGAAATCTGCTTGTTCATGTGATAGGGGGAGGCATTCAGCACCAGCAGCACTCTGGCACCGGACAGGCTGGCACATACCGGAGCGCCCTCTTCCCAGATATCGGCACAGATATTGATGCCAAACTGCACGCCATCGACCTCGAATGAGCAGCCCTCGGTGCCGGGAGAGAAATAGCGCACCTCGTCAAAAACGGAGTGATTCGGCAGCCGCTGTTTATGATAAGTCGCCACGACCTTGCCGGATTGCAGCACGGATGCAGCATTGTAACGTTTGCCGTTCTCCAGGTGCGGATGGCCCACTACTACGGTAATGTCCTTAACGCGCTGGGCAAGTTCGAACAGTGCCGCATCACAGGAACTATAGAAGCCATCGCGCAGCAGCAGATCCTCCGGCGGATAGCCAGTGAGGGACAACTCGGGCGTCACCAGCAGTTGCGCGCCCATCTCTCTGGCGCGGCTGGCATAGTCGGAAATTTTGGCGGCGTTACCGCGGAGGTCACCAACAATGCAGTTGATTTGAGCGATGGCAATTTTCATGCTTATTGGTCAGAGGTATCCGGTTGAAATCAATGGGCGTTCAAGAGAGGCAGATGCAGATTATACCGTCATGCCCGCTCTGCCGCTCGATTCCCAGATGCAATTGTCCTGCTTCATCTCAAACCAGACTTTCCAGAGCGCGGGAACGCCAGTTGAGAACGGCAGTATGCATGGACATCTTGCTTATTAGCTGGGGGAATTCGGTGCGTATCACATCGGCAGCAAACTGTGACAGGAAGCGTGCCTTCAACTCGGCGCGCGCGCGATCCACGCCGATTTCGGCATAGGGAGAGGAAGCCAGCAGGAGGAAGCCATCATCCGGGATGCGGCCGGCCTTCATGTTGGTCTCGATAATGCCCGCAGCCTTGCGGATCGGGTCAGCCAGATCCGGGCTGTAGGGCCCGATAATCAGCGCAAGGTTGGGCATGTGCAGAAAATCAAAGCCGCGCCCGACGCACATCACCCATTCACGATGCTCGATATCGAGCGCGCGGACGCTGTGCTTGATATCGGCAACGTGTGCAATATTGCCGAGAATCAGAGGCAACAGGTCGCGCCGCACCTGGCCCGGCATGTCGGGAAAAAGTTTCTCCAGACGCAGCTCCAGCGTATCTGCGGCCTGCGGCGTAAGCTGCGCCACCTCCAGCAGGCCGCCGTTCACGCCATGCAGTATCAGCGCATCTTCATCCGTTTCAAAGCCGCACACAATGGGATATACCGTGCCATGACCCTGGCCGAAAACATGCTCCACCTGTTGCTTGATGGCATAGGTATGCGCAATGGCCGCCTCGGTGTCGTAGCAAAACCCGGCGCAGCCGCGGTGCTTGTCGCCTTTTGAAAAATGGTAAGTGATCAGGACCAGCACCCGCCGCCCGGCCGAGACCACGCCATGAACGTGATTGGCAAGCACTTCGCCAAGATGCGGCCAGCCCAGGTTGAACATGCCGCCGAGATTGCGAATCGGGGTCAGAATACCAGGCGGGGTATTGGTAGCGATGGGGATATTGATGCGGCCGTCCATGCATTTGAGCACCAGGATGTCCGACGGGTGTTCAGCATGATAGCGTTCACGCGCCAGAAACGTTTCCGGGCTAGTGAATGAAGCGGAATGCCTGCGGGCGAGATCCAGCAGCCACTCGATACGTTCGTTGATGGGCTTGCTATGAATATCCATATCGTACTCTGCCCGTCATGGCATGCTCCTTAGAGGGAGCATGAACAACAAAGCTACAACGTCCCGTTATGGAATACCAGGCTTGGTAATGCAGCAGGACCTTCGCCTTCGATATGAATCCGGGAAATGGATGAATTGCCGACCTGGATGCGGAAAATATGGTCGATCGGCATCCCCAGCACATAGGCCATGATCACCCTGATCACGCCGGCATGGGCCACCACCAGCACATGCTCACCCTTGTATTCCTTGACCAGCGTATGCCACACCGCGCTCACCCGGGCCGCAAACTCGGTCAGCGGTTCGGCGCCGATGGGATGATGATGAAGGGGGTCGCGCCAGAAGCGCAGCAGCGTATCTGGATCATTTTCCATCAGCTGTTGCGGCGTCTTGCCTTCCCACTCGCCGAACCCAAGTTCCATCAGGCGCGCATCCTCACTGACAGGAATCTGCCATTTCTGCGCCAGTTCGTGTGAAAACGAAGCACAACGCGCCAGCGGCGAGGTAGCGATATGCTGCCAGGGATGATGATTTCCCACGGCTGCCCACATCTGCTCCCAGCCTTTCTCGCTCAGGGGGTCATCACTCTGGCCGCGATATTTCTTGCCCCCTACAGGTTCACCGTGGCGCATCAAGTCTATGGTCGTGATTTTCATAAGTGTCTTTCCATCAAAGTAAAGCTTAAGCGCCAGTCCAGCGCGCCAGGGTAATTAACAGCAACACTGCCAGCCACAACGCAAGCGTACGCCAGATCAGGCTGATAGCGCTATCCATATAATCAACATCGGCATCATCACCCAGCCCGATCTCGGGGCGAGATTCGATTCCTGCGCGCGTCACAAGGGCTTCTCCCAGCTTGACGCCCATTGCACCCGCACCGCTGGCAAGCACGATGCCGAGGCTCTCTTCCATCCATTGCTTGGCCTGTGAGCGCCAGCAGTACATGGCGTCCTCGAAATTGCCCACGATCGCAAAACTGATCGCGGTCAGGCGGGCCGGCAGCCACTCCATCCAGGCAAACGCCCGGGCAGAAAATTTGCCGAAGTCGCCGGATTCCTGCTCGTTCAGTGTTCCCCATGCCTGCGCCAGAAGCTGCGCCAGACGGTAAAGCAGCGCTCCTCCGGGGCCCAGCAGCGTAAACCAGAAGACGACGCCGAACAGATTGCGATAAGCCGAAGCCAGGATTTCTTCAATGCCAAGACGGGCGGCTTCGTTTGCAGAATTAGCTGCGCAGTCGCGCCCCGTCCATTGCGCAAGCAGCAACTGCGCCTGATCAAGCTGCTGATTGCGCAGGGCAGAGGACACTGCCGCCGCATTCTCCTCCAACCTGCCAAACCCCATCAGAAAATACAGTACAGTGAGGCTCCAGGCCCATCCCATCAGGCCACTGATCATGTTCAGCAACAGTGAGATCAGCGTTACCAGGAACACAAATGGCGATAGCGCAAGAAACCACGCCAGCACGCCATGCCGATGTTCGCCGGCGTTGAACTGCCGCTCAAGGTAATGCGCATAGCCGGAAAACCAGCCAAACAGCCGGAAAGCGCGTGGCAGCGGGCGAAAGTGCTCCAGCAACAGCGCGGCGAGCAATGCAGTGAAGCTCATCGCGGCCGTCTTACTGCGTGGCTTCCAAGGTCAACACCCCATCCTGATACAGCTCCACCGTGGGCAGATTGAGCTTCATGTGGCGTTCATCCAGGTATTCCAGCAAGGCAGAATAAGCCTTTCCCGGCGCCAGCAGGGGCTGGGCCTTGACCTTGACCAGCACCACCTTCCTCGCAGGCACGCTCCCGATGGCAAGAGGATCGCTCACTTGGGCTCCGGCATCGACCAGATAACCCACCTGGGCACTCCAGTCCCGTTTGGGCGTGGTGCGGGGATCATTCAGCAGCAAAGTGACAGCCGCGCCCGCTTGCACTCCCTGCTGCTGCAGGCGGGTCAGCACTTCCTGCTGCTTTTCCGGCAGTTTGTAGTAATCGCCCTTCTGGGCCATATAGGCATAGTGATAGGGGCCGCGCTGGGCAATCTCGAAACTGGCCTGATTGAACCCTCCCCACCACCAGAAGACCAGAATCAGGGGCAACACAAATGCGAGCAGAAAAGGAATCCAGTGTTTCTTCATTCAAGGCAGCCATGATTTTAGATTGGGCACAAAGATATCACAAAACCCATAAGGCCACCCTGGAAATGGCTCTGCACATGGATTCCGGGGATTGAAGGCAATCCGTTTCCGCCGCAAGGTCCCGCATTCAATGCCACTGAAATTCCTCACAAGCGCAGACTTGGCCTGATCTGGCGCGTCTTGAAACGTGCAGCAGCAAGAGGCGGAGAAAAAATGTTCTAGGCGCGCGAAACAGTCCGCTGGCGGCGCGACTCGAACAGGCAAATGCCCGCCGCCACCGAGACGTTGAGGCTCTCCACCGAACCGAGCATGGGAATACGTGCCAGTTCATCGCAATTCTCCCGCGTCAGACGGCGCAAACCTTCCCCTTCCGCACCCAGCACCCATGCTATCGGTCCGTCGAGCTTCATCGAGAACAGATCCCGATCCGCTTCACCCGCCGTGCCAATGACCCATATACCCAGTTCCTGCAATTCGCGCAGGGTGCGCGCCAGGTTGGTCACCGTGATAAATGGCACCGTCTCCGCCGCGCCCGATGCAACCTTGCGCACGGTCGGGTTCAGTCCCGCGGCGCGGTCCTTGGGCGCGATCACCGCATGCGCCCCCATAGCATCCGCCACCCGCAGGCAGGCGCCCAGATTGTGGGGATCCTGCACACCATCCAGCACCAGGAGCAGGGCCGATTCAGACAGGCTATCAAGCACCCCGTCCAGGGTGTGAGGCAAAGCTGCCAGCGCAGAGACTTTGGCCACGACGCCCTGATGCTTGTCGCCGGCAATGCCATCCAGCCGCTGGCGCGGTATCTGCATCGTCTTCACGCCCTTGGCCTCGGCCAGTTGCAGCAAATCGCGGCTGCGCTGGTCATGACGGCCCTGGTCGAGATAGATCTCCTGAATGCTTCCGGCGTTCTGGCGCAAACGGCTGGTAACGGCATGAAAGCCATAAATCAGAACAGACTGCGTCATCAAGCCTGTCCGGCCTTGGCTTTTGTCCTGCGCCGCGTTCCGGGTGGTTGCGGTTTTTCGGCACGGGGTCTGGCGCTCCGGGGTTTGGCTGGCGCCGCAGCAACGAGGGGGCCTTCGTCCTTGACCAGCGCGAAATCCACCTTGCTGGTTTCCAGATCCACGCGCATCACCTTCACCTGCATCCGGTCGCCCAGGCGATAGCGTGTTCCGGTGCGTTCGCCCAGCATCTGGTGTTTGGCGGCATCAAAGTGAAAATACTCGTCACCCAGATCGGTCACGTGCACCAGGCCTTCAGCGTAAATACCATCCAGCGCGACGAACACGCCAAAGCCGGTCACGCCGCTGATCGTGCCGCGGAAGACTTCGCCCACCTTGTCCTGCATGAAATAGCATTTGAGCCAGTTTTCCACATCGCGCGTGGCATCGTCGGCACGGCGCTCGGTCATGGAGCAGTGCATGCCCAGCTCGTCCCACTTGCCGGGCTTGTATTTCTCGCCATTGAGCACGGCCTTGATGGAGCGGTGCACCAGCA
>PQAG01000041.1 GCA_003104895.1 Nitrosomonadales bacterium
TAACGTAAAGTGTGCATCCTAAAATGACGCTTTATAAAGCGTCATTTCTGTTGATAGTGCCTGCACTAAACTCATAAAGCGTATTAGAATCATTTTGTTCCTTCTTTTTAGGGCATCCTAAAAATGACTGATGCTGCCGTCTTGTCTGCTTCGCCGCGCTTGTTGGATCAGGTGCGCGGGAAAATTCGTTTAAAGCACTACAGTATCCGTACTGAACAGGCATATCTGGATTGGATTAAACGATTTATTTGTCATTTTGGCAAGCGCCATCCGAATGAGATGGGAGCTCGCGAGGTGGAGGTGTTCCTGACATGGCTTGCAGTTGAAGGAAGGGTGGCGGTTTCCACGCAAAATCAGGCGAAAAGCGCTTTGCTATTCCTTTATCGCGAGGTGTTGGGGGCGGATTTGCCCTGGCTTGAGAATGTGGAACAGGCGAAAACGCCGAAGCGCTTGCCGGTGGTTTTGACACAGGCAGAGGTGCAGGCGCTGCTGTCGGGCCTTTCCGGGACGCACTGGTTGGTGGCGGGTTTGCTCTATGGCGCGGGAATGCGCCTGATGGAGGCATTGCGTTTGCGGGTGAAGGATGTGGAGTTGTCGCGCAAGGAGATTCTGATCCGGGATGGCAAGGGCGCGAAGGATAGGTTGACGATGCTGCCGTCTGTATTGGTGAATCCTTTGAAGGCGCACTTGTTGAAAGTGAAGGCCCTGCACGAACAGGATGTTGCGGAGGGCTTTGGCGAAGTGTATTTACCGCATGCGCTGGACAGGAAATATCCGAATGCGGCGCGGGAGTGGGGTTGGCAATATATGTTCCCTTCGGGGACTCGAGCGGTGGATCCACGCTCCGGGGTAGTGCGGCGGCAGCATGTGCAGGATCAGTCAGTGCAGCGGGCGGTGAAGCAGGCGGTGCGGGATGCAGGTTTGGTCAAGCCTGCCACGCCCCATACTTTGCGCCATTCCTTCGCCACCCATTTGCTTGAAGGCGGCTACGACATACGCACGGTGCAGGAGTTGCTGGGGCATTCGGATGTCAGCACGACGATGATTTATACTCACGTCCTCAATCGCGGCGGCAAGGGCGTTCAAAGCCCGCTGGATTCCCTGTGAACGGGGAAGCCGCATCTCATCTCAACCGCCTGCGCTGGCGTTGCCGGCGCGGGATGCTGGAACTTGATCTGGTGCTGGAGCGCTTTCTGGGCGAGAATTACGCTCAATTGACGGCGCAGCAGCAGCAGGAGTTCGAAACCCTGCTGGAACTGGAAGACCACGAGTTGTGGCAGCGGGTCCGCAGCGAGGCGGCCACGGCATCCGTCGCGGAGCAGATGCTGCGCGCCATGCAGGGCGTCGCATAGCGACTCTCTGTCCCCTTTGCCCTGCCTTTGCCTTCGGCTACGCTCAGGCAACGGTAACGGCTACGCTCAGGCAACGGTAACGGCTACGCTCAGGCAACGGTAGCGGCTATGCTCAGGCAACGGGGCGGGGTGAGGGAAGACTTTAAATTTGGAGAAATACAATGGCAGAACGCAAGGCTTATCTCGATCTGGGCGATGGCAAGGGGCCGGTCGAATTGCCCATCTATTCCGGCACCGTGGGTCCGGATGTGCTGGATATCCGCAGTCTGGGCAAGCATGGCGTGTTCACCTACGACCCCGGCTTCATGTCGACGGCGAGCTGCAATTCAAGCATCACCTATATTGATGGCGATGCGGGGTTGCTGCTGTACCGCGGCTACCCGATCGAACAGCTGGCCGAGCATGCCGATTTCATCGAGGTCTGCCACCTGCTGTATTACGGCGAACTGCCGGATGCCGGGCAGAAGGCCTCGTTCGACCATATCATCCGCACCCACACCATGGTGCATGACCAGATCAACAACTTCTTCCGCGGCTTCCGGCGCGACGCGCACCCCATGGCGGTGATGGTGGGCGTGGTCGGCGCGCTGTCGGCGTTTTACCAGGATTCGGCCAATGTGAGCGACCCGCGGCACCGCGAGATTTCGGCGCACCGCCTGATCGCCAAGGTGCCGACCATCGCGGCCATGAGCTACAAGTACAACATGGGCCAGCCGTTCGCCTATCCGAGGAACAACCTGTCCTACGCGGCCAATTTCCTGCACATGATGTTCTCCACGCCGTGCGAGGAATATGTGCCCAACCCGGTGCTGGTCAAGGCGCTGGACCGCATCCTGATCCTGCACGCCGACCACGAGCAGAATGCTTCCACCTCCACCGTGCGCCTGGCGGGCTCCTCGGGGGCCAATCCCTTCGCCTGCGTGGCTGCGGGCATCGCTTCCCTGTGGGGTCCCGCGCACGGCGGGGCCAACGAGGCCGTGCTGAAGATGCTGGAGGAAATCGGGGATGTGTCCAACATTCCCACGTTCATCGCGCGCGCCAAGGACAAGAGCAATCCTTTCCGCCTCATGGGCTTCGGCCATCGCGTGTACAAGAACTTCGACCCGCGCGCCCGGCTGATGCGCCAGACCTGCCACGAAGTGCTCAACGAACTGGGCATCTACGACGACCGCCTGTTCAAGATCGCGCTGGAACTGGAACGCATCGCGCTGGAGGACGAATATTTCATCGCGAAGAAGCTCTACCCCAACGTGGATTTCTATTCCGGCATCATCCTGCGCGCCATGAACATCCCGACCAACATGTTCACCGCGATTTTCGCTATCGCGCGCACCATCGGCTGGATCTCGCAGTGGGACGAGATGATCACCGACCCCGAACAGAAAATCGGCCGTCCGCGCCAGCTTTATCGCGGCGCGGCGCAGCGCGATCTGGTGCCGGTCGGGAAGCGGTGAGGGGGGCGTTAGCGGTAAGCAGTGAGCGGTAAGCGGTAATGAGTGCTCCGCTCGCCGCTTACTGCTCACTGCTCACCAACTAGAAAGGGCGCACATGAGCARAATGCAGGCATTTCTCGACACCTCCTACCTCTACGGCGGCAATGCCGGGTTCATCGAGGGKCTGTAYGAATCCTGGCTRRCGAACCCGGAAAGCGTAGCCGCGGAATGGCGGSKKTACTTCGAGCGCYTGCAGCAGAGCGCKGGCGCGGCGCCRCGCGATATYGCCCATGCGCCGGTGCGCGAGTCYTTCGCCCTGCGYGCMMGGCAGCCGGCARGCTGCAACCCCGCCGCGGTATGCTCACCCTATCTGTTGCAGGAGAAGAAGCAGGTCAAGGTGCTGCAGCTGATCAACGCCTACCGCTTCCTCGGCGTGCGCCATGCCAATGTCGATCCGCTCAAGCGCTTCGAACGCCCCTATGTGCCGGAGCTGGAGCTTGCCCACTATGACCTTTCCGAGGCCGACCTGACCACGGAATTCGACACCGGCTCGCTGGTGGGGCTGGACAAGGCGCCGCTGGCCGGAATTCTGGCGATGCTGCAGGAGACCTATTGCGGCACGTTTGGCGCGGAATACATGTACATCAGCGACACCGGCCAGAAACGCTGGCTGCAGGCGCAGATCGAGGGGCGCCGCGCGCGCCCGAGTTTCACTGCGGCGCAGAAAAAGCACATCCTGGGGCGCATCACCGCCGCCGAGACGCTGGAAAAATACCTGCACACCCGTTTTACCGGCCAGAAGCGCTTTTCCCTGGAAGGCGGCGAGAGCCTGATCCCCCTGCTCGATCACCTGGTCGAGCTGTCCGGCGCCGGCGGCGTGCAGGAAGTGGTGCTCGGCATGGCGCACCGCGGGCGCCTCAACGTGCTGGTCAACATCATCGGCAAGATGCCGCGTGACCTGTTCAAGGAATTCGAGGGCATCCATGCCCACGACGAGCACATCACCACCGGCGACGTGAAATACCACCAGGGCTTTTCTTCCGACGTTTCCACCTCGGGCGGGCCGGTGCATGTCACCCTGGCCTTCAACCCCTCGCACCTGGAAATCATCAACCCGGTGGTGGAAGGCTCGGTGCGCGCGCGCCAGCACCGCCGCAACGACCGCCTCGGCGA
>PQAG01000042.1 GCA_003104895.1 Nitrosomonadales bacterium
GAGGGCGTTTCTCCCCAATCAAGCACGCCGGGCTGGATGCCGACCAGCGCCCGCCGGGACGGCAGGCTGTCTGTCAGATGGGCGACTGCCAGCAAATCCAGCAGCCCCGCTTCATGCACGCTGCGCTTGCGGTTGGCGCCAAGAAATCGATCCATCTCGGCGTCACGAAATACCCTCACCGTGCCGGGTTTGTCCCCAAGCTCTGCGGCATCGATGACGAGCAGACACTCGGCCTCGCCGATCGGCCCTGCCAGGCTGAAACTCAAAGTGCCGCCATCAACAAATTCGATACCGGCATAGTCAGCAAATTCACTTTGCAGCTGCCGCATGGCATGCACGCCGGCGCCTTCGTCCTGCAGCAGGGTATTGCCGATGCCGAGCACCATGATGCGCAAAGGGGTGGGAAGAGGCGTCACGATTCAATGCGCATGAAACGGACGGGATGGCGCCTTACGGCACAAGTGCAGCAACGGTTTGGCATGATACCTCTCCCTCGCTTGGTAAGTTTTTCCAAGCTAGCACCAGGAGTGAAAAAAATCAATGCGCGGCGATGGGTCTGGCGTTTGCATGCCTGCCAGGGGTCCGGCCTAAAAAAACGGGGCCAGCATTCTTATGTACTGGCCCCATTACTGGTCAAATCAACAGGGCGGTTATTCCCGCCCGCCTGATCAGTTTTTCAAGCAGCTGCTCATGAATTTCTTGCGCTCATCACCCTTGAGCGCCTTGTCGCCGGCTTCCTTGTTGCACTGCGTCATTCTGTTCTGCTGGGGCGTCTTGACGCTGGCTTCTTCAGGTTTCTTGGCGCTGGCGGTTTCAGGCTTCTTGCCGCTCAGACAGTCACTCATGAATGACTTGCGGGCGTCGCCCTTGAGATCCTGGGTTTTTGCGCTCGCATTGCACTCCTTCATCCTTTCCTGCTGCGGACCGGCAAAAGCCAGCGGGCTGGCCAGCGCCAGGGCAAGGGCGGCAACGATCATTTTTTTCATCCAATTCTCCCGTTTCATCCGTTAAAAAGGAAGCGTAATCCTAACTCAATCCTGCTAGACGTTGAACAGGAAATTCATGACATCGCCATCATGCACCACATATTCCTTGCCCTCGGAACGCATCTTGCCGGCTTCCTTGGCGCCCTGCTCGCCCTTGAAGGCGACGAAATCCTCGAAGGCGATGGTCTGGGCGCGGATGAAGCCGCGTTCGAAATCGGTATGGATGACGCCTGCTGCCTGCGGGGCGGTGTCGCCGGCATGGATGGTCCAGGCGCGCACTTCCTTGACGCCGGCGGTGAAGTAGGTCTGCAGGCCGAGCAGCTTGTAGGCGGCGCGGATGACGCGGTTCAGGCCGGGCTCTTCCAGGCCCATATCGGCGAGGAATTCCTTCTTGTCGGCTTCGTCGAGGTCGGCGATCTCGCCCTCGATGGCGGCGCAGATGGCCACCACCGGCGAATTTTCCTTGGCCGCCAGCTGTTCGACTTTTTCCAGGTGGGGGTTGTTGCTGAAACCGCCCTCGTCCACGTTGGCGATGTACATGGTGGGCTTCAGGGTCATCAGGCACAGCGGCTTGAGCAGGGCGGCGTCTTCCTTGTCCAGCTTCAGGCTGCGGGCAGGCTGGCCCTGGTCCAGCGTGGCACGCACCTTCTCCAGCAGCGCCATCATGCGCTGGGCATCCTTGTCGCCGGACTTGGCCAGCTTGTTGCTGCGCAGGATGGCCTTTTCCACCGTCTCCAGGTCTGCCAGCGCCAGTTCGGTATTGATCACCTCGATGTCGGAAACCGGGTCGACCTTGCCCGCCACGTGCACCACGTCCACATTCTCGAAACAGCGCACCACATGGGCGATGGCGTCGGTCTCGCGGATGTTGGCGAGGAATTTGTTGCCCAGCCCTTCTCCTTTGGACGCGCCCGCCACCAGTCCGGCGATATCGACGAACTCCATGATCGCGTGCTGGACCTTCTGCGGCTTGACGATTTCCGCCAGCGCATCGATGCGCGGGTCGGGCACTTCGACGATGCCGACGTTGGGCTCGATGGTGCAGAAAGGATAGTTCTCCGCCGCGATGCCGGCGCTGGTGATGGCGTTGAACAGGGTGGACTTGCCGACGTTGGGCAGGCCGACGATACCGCATTTGAGGCTCATGGAATTCCCTTATTGATCCGGTTCGCTTCAGAGCATGAAGCAGCAGGCCGCCATTATAACGCGGCCGGGACGAGCAGGGCGCGTTGTGCTTCGTCGAGATAGCACCATTCGCCCTCTTTCAGGCCCAGCGATTCCAGCGTCAGGAGGCCGATCGCCGAGCGTTGCAGGGCGTGGCAATGGTTGCCGGCAGCCGCCAGCATGCGTTTGATCTGGTGGTATTTGCCCTGCTCCAGCACGATTTCGAGCCGGTGCGCGTCCAGCTTGCGGCAGCTTGTTGCTGCCAGCGGGGCCGGTTCGTCATGGAGCTGCACCCCGGACAGCAGATGCGCGATCAGTTCCGGGGTGACCGGGTCATGCGTGGTGGCGATGTAAATTTTCGGAACATGGCGCTTCGGGGACGACTGGGCATGGATGAAGGGTCCGTCGTCCGACATCAGCAGCAGGCCGGTGGTGTCATGGTCGAGGCGGCCCACCGGCTGCACGTCGCGCCAGGTGAATTGCTCCGGCAGCAGCGTCAGCACCCCCGGGTGGTGGCTGGCCTTTCTGGAACATTCAAAATCGGCGGGTTTGTTCAGCGCGATATAGACATGCTCGCGATAGATCCAGGGTTCATGGAAAATCGTGAATGTCAGGCCGCTGGTTTCAAAGCTGGCGCGATAGTCGGTGGCGGTCTCGCCGCTAATCGCTACTTCTCCGTGCCCGATCAGCTGCCGGCAGCCCTTGCGCGTGCCAAACCCCTGCGATTGCAGGATGCGGTCCAGGGTCTGTTTGCTCACCAGCGGCCTCTTGCAGCTCTGTTATCTGAAAAATCAACCAGGCATGCAGTCTTGCGAGGAACAGGAAGGCCCGCAATAAAGCGGGCCCCGGGGTGTGTGATGTGCGGCTGTATCAGTGATGGGCCTTGAGGCTGGCGTCGAAGATCGCAACGGCGGTTTCCGGAAACTGGAATTCGGAGAAGGTCCGGTATATTTCCGACCTGTTGTGTTCGGCGCTGCGGTCTTCGAAGCGGATGCCGATAGACCGGCCGTTTGCAGCCAGGGTGGTGAAGGCATAACGCCAGCGCTGGGCTTCGGCGAGGCGCTCGCGCAGTTCGCTTTCATTGGAAATTTCAATGCCGGCTTTTTTCAGGGAATCCAGAAAAGCTTCAAAGGATTCATTGCTAAGGCTGCCCATTATACCCTCCGTTGAATGACCGGTGGCAATCCACCATGAAGCAATCAACGCGATGACCTGAACCCAGGTTGACAGCAAGGTGATTAATTATTCATTTTGCTGATGAGATTACTTCGGCGCCTTGGTATGCAGCCTGAGCATGGCTGCCGGAAATTCGCCCGCCAGCAGTTGCGGCAGCAGGGGAAGGCTCTTGTCCACGGCCGCGTCGATCAGTTCCTGCTCCTCGCGCCGGGCGGGGTGCAGCACAAAATCCGCGACCTGGGATTTGCCCCCAGGGTGGCCGATGCCCAGGCGGAGGCGCCAGAAGTCCGGAGTGCCAAGATGGGCGATGATGTCGCGCAGGCCATTGTGCCCGCCGTGGCCTCCGCCTTTCTTGAGGCGGGCTTCGCCCGGCGGCAGGTCGAGTTCATCGTGAATCACCAGAATTTCTTCCGGGCTGATTTTGTAAAATGCAGCCAGGGCGCCTACGGCCTGCCCGCTGCGGTTCATGAATGTGACGGGTTTGAGCAGCCAGGCCTCATGCCCGGAGAGGTGAATGCGCGCCGCCAGCCCGTGGAATTTCCTGTCCGGATTGAGCGAGGCGCCACGCGCGGCCGCGATGCGGTCCACCCACCAGAATCCAGCGTTGTGCCGGGTGTCTTCATATTCCCGGCCGGGATTGCCGAGCCCCACGATCAGCCGGATAGGCGGCATCTGCTTTCGTCCTTGTGAATAAAAAAAGCCCGTCAGTAATTCTTGACGGGCTTTACTGTTGTAGCGCCAGGGGCGCCCGGTCAGGAAGCTGCTGCTTCGCCTGCTTCTGCTTCACCCATGCCGCCGCGCGGGGTCGGAATGGCGGCAACTGCGACATCGTCGCCGTGGGCCAGTTGCACGAATTCCACCCCCTTGGGCAGTTTGATTTCTGACATGTGGATGGAGTGGCCCGCTGCCAGATTGGACAGATCAACTTCAATGAACTCGGGCAGATCCTTGGGCAGGCAGTTTACGTCAGCTTCGGTCAGGATGTGGTTCACGGTGCTGCCAGTCAGCTTCACGCCCGGTGCGATGTCGGCATTGATGAAGTGGAATGGCACTTTCATGTGAATCTTCACATTCGGGTTGACGCGCTGGAAATCGACATGCATCACCAGTTGCTTGAAAGGGTGCACCTGGTAATCGCGCAACAGAACCTGTTCCTTCTTGGAATCCAGGTTCATGGTGAGAATGGACGAGTGGAAATTTTCATGGCGCAGGGCATGATAAATTTCATTGTGGTCCAGCTCGATCATGGCGGCTTCCTGGCCGACGCCGTAGACGATGGCCGGGGTCTTGCCGGCATGGCGGAGACGGCGGCTCGCACCCGTTCCCTGCACCGTGCGCAAGGTTGCGTTAAATTCAATAGTCATTGCATTGCTCCAAAGTTAACAAAAAACCGCCCGCGACCAGGCGGTGTAACAAGCTATCAGCCATCAGCTTTCAGCCGTCAGTTTAAAGCTGACAGCTGACCGCTGATGGCTGACGGCTATTCCATGAACAAGGAACTTACCGAGTCCTCGTTGCTGATTCTGCGTATCGTTTCGGCCATCAGTTCGGCGATCGAGAGCTGGCGGATGCGGCCGCATTGCTTGGCTTCCTCGCGCAGCGGGATGGTGTCGGTCACCACCAGCTCGTCGAGATGCGAATTCATTACCCGCTCCACCGCGCTGCCGGACAGCACCGGATGGGTACAGTAGGCCAGCACCCGCTCCGCGCCATGCTCTTTGAGCGCAGAGGCGGCTTCGCACAGGGTGTTGGCGGTGTCCACCAGGTCGTCCATGAGGATGCAGGTGCGGCCCGACACGTCGCCGATGATGTGCATCACCTTGGCCACGTTGGGCTTGGGGCGGCGCTTGTCGATGATCGCCAGGTCCGATTCCAGGCGCTTGGCCAGGGCCCGGGCGCGCACCACGCCGCCCACGTCGGGCGAAACCACCATCAGGTTCTTGTAGTCATGCTTCCATATGTCGCCGAGCAGGATCGGCGCAGCGTAAACATTGTCCACCGGGATGTCGAAAAATCCCTGGATCTGGTCGGAGTGCAGATCCATGGTCAGCAGGCGGTCGACGCCGGCGCTTTGCAGCATGTTGGCCACCACCTTGGCGGTAATGCCGACGCGGGCGGAGCGCGGGCGGCGGTCCTGGCGCGCATAGCCGAAGTAGGGAATGGCGGCGGTGATGCGCCCGGCGGAGGCGCGCTTGAGCGCGTCCACCATGACCATCACTTCCATCAGGGTGTCGTTGGTGGGCATGCAGGTGGATTGCAGCACGAAAACGTCCTTGCCGCGCACGTTTTCGAGCAACTCGACCATCACCTCGCCATCCGAAAAGCGCCCGACGACTGCGCGCCCGAGATGAATGTTGAGGTGCTTCACCACGTCTTCGGCAAGCCGTGGATTGGCATTGCCGGTAAAAACCATCATGCTGCCGTACGCCATGAGGTGCCTGTCTCAGCGAATAAAAAAACCAAAGGGGCGGGGTTTGAATGCCCGCCCCTGAAAACTGGCTGGGGAGGTAGGGATCGAACCTACGAATGCCGGAATCAAAATCCGGTGCCTTACCACTTGGCGACTCCCCAATGATCTAGTCTGCATAATCCCGCAACGGGTGCCGGTCCAGACCGCGCGCTACAAAGCCCTGCCATCCGGTGGGCCTGCGCGCCAGCACCCGGATTGCCTCGTCTTCCGAGCCGAACTCCGCGAATACGCATGCGCCTGACCCCGTCATCCTGGCTGTTCCGTGCTGGCCTAGCCAGTCCAGATATTCCGCCACCTTGGGATATCTCCTGCAAACCACAGCCTGCAAATCATTGTGCAAGTCGGCTGTCAGGAGGAGCGGTATTTTGATCGAAGTCGTGTTTCGTGTCAATTCCGGCGCAGCAAAAATCTCTGCTGTCGGTACCGAAACAGGAGGAACCAGCACCACATACCAGGCTGGCGGCAGGTGGATGGGCTGGAGAAGTTCACCCACGCCCTCGGCAAAAGCGCTTTCGCCGAACACGAATACCGGAACGTCGGCACCCAGCTGCAGCCCCAGTTGCAGCAACTGGGCGCGGGAAAGGTGGAGCTGCCACAGGCGGTTCAGGGCAAGCAGGGTGGTGGCCGCATCTGAGCTGCCGCCACCCAGCCCGCCGCCCAGCGGCAGGCGCTTTTCCACGGCGATTTCTACACCCAGCGTGCAGCCGGTGTGTTCCTGCAGCAGGCGCGCGGCACGCACCACCAGGTCTTTTTCCGGCGGGACGCCTGCCAGCCCGGTGCTGCGCAGCACCTGCCCGTCGCTGCGAGTCCTGAAGCGCAGGCTGTCGCCGTAATCGATGAGGCGGAATACGCTTTGCAGCAGGTGATATCCGTCCGGCCGCCGCCCCACCACGTGAAGGAACAGGTTGAGCTTGGCCGGGGCGGGGTAGGCGATGCCGTTCATGGCAGCTCCCAGCCGTCCACGATCAGCTTGAGCTCCAGCGTGTTGTTGCGCATCACGATGCGGGATGGCAGGACATGATTCCCTTCCATGCGATAGTCCTGGTATTCGATGTTCCACTCCTGCTGGCGCAACCGGGTGACGCGCATGCCGTCATCGTGCTCGCTTTCGGCCACGCCATCGGGCGCCGGGCGGGCGAGCACCCAGTATTGCATCCCATCCAGCGGCAGGCGCCAGCCCAGCACTTGCTCTGTCAGTTCTTCCGGGCTCTGCGCGGTGTAATGGCCTTCCGGGGTGTCCAGCGTCACGCTCTCCTTATTGCGCTGAATGCGTGCCACAGTCTGTCCAAGTGGAGAGCTCAATTGAATTTCGTCTTCGTTCGCGTGATGCCGCCAGCTCAGATTGCCGGAAAAGCCCTGCCCGTCATGCCGCACGCCAATCCGGCCGTTGAGAAGGAATGTTTCTGGGGCGGCCCAGGCTTGTGTCGCGGCGGGCAGCCTGGATGCCGGTGTGGCGCATCCTCCCAGCAGCAGCGCGCCCAGCAGTGCCAGGGCGAATTTCAGGCTGGCCATGAAAGCGCTACTTGAATTTTTGCATGACATTGCGTAACACATCGTTCTCGGGTGACAGTTTCAGGGCGGATTGCCATATCTTGCGCGCTTCATCACGCTGGCCCTGCATCCATAGCACCTCGCCGAGATGTGCCGCAATTTCAGGGTCCGGGCGAAGTTCATGGGCTTTTTTCAGCCATTCGGCGGCCTTGCCATGTTCTCCCAGGCGGTAATAGGCCCATCCCAGGCTGTCCATGATAAGCGGGTTGCCGGGATCCAGGGACAGCGCCTTCTCCGTCAGCTGGCGCGCCTCTTCGAGGCGGATGCCGCGTTCCGCAAAAGTGTAGCCGAGGGCATTGTAGGCGTGGGCGTTGTCGGGCTTGATCTGGATCAGCTGGCGCAGGTCCTTTTCCACCACGTCCAGCAGGTTGAGCTTTTCGGCGGCCATGGCGTGGTCGTATAGCAGTTCGGGGTGATTGGGGATTTTTTCCAGCCCTTTCCCCAGCACCTCGAAGGCCTCCTGGTGCCGTTTGGCTTCGCGCAGCAATTGCGCTTCGGCCTGGATCAGCAAAGCCCGCTGTGCGATGTCCTGGGGCTGAATCTGCTGCAGATGGCGGCTTGCCTCATCCAGCCTGCCCTGTTTTGCCATTACGCCGGCGTAGCGGATCTGGGCGTTGAGGTAGTGTTCTCCGGGGCCTACGCGTGAGAACCACTCCGCAGCCTGTTTCAGCTGTTTGCGTTCCTCGGCAATCTGGCCAAGGTAGAAATGCGCCAGATCAGCATCCTTATACCCTGCGGCCAGCGCCCGCTGCAAATAGGTTTCAGCCGCAGCGAGGTCGGATGCCTGCAGGGCGAGCAGGCCGACGGCAAAACTGATTTCGGCATTGTTGGGCGCGTCATCCAGCACCCGCTGGAATTCGTTGCGGGCCTGCGGGTAGGATTTTTCGCTCACCAGCAGGCGGGCATAGGCGAGCCGCACTTCGCTGGCCTTGGGATAATCGTGCAGGAACGCGCGGTAAAATTCCAGGGCGTCGCTGGCGGAAACCTGCTGCAGTGCCTGGCCGTGGAACAGGGCGGCGGGCTCCCAGCCGGGGCGCAGACGGTCGGCCAGCCGCAGCTCGGCGACGGCTTCCTGGCGTTTGCCGGCGCTCCATGCGGCCTGGGCAACCGCAAAATGGGCTTCGGCACTTTCCGGATAGGGGCTGGCGAGATCCTGCACCAGTGTCAGTACGGCTTCACGGTCGCGTTGCCGCGCCAGCATCTGGTTGAGGTGGAGAAAAGCAGCCGCGCGGCCTTCGCCCTCGGCGGTGATGAGCTTTTCGAGATAGGGCCGCGCTTCGCCCAGGCGGCCGCTGTTGACCAGCAGGGCGGCGGCAGCCTGGGTGGCCTGCGGGGACTCGGGGTCGAGGGACTGCCACAGCAAGGCTGCGTCGCCGGCCTGGGAGGCTTGCCGCCCCAGGACCGCGGTTTCCGTCGCGCGCTGGGCCAGACGCGGGTCGCGGGTCTGTCTGGCCAGATCCAGCAGTGCTTCTGCGGCCAGCTCCGGCTGGCCGCGTTGCAGCGCCACTTCGCCTACCAGGTACTGGTACAGCGACTGTGCCGACAATTCCTGATTCGGCAGGGGCGGTTTTCTCTCCTCGGCCGGGGCCTGGACTTTTTCTCCGGCGTCAGCCGGGGGCTTGCTCTGCATTGGCGCGCATGCGGCCAGTGCCAGGAGGGAGGAAGTCAACAAGGCGGATTTGAGTTTCAGGGTGGGCATCTTGGAGCTCGGCGTCTAAAGTATAATTAGTGCCCGCCAAGTATAGGCACAACCCCTTGAACTGGCTACTCTGAACTTTAATGGCTTCCGGAACTTCATGTCTGAAACGCTGCCTTCCCTCCGCGCCCGCAATCTGAGCCGCCGCCATGGCAGGCGCATGGTGCTGGAAGCGCTCGATCTGGAGCTGTATCCGGGCGAAGTGCTGGGCCTGCTGGGGCCGAATGGCGCCGGCAAGTCCACCACGATGCGGATCTTGACCGGCAACCTTGCTCCCGGCACCGGCAGCGTCGAGATCTGCGGCGTGGACCTGCTGGAAAATCCTGTGGCGGCCAAGATGCATCTTGGCTACCTGCCCGAAATTCCACCCTTGTACCGGGAGCTGACGGTGGCGGAATATTTGCGGCTGGCAGCCCGCTTGCACCGGGTGCTGGAATCAGGCGTGGATGCCGCGGTGGCGCAGGCGCTGCAGCGCTGCGATCTGGCTGGGGCGGCAAAACGCCAGATCGGCAATCTGTCCAAGGGCTTCCAGCAGCGGGTTGGCATCGCCCAGGCGATCGTCCATTCACCCGCAGTGATCATTCTGGATGAGCCGACGGCAGGGCTGGATCCGCTGCAGATTAGAGAAATACGCGCATTGATCGCGGAGCTGGGGCGTTCCCATGGCGTGATCCTGTCCACCCATTTTCTGCCTGAAGCCGAGGCGCTCTGCAGCCGGGTGCTGATCCTGCGCCAGGGCCGGGCGGTCTTCAGCGGAACCATTGACGGTTTGCGGCAACGCTGCCCCGGCGGCAGCCTGGAAGACTGTTTCGTCCACCTGACACGAGCGGAGACGGCATGATTGCCACGATTGCAGCCAAGGAGCTCAGGATGCTGTTCAGCTCGCCGCTTGCCTGGATCACCCTCGGTGTGCTGCAGGGGGTGCTGGCCTGGCTGTTTCTCAACCAGGTGGATGCCTTTCTCGGGCTGCAGGCACAGCTGAGCCTGCTCGCCAATCCGCCAGGAGTGACGGAATTGGTGGTGGCGCCCCTGTTCGGGGCGGCCGCCATGCTGCTGCTGGCGGTCACGCCGGTTCTCGCCATGAGGCTGGTCGCGGAAGAGCGCCGCAACCATACCCTGCCCCTGCTGCTTTCTGCCCCAGTGTCGCTGTTGGACATCGTGCTGGGCAAGTTCCTCGGGCTGTGGGTTTTTCTCTGCCTGATCATCACACTGGCAACGCTCATGGCGCTTTCTCTTCTTGCAGGCGGGCGGCTCGACATGGGCCTGCTGCTCGCCAACCTGTCGGGCCTCGTGCTGCTGGCGGCCAGCCTGGCCGCGCTCGGCCTTTACTTCTCCTGCCTCACCGCGCATCCTGCCGTGGCGGCCATCAGCGGCATCGGCGCTTCCCTCGGCCTGTGGCTGCTGGATATCGTGTCCAGGGATCTGGGCGCCCTTCAGGCCCTGTCGCTGTTGCAGCATTTCGAGCGCATCATCCGGGGCTTCCTGAATAGCGCCGATGTGGCCTATTTCCTGCTGTTCACGGCGGCTTTCCTGATGCTCTCGGTGCGCCGTCTCGACCAGGACCGGGTGCGCGGCTGAAACCCATGAAAAACTTCTCCCGGCTCCAGTTCTGGCTGCGCTGCCACCCCCGGATTTATGTGCTCTTGCTGCTTGGCATCGCGAGCGCTGCGGGTGTGCTTAGCCAGCGCCATTTCTGGCAATGGGATGTCACCCAGAATGGGCGCCACACGCTGAGCCAGGCCAGCCGCAATGTGCTGCGCGAGCTGCCGGGGGCTGTTTCAGTGACGGCCTATGCCACCTTGCAGGACGCGCAGCTTGGCGACCTGCGACGGCCCATTCGTGATTTCCTTGCGCGTTATCAGGGACTCAAGCCCGACCTGGTGCTGAATTTCATCGACCCGGCAGCCCGGCCCGATCTCGCGCGCGCGGCAGGGGTGCGCGTCAACGGTGAACTGGTGCTGAGCCATGGCGGCCGCAGCGAGCATCTCACGACGCTGAACGAGCAGGATTTCACCAATGCCCTGATGCGCCTGGCCCGCGGGCATGAACGGCTGGTCATGAGCGTGAGCGGCCATGGCGAACGCAGGCTGGACGGTGGCGCGCCGCATGACCTGGGCGAATTCGGGCGCCAGCTGGCATACCAGGGTTTCCGCAGTGCAGCCCTAAGCCTGGCGCTGGTGCCGGAAGTGCCCGCCGGGGTCAATGTGCTGCTGCTTACCCAGCCGCGCAATCCCATTCCGCCGGGCGAAATGGACAAGATCCGGCGCTATCTGGCGCGCGGCGGCAGCCTTCTGTGGCTGCTGGAACCCGGCTCGCTGCAGGGCTTGCAGCCCATCGCCGAGGCGCTGGGTCTGGCGCTCACGCCGGGTGTGGTGATCGACCCCGCCGCACGTGAAGCAGGCTTTGCGCTGACAACGGCGGTGGCGGCCCAGTACGGGCCGCATGCAGTGACCGCCCAGTTCGATCTCGTCACGTTGTATCCCCATGCCCGTGCCGTGGGCGTGAATGATGATCCGGGCTGGCATGCGACGCCCTTGATCGAAACTTCCGCGCGTGCCTGGCTGGAGAACGGTGTGGCGGATGAGCAGGCCGCATTCGATGCCGCTCAGGATATCCCTGGGCCGGTGGTGATCGGCCTGGCGCTGGAACGCGAGCAGGAAGATGTCAGGCAGCGTGTGGCCGTGATCGGCAGCGGGGATTTTCTCGCCAATGCGGCCCTTGGCAATGCCGGAAACCTTGACCTCGGCATCAATCTGTTCAACTGGCTGGCGGGGGATGCAAAACTCATTTCCATCCAGCCCAAGAGCACGCTGGATGCCAGCCTGAATATCAGCAAAAGCGGGGCGATGGCGATCGCCTCGGGTTTCCTGGTCATTTTGCCCCTGTCCTTTTTCGCGATTGCTGCTCTTGTCTGGCATCGCCGTCGCAACAGTTGACCGGTCCCCTGTTCACCTATGCCTGAACTGCCCGAAGTTGAAACCACCCGCCGCGGTCTCGAGCCCCATCTGGGCGGCCAGATCATCAGGGCCGTCATGGTTCGCGACGCCCGCCTGCGTTTTCCTGTGATCCCTGAACTGGCGCGCATACTGCCCGGGCTGGTCATACGCGGGATCGGGCGGCGCGGCAAATACCTGCTGCTGGATTGCGGCCGGGGCTGGCTGATCCTGCATCTGGGCATGTCCGGCAGCCTGCGCATTCTGCCCGCCGCCACTCCGGCGGAAAAGCATGACCACTTCGATCTGGTGCTGGAGAATGGTTTTTGCATGCGCCTGCGCGATCCGCGCCGTTTCGGTGCCGTAATCTGGACAGAAACTGACCCAATGCGTCACCCCCTGCTGGATAAACTGGGAGTTGAACCGCTGACAGCCGGTTTTGATGGCGCCTGGCTGTACCGGGTGACGCGCGGCAAGAAAACCAATATCAAGCAAACCCTGATGGATGGCCATCTGCTGGCGGGCGTAGGCAATATTTACGCCAACGAAGCCCTGTTCCGCGCCGCCATCAATCCTACGCTTCCCGCTGCGCGCCTGGGGCGGGAGCGCTGCGGCCGGCTGGCCCGCACGGTGAAGGAGGTGCTGGAGCAGGCGATTGCCGCGGGCGGCAGCAGCCTGCGGGACTTTGTCGGCAGCAGCGGCAAGCCGGGATATTTCCAGCAGCAGTACTTCGTTTATGGCCGTGCCGGAGAGCCCTGTCACGTCTGCGCCAGCTCCGTCCGCCTGCTGCGGCAGGGGCAGCGTGCCACTTTTTATTGCCCGGTCTGCCAGAAGTGATGGCAGGTGGCATGCAAATTGCCTTTATTCATGCAAATTTCATGCTTCATGAAAACACTTAGCATCCACGCGGACAGCATTGTTTAATTTATATTTTATGCTAAAGTACGGTGGCATCGCTGACGAGCGGCTATGGGGGAATTAAATGACAAACGAAAATCTGGTCGCGCATTTCGAGGCTTACAGCGCCTGGCGCAGTGGTCTGTCCGGCAACATCAGCGCTTATCGCAACTGGCTGAACGAGCAGGAGCTGAACGACGGCCAGACCGATCTGCGCATTCAGCACATCCTCGACCGCCTGCGCGACGACAAGCTCAATGTGGCGTTTGTGGCCGAATTCTCGCGCGGCAAATCCGAGCTGATCAATGCCATTTTCTTCGCCGGTTATGGCCTGCGCCTGCTGCCCTCCAGCGCCGGGCGCACCACCATGTGCCCCACCGAACTGATGTACGAAGAGGGCCGCGAGCCCTGCATCCAGCTGCTGCCGATTGAAACCCGCGCCACCGACACCACGACCACGGAATACAAGCGCTACGTGGACGAGTGGCAGGTATATCCGCTCGATGTCAATTCCGCCGAAGGCATGCTGACCGCTTTCCAGCAGGTGAGCCAGGTCAAGCGGGTCAGCA
>PQAG01000043.1 GCA_003104895.1 Nitrosomonadales bacterium
GATCCGCATGCTCTGGACCCGGCTGGATTCTTTCCTATATGCTTTCTGTGTCAACAAGGTGCGCGACGAGTATGCTGCGCTCCTTGACGCATCAAAGCCGGACGGTGAACTTGATTGATATGAGTGGCAGGCCTTTCGTGGCGCAGCCTGAAAATAATTTCCCCAGCACAACATGAGCCTCGGCAATTCCATCCGCAGCGGCACCAAATGGTTATTGGCAGGCAATCTGGGCGGCCAGCTCCTGCAGTTCGCCTTTGGCGTGGTGCTGGCTCGTTTGCTGGTTCCGGCGGACTTCGGTCTGCTCGTGACGGTGCAGATTTTTACCGGGTTTGCCGGGTTCATCGCCGGAGGCGGAACCGGCCAGGCATTGGTCCAGGCCAGGGAGGTGGGAAAGCGCGATTACCAGGTTGTGTTCACCATGCAGTTGCTCATCGGATTTGCGATCTACGGTTTTTTCTTCATCGCCGCGCCGTGGTTCGCGGCCTGGTTCGCTCAGCCCATTTACGTTGACCTTTTCAGGGTTTCGGCCCTCAGCTTTCTGCTGCGCCCGTTCGTCAATGTGCCGGGCTCGCTCCTGCAGCGTGCAATGCGGTTCAAGGCGAGTGCAGTTGTGGCTGCTGCCACCTCGATCATCTCCGGGATTGTCAGCGTTGTGCTCGCCGGGCGAGGGTGGGGAGTCTGGAGCCTCGTGCTTGGCGGGCTGCTGGGCAGCCTGCTCAGCGCGTTCGTGTTGTTTCGCGTGGCTGGCTGGGCTCCCCGCTTCAGCATCGACGGGGCGATTGCACGCCGCCTTGGCAGTTACGGCTTCAAGGTTTCCCTGAACAGCATCGTCGAGTATGGAAGGGTGCAGATTCCCAATCTGGTTGCCACGCGGCTGCTGGGCGCCGCCGCGGTCGGCCTTTACAACAAGGCAGCAAGCCTGAATTCGATACCCATGAGCACGATCGGGACCGCACCCTATCAGGCCGTGTTTCGCGCGCTGGCGCAGACCCAGGACAACCTGGATCAGTCGAAATACATCTATCTGCGGACCGTGACCCTGGTGGTGGTGTACACGCTGCCTTTCAATGTAGGGCTGGCCTGGCTGGCCGAGCCTTTCATCTCGGTGGTGTATGGCGACAAATGGCTGGGGGCGGTGCAGCCACTGCAGATTCTTGCCCTTTCAGTCCTGTTTCGCTGCGTTACCAACCCCGCCGGGGCGGTGCTGGAAGCGCGCAACCTCCTGACGCAGGAGTTTCGAATCCAGCTGGAAACCCTGGCGCTGCTGGCGGCAGGGTGCCTGCTTGGCTACCGCTGGGGCATCCCGGGCATTGCCTGGGCCAGCGTGGCCGGTTCGGCGTATGCAGGCTTGCGCACCGCGGCCGTCGCCAACAGCAGCCTGGGCGTTAGCCGCGCAGAGCTTTTCCGGGCGCTCAAACCCGGCCTGTTCCTGAACGGCCTGCTCTTCGCTACATTGCTGCTCGCCTCTTCTTTCTGGCCCGGCGATTGGGCCAGGGCTGGCTCCGCGGCTTATCTGTTTGCCATGTCGGGGCTGGGGGCGCTTGTTTATACGGCAGCTTTCCTCTATTTGCCGCTACGGGAAACCGAAAGCGAGGCTGCACGCTGGAAACACCGGCTTGGCCTGGCGCGGGCGTAAGAATATTTAAACGGGGTTGCAGTAATGAGCCATGGTGTGGCGGGAATCTGGATGGGAGGGCACGAGATCGATCCGGCTGTGTTCGAGCGGATGGCTGGCGCGCTTTACCCTCTGGAAAATGGGCGCGGGCATGAATTTTCCGCCCGGAACCTGCGCCTGCACGTTCAATATAGCCACTGGGCGGAACCCCTGTTTGCGCAGGATTCCCTGACCGGGGTTGCGCTGCAGGTGATCGGGCGCATGCATGAGCGAGGCTGGACGGCGGAATGCATGCTGCAGGACTACCTGAAGCGAGGAACGGATGCGCTCGCTGCTTGCGACGGCATGTACGTGGCGCTGGCGTGGGACCCGCGGACGGAAACCCTGGCGATTGCCAATGACAGGCTCGGCCTGGAGAAGCTCTACCTGTTCCAGCAGGATGGGATGCTGCTGTTCGCTTCCGCGCTCAAAGCCATTGCCGTGCATCCTGCAGTGCGCCCCGGGATCGACCCGTTGGCGCTCGCCCAGTTTCTGACCACCAGCCATTTGCTGGACGAGCGCAGCCTGCTCCGCGGCGTTTCCGTTCTCCCGCCGGCGGCCTTGCTGACTGTGAACCGTAGCGGGATTGCGCAACGGCGATACTGGACGCCCCGCTTCGAACCCGACACGTCCCTTGATCTGGAGCGCTGGGCCGGGCGCCTGGGAGAGGCGCTGCGCGAGGCGGTGGAACGGTCAGTGGGGGAGAAGCCTTTTGTGCTGCCCTGTTCGGGGGGGCTCGATTCCCGTGCGATCGCTGCTTTTCTTCCGGAGCGAGCGCTGGAGCGGGGGCGAGCCTGTTCCTTCGGACATGCCCATTGCTACGACGTGCGCTACGGCCGCAAAGTGGCCCGCGCAGCCGGGCTCAGCCACGAGGTCTTGCCTGTGCCGCCTGATTTTTTCCGCAGCTACCTCCGCGACGGTCTGTCCATGAACGATGG